>JAICJR010000004.1 GCA_025928345.1 Thermoleophilaceae bacterium | reverse complement strand
TCTACGCGGTGCGAGACCCGCTCAACGCCCGGGATCTCGTAGACCCTCGGGCCGATTGGCTGGATCGGCTCCATGACTCATCCGCTAGGCAGCGCGCTCCCTCTCGGCTGCGTCGAGCGCGGCGAACCTCCGCTCGGCGAGAATGCGTGCGCGCTGGCGCACTTCCGCGATCGCGATCTGCCGCCACACGTACACCGCCGCGGTCCACACGGCCACGTAGGTCACCAGGCCGCCGAGGAGCGCGCGCAGGCCGAGGTGCACGAAGTCGGTGCCCGAACGCCACGAGAGCCAAGCCATCAGGGCGAAGCCGGCCATGCCTCCAAAGCCTTTCCAGCGGCGGATCTCCCGCTTGGCGCGCGGGTGCGCGGAGACCTTGATGTCCTCGGCGCCTGCCGGGGTGATGGTGGTGGGCTGGTCGTCGCCCTTCGACTTCTTGGCCATTACTTAAGTGCCTTTCTGCGCAGCTCGATCTCCGTGCGGAGGACGAAGCGCGCGAGCTGCTCCTGATGCTCCTCGCTGATGTGGTCGTAGCGCACGCCCACGGCGCCGTTGTCGGCCGCGCGGACGACCGTGCCACGCGCCTCAACTCGACCTTCGCCATCGCCCAGGTCCATCTCGACCCAAAGGACGGTGCCGAGCTCGAGCTTGCCCGCGCCGAGCGTGGGCTGACGGAGCAACAGCCCGTTGGCGCTGACGTTCTCTGTGTCGTAGGTCACGGCCGCCCAGCCGCCGACCTTCACGACCACCGGGATGTGCACCTGCACGCGGGCGAACTCACGGCGCTGCACGAGCTGCGCCTCCGCCCTCGAGACGAAGCAGACCGAGCCGGGCGGGCCGTCGAAGCGCGCGAAGCCCTCCTGGCGGTAGACGCCGCGGCCTGACGGGAACTCGAGCGTGGCGTCCGGGTCGCCGAGCGCCTTGGCGCCCGCGCCGGGATCGACCACCAGCGCGATCATGATCGCGTGATCGGACAGCGTCTCCACGTTGCCGGACGTGCTGCCAAGCCCGCGGATCTTCAACTCCACGCGCTGTCCTGGCGTGACCGCGTTGCTGCTCATGTCACGATGATCGACGCGAGCGCGTGGGGATTTACAGGCAATAGCCCTCCATCCACCGAGGTACCGCTCGATATGTACGAGAAAGGACGGCCGCTGCGGATGGCGAGACCCACCGCGGGACCGACGTGGCCGGTCTCGTCGGCGTGTGTCAGCACGATGCGCGAGACGCCGAGTGGCGCATAGCCGTTGAGCACGTCATCGGCCGCGTGGCCGCCGACGGTTGCGGGAAGCGTGAGGTGCACCTCGTACACGCCGATGCGCTCGAGGTCGGCCGCGAGGCGGTCCATCTCCGCCGGTGCGGATGGCGAGACAGTGGGTGTGTCGATCACGATCAGCGCGTGCTCGCGGGCCCCCGCGATGATCGCGCGCGCCTCGTCGGGACCACCCACCGCGTGCACGCCGATCGCGTACGGCTCGAGCAGCGAGCGGAGCTCGGCGCCGCCGTCGCGCGGGCGCAGCGTGAGGACGATCACCGGCAGGTCGCTGCCCACGGCGTAGGTGGCCGCGAGACGGGCGGTGCACAGCGTCTTGCCGGAACCGCCGGGACCGACGAAGCCGATCGTGCGCCCGCGGCGCGTCCACGTGGACTGCACGGGGATGCGCTTTGCGAGCGTCTCGCGCACCATCCGCTCGAGCGACAGGTGCGGCGAGAACGGCATCACGTGCGACACCGTCTCGGTCACCACGCCCTCGGCGAGCACCGGGTGAAGCCCGGCCTCAACGAGATCCTCAACGATCTCCCGGGCCTCACCCGGTGCTCGATTGCCGGCCACCAAAGGCGCCATAGCGGTGCCAGGCGCAGGTGACGTGCGTTCGAGGGCGCTTGAGAGCTGATCCGCGAACGGCGCGGCCTGCTCAAGAATTTTCTGAATGGCCGGGGCCGGAGGCTGTTCCTCTGACCTATGACCCATGACCTCCGACCTCTTCAACGCGTCCGGCAACGCCTCCGAGTCATCGAGAGCCTCAAAGCGGGGCACTCCCGCCCGCGCCTCCACCTCAACAAACTGCTTCTGAAAGAACCCCGCGAGCCCGCCGGTGAGCCCTTCCCGCCGGCGCGTGATCACGGCATCGGGACCGAGCTCGGCCCGGATGCGAGGCAGGATCTCCTCGAGGGAACTGCCGCGATATGTGCGTGTAGCCGCGCTCATGCGTTAACCACCCCCACGGTCTCTACCCGGATACCGGGCATGACCTCGTTGTACGAGCAAACCGGAAGCTGAGGCAGCGCCTGCTCGCAGAGGCGCCGCAGATGGCGGCGAACGCGAGCCGAGCAGAGCAGGACCGGACGGCCGCCGTGGGCGAGCGCGTTGTCCATCTGATCCTTGAGCGCCGACACGATCAGCTGCGCGCGCGACGGCTCGAGGACGAGGTACTCGCCATCGGCGGTCTGCGCAATCGACTCCGACACCTCCTGCTCCACCACGGGGTCGAGCGAGATGGCGCGCAGCTTGCGCTCCGCGTCGAGGTGCGGCGCGGTGATCGAGCGGCCGAGCGCCTGGCGCGCGTACTCGGCGAGCAGCGACGGGTCGCGCGTGACGCGCGCCTTGTCCCCGATCGCCTCGACGATCGTGCCGAGGTCGCGCACCGACACGCCCTCGCGCAGCAGGTTCTGCAAGACGCGTTGCACCTCGCCGAGCTGGAGGACGTCGGGCACGACCTCCTCCACCACCGCGGCGTTGGTCTCCTTGAGCTGGTCGAGCAGCTGGCGCGTGTCCTGCCGTGTGAGCATGTCCCCTGCGTTGGCCCGGATGGTCTCGGTGAGGTGAGTGACGATCACCGATTCCCGGTCCACGACCGTGTACCCGAGAGCCTCGGCCTCCGCACGTGCGGCGTCCGTGATCCACGTTGCCGGGATTCCGAAGGCGGGCTCCGTGGTTGGCACGCCCTGGAGCTGGCCCACGGCGTCGCCCGGGTCCATCGCAAGCTGATGGCCGGCGAGGATGCGGCCCTGGGCCACCTCCGCCCCGCGCACCTTGACCACGTACTCGTGCGCCTCGAGGCCCACCTCGTCGTGGATGCGCACGGGCGGGATCACCACGCCGAGCTCGGAAGCGATCTGGCGGCGGATGGTCTTCACGCGCGCGAGCAGGGAGCCGCCGGCCGACTCGTCCACGAGCGGCACGAGGCCGAAGCCGATGGCGAGTTCGAGCGCATCCACCTGGAGCGCCTCGAGCGCCGCGTCCTTCGGAGCGGGCAGCTCATTCTGCGCAGCCGCCTGCTCGAGCTGCGACTGCTGCTCGGCGGCCGTGAGCGGATCCGGACGGTCCTTGATCGCACGCCACAGCATGAGGAAGAGGCCGCCGATGACGACGAACGGGATCTTCGGCAGGCCCGGCACGGCCGCGAGCACGATCATCACAGTGCCCGCCACGAGCGGAGCCTTCTTCTGGCCCGTGATCTGGCTGGCGATGTCGTTGCCCAGATCCTTCTCGGACGCGGTGCGGGTGACGATGATGCCCGTGGCAACGGAGATCATCAGCGCGGGGATCTGAGCGCTGAGGCCGTCGCCGACCGTGAGCAGCGAGAAGTGCTTGCCGGCCGCGCCGATCGACATGTGCTGCTGGAGCAGGCCGATCACGATGCCGCCGAGCAGGTTGATCGCGACGATCAAGAGGCCGGCCATGGCGTCGCCCTTCACGAACTTGGACGCACCATCCATCGCGCCGTAGAAGTCCGCCTCGCGGGCGATGTCCTTGCGGCGCTGGCGGGCCTCCTCGTCGGTGATCTGGCCGGCGTTGAGGTCGGCGTCGATCGCCATCTGCTTGCCGGGCATGGCGTCGAGGGTGAAACGCGCGGCCACCTCGGCCACGCGGCCGGCGCCGTTCGTGATCACCACGAACTGGATCACGATCAGGATGAGGAAGACCACGAGGCCGACGATCACGTTGCCGCCCACCACGAACTGGCCGAACGAGCGGACCACGCCGCCGGCGTCGCCGTGGAGCAGCACGAGGCGCGTGACCGACACGTTGATCGCGAGCCTGAAGAGAGTGGTGAGCAGCAGGAGACTCGGGAACGAGCTGAAGTCGAGCGCGGTCGGCAGGTACAGCGTGGTGACGACGATCGCGAGCGCGGCCGAGATGTTCAGGCTGATGAAGAGGTCCACCAGCATCGGCGGCAGCGGGATGATCATCATCAGCACGACGAGCACCACCGCGCCCGCGGCGAGCAGGTCGGTGTGCTTCGTCAGGCGGCCCATCGTGGCTTCCATCAGCTGGCCCTCCTACCTGCCATGCGGTACACGTAGGCGAGCAGCTGAGCCACCGCCTGGAAGAACTCTTCGGGGATCTCGTGGCCGATCTCAACGCTCGCGTGCAGCGCGCGGGCGAGCGGCGGGTCCTCGACGATCGGGATGCCGTGCTCCTCGGCGATCTTGCGGATCTGCTTCGCGATGAGGTCCGGGCCCTTGGCGAGCACCTCGGGCGCTCCCTTGTTGCCGTCGTATGCGAGCGCGACGGCGAAGTGGGTCGGGTTCGTGACGACCACGTCCGCCTGCGGGACCGCCGACATCATGCGGGCGCGGGCTGCCTGAATCTGACGGCGGCGGATCGCGCTGCGCACCTCGGGCGGCAGCGAGTGCTGCTTGCCCTCCTCCTTGATGTCCTCCTTCGACATCTTCAGGGACTTCTCGTGCCGGTAGCGCTGGAAGAAGTAGTCGCCGATCGCGATCACGAGGTAGGCCACCGCCAGGCGGCGTCCGACGGCGAGGATCATCGTGCCCGTCGCGGAGAGGAAGTCCTGCGGCGACATGCCCACCGAGGCCGCGATCTCCCCGATCTTCGGCTTGACGGTGATGAATGCCATCACGCCGAGCAGCGTGACCTTGAGCAGGCCCTTGCCGGCCTCGAAGGCGCTCGAGGGGCCGAAGAGCCGCTTGATGCCGTTCTGCGGGTTGAGCTTCTTGATGTCCGGCTTGAGCGCCTGCGCGTTGATCTTGGGGCGGACCTGCGCCACGTTCGCGAGCACGCCGGCCACCATGCATACGCCCGCCAGCGGAGCGACCGCGGTGAGCGCTCCCGAGAAGGTGGAGAGCATCAGCTTGCCGAGGCCCTGCTGGGTGACCACGTCCGGGTGTGCAATCTGGCCGAGACCGCTGAGCATCGAGTTCTCGAGCGTCTGCACGATCTTCGGGCCGAAGGAGCCGAGCGCAAACAGCGAGGCCAGCATCACGACCGAGCCGTTGATATCCGCCGACTTGGCGACCTGCCCCTTCTTCCGCGCCTCATTACGGCGCTTGGGAGTCGCTTTTTCTGTGCGCTCGCCCGGCATCGGTTACGCCACGTGGATGGACTGGAGGGCGGACGAGACGGACACCTGCACCTGGTCTGAGATCCAGCCGCCGACGAACGGCAGCGAGACGCCCATCACGAGCAGGCCGATCGCGATCTTCGCCGGGAAGGCGAGCGAGAACACGTTGAGCTGCGGCATCACGCGGGCCACGAGGCCCAGGGCGCAGTCGGTGAGGAGGGCCGCGATCATCACCGGCGCGGCCAGCTCGATCGCGGAGCCGAAGATCGAGATGAAGGCCTTGTCGGCGCCGCCGACCAGGGCGTTGATCGAGGGGAACCTCGTCAAGGGCACGAGCTGGTAGCTGCGCGCGAGGCCCTCGATCATCCAGTGGTCGCCGTCCAGCACGATGAAGATGAGCACGCCCACCATCGCGTAGAGCTGGGCGAGGATCGTGGACTGGACGCCGGTGATCGGGTCGACCAGGGAGCCGAACGAGAAGCCCACCGCCATGTCGAGCAGCGAGCCGGCGGTGCTGATAGCGGCGAAAACCGCCGCGAGCGCGAACGCGTAGGCGAGCCCCACGAGGATCTCCTTGCCGAGCAGGCCGGCGAGCGTGGTCGTGTCCGTGCTCAGGTGCTGCCCGTGCATCGCGAGCGGCGCGAGTCCGAACGAGATCGCCACGGCCAGCACGCCGCGCGCGCGGGCCGGGACCATCTTCGACGAGAAGATCGGCGCAAGCAGGAACAGCGGGCTGACCCGCGCGAGCACGAGGATGAAGCCCACGAGCTGGCGCTCGCTGAACTGCTGGAGCAGCGTGTTCACGAGACGATCCCCGGGATGCCCTGCCAGAGCTGCTGCGTGTAGGTGATGATCTGATTCAGCATCCACGGACCGGCGACGATCATCACCACGATCGCCGCGAGGATCTTCGGGATGAACGTGAGCGTCATCTCCTGGATCTGGGTGACCGCCTGGAAGATGCTCACGAGCAGGCCCACCACCAGGCCGGCGAGAAGGAGCGGCAGCGCGACCTTCATCGCGACGGTGATGGTCTGCATTACGAGGTTGATGACGACGTCCTGGCTCATGCGTTACCTCAGGTCAGTGGAAGCTCTGAACGAGCGATTGCGTGACGAGGTTCCAGCCGTCCACCAGGACGAACAGGAGGATCTTGAAGGGCAGCGAGATGAACGTCGGCGGCAGCATCATCATGCCCATGCTCATCAAGGTCGACGAGACGACTAAGTCGATCACGAGGAACGGCAGGAAGATCAAAAAGCCGATCTGGAACGCCGTCTTCAGCTCGCTGATGATGAAGGCGGGGATCAGCGTGTAGGTGGGGATGTCCGCCCGCGTCTTCGGCTGCTTGAGGTGCGCGAGCTTGGCGAACAGCGCGAGGTCCTTCTCCCGCGTCTGCTTGAACATGAACTGGCGCAGCGGCTCCTGGCCGCGCTGGATCGCCTGAGCCTGGGTGATCTTGTGATGGCTCAGCGGGTCGATGGCGTCCTTCTTGATCGCGGTGAAGGTGGGCGCCATCACGAAGATGGTCAGGAAGACGGAGATGCCGACGAGCACCTGGTTCGGCGGCGCGGTGGGCGTGCCGAGGCCGCTGCGGATGAAGCCGAGGACGATCAGGATCCGGGTGAAGCCGGTGACCGTGAAGAGCAGAGCCGGGACCAGCGAGATCCCGGCGATGATCAGGAAGATCTCGACGGCGTTGCCGCCCGAGGCGTGGATGTTCACTTCCGCACCGTCCTGCGGCGGATCTCGTCGAGGACGTCCTTGAGCAGGATTCCGCTCTTCTGCGGGCGTGCTGGGAGCGGGGCCTCGAGGCCCTCGGCGTCCACGTCGGCCGGGTCCGGGATCAGGCCGGCGTCGTGCGCCTCCTCCTCGGAGTAGGTGCGGATCGGCGTGACGCCGTGCTCGCTGGCGCCGACGAGCACGTACTCGCGGCCGCTGCGGACGAGGTGGACGGCGCGGTTGGGGCCGAGCGCAAGCGTGGCGATGCTGGAGAGGCCCTGGCCGGAGCTGCGCTCCTCCTTGCCGGCCTTCACCTGCTTGAGGACCCAGTAGAGCCCGTAGATCACGGCGAGCACGATCGCGAGGCCCACGAATGTGTGGACCAGGCTGCCGCCGCTCGCGCCGGGGGTGCTGGCGCTCTGCGTCGTGTGCGTCGGAAGGTTCAGCGGCGTGTTCTCACCAGGCCCGGAGGGCTTGGCGAGAGCCACCTGTGCCGGCACGAGAATGCCAGCCATAGCCGCCGAAGCGGCGATCGAAAGTTGAGCCAATCGCATTGAGGGACGGTCAGGTTGAGGGACTTGACCGTCCGGGGTATTCGGCCGCTTCGGCCGGGGCTTTAGCCCCTAAGTGCCCACTGGCCAGTGCCCAGTGGCCAGTCCCGATTTCTGGGCACTGGGCACTGGGCTCTGGGCACTAGTTCTCTAGCGAGGACTCAGCCTCACGCAACCTGCGCGCAGGCGAGACAACTTCTGTGAGGCGTAGTCCGAACTCTTCGTCAATAACCACGACTTCGCCTTTGGCGATCCGCTTCCCGTTCACCAGCAGGTCCACGGGCTCGCCGGCGAGGCGGTTCAGGGACACGATGGAGCCGGGGCCGAGGGCGAGCGTCTCGCCGATCGTCATGTGGGTGCGGCCGATCTCCACGGCCAGCTCCACAGGCACGTCCTCCAGCCGGTGGAGGTCCGCCGCGCGCTGCTCGGTCACGGTCGTGCTCTCGAGGGCCTGGTATTCGATCTCCTGGGACACGAGCTCTCCTCCTACTGGACCGCGACGTCGGTGAACAGGATCTCGTCCACCTTCACGTCGGTGTTCTCGCGGATTCCCTTGAGGATCTCCTTCTTCAGCTTCTCGCGCCCGGCGCGCTGGATCAGGTCGTTCGAGGGCTCGTCCGTGACGATGTTGGTGATCACGTCGCGCACCGCGGGCTCCTGCGGCAGCGCGCCGTAGCTCGCGTCGGAGCTGGCGCCCTCGGCGGTCGGCACGACCTCCTTCGGGTCCAGGACGAGCGAGACATCAAGCTTTGCGTAGCGGCCGTCAGCCATGTTGAGCAGGAATTCCTTCGGCATCACGTACACCGTGCCGGCGATCTTCGGCTTGGGAGCCTTGGCCGGCTTGGCGAGCACTGTCTTGTACACACCCCCGAACAGCACGAGCACGATCGGGATGATGAACTTCAACTTCTTCTTCACTTGGAACTCCCTCCATGGAGCTGCTTCTCATCCGTTCCCTGGACTGTCGGGGGTGATCTGCTGGTCCTGCCGGAGCAGCACGATTTCCACCCGTCGGTTCTTTGATCGACCAATTGCCGTGGAGTTGGAGGCCACGGGGTAGAGATTTGCGTAGCCGGCGGCCCCCAGACGGAACTTGTCGATGCCCGTGTGGATCAGGAATCGGACCACCACTGAGGCGCGCGCGGTGGACAACTCCCAGTTGCTGGGGAACTGAGAGCCGCTGATCGGCACGTTGTCGGTGTGGCCCTCGACCATGATCGGGTGCTTCTTGTCGATGTTCAGGGCGTGACCCACGCCGGTTAGAACCGGCGTGGCCTGCGGCTTGAGCACCGCCTGCCCGGGGTCGAACACCACCTGGTCTGTGAGCAGGCGCACCACCAGACCGCGCCGCGCGATCACCGTCTGAAGCTGCTTTGAGAGGCCGTGCTGGCGGGCGTAGGTGTCGATCTGCCGCTTGATCCGGGCAAATTCCTTGTTGTCGGCGGCCGCGGACTTGTCGTTGTTCGTGCTGGTCTGGCCGATCTGCGGCTTGATCGGGGCGATCAGCGGCGAGGCCTGGTCGCTCGGGCTCTTGCCGTCGCTCCCGCTGTTCACGATCTGCTTTCCGCCGGTGAGGATCTTGCCCGAGAAGGCGTCCTGGAGCGACTTCTGCAGCTCCTTGTACTTCGACGTGTTCACGGACGAGATCGAGAACAGCACCATGAACAGCGCCATCAGCAGCGTGATCATGTCCGAGTAGGTGAGGAGCCAGCGCTCCTCGTTCTCGTGCTCGCCCGCGTGCCCGCCTCTGCGGCCGCGGCGCCCTCCGCGGTGGGCGCTCATGGCTACGCCGCCGCCGCGGCGGGCTCGGTCGCGGCCGGGGCAGCAGCCTCGGCCTCGCCCTCGGTCGCACGCTCGTCCGGAGCCACGTAGCTCATCAGCTTGCTCTCCACCACGCGCGGGTTGTCACCGGCCTGGATGGCGAGGATCCCCTCGATGGTGAGGTAGCCCAGCTCCTGCTCCACCGAGGAGAGGTACTTCAGCTTGTTCGCCACCGGCAGGAAGACGACGTTGGCGGAGCCGACGCCGTAGAGCGTCGCGATGAAGGCGCTAGAGATCGACGGGCCGAGCGTGGCCGGCCTCGAGAGGTTCTCGAGCACGTGCACGAGGCCCATCACCGTGCCGGTGATGCCGAGCGTGGGAGCGAAGCCGCCCGCCTTCTCGAACGGCTGGGCGCCCTTCGCGTGCCGGGCGGCCATCGACTCGAGCTCGATCTCGAGGATCTGGGCGACCAGCTCGGGGTCCGTGCCGTCGACCACGAGCTGCATGCCCTTGCGGGTGAACTCGTCCTCGACGTTCTGGAGCTCGTCGTCGAGCGCCAGAAGGCCCTCGCGGCGCGCCATCTCGGCGAACTTCACGAGCAGCTGTACGCGCTCGCGCAGGTTGTACTCGGGCGGGCTGAACGCGAGCTTGTAGAGCTTCGGGATCAGCTTGATCTGGTTCATCGACGTGCCCGCCATGGTCACGCCGAAGGTGCCGCCGAGCACCACCAGCATCGCGGGGATGTTGATGAAGGCCGGAATCTGGGTGCCGTCCATCATCGCGCCCATCAACAGGCCCGCGACGGCAACTCCGATTCCGATGGCAGAAATAGCTTTCAAAGCAGCAAGCCTCCGGCCCCGGTAGTCGGCCGGGGAGGGGAAATCTTTGGCCTCAGAAGGCTCTAACTAGACCGTTCGAAGCCCGGCGAGACGGATGCTGGCCCGCCATTCGCGCACCGCATCGGCGATCTGCTCGGGGCTCTCCGACACGACGATCTTGTTGCCCGTAGCGAGCGCCACGTGCGTGTCGGGGCAGGCCTCGACAGTCACGATCAGGTCGCTGTTGAGCAGAAACGGTTCGTCGGAGTGGCCTAGTCGGTGAAGAGTGATCATTGGTTTCCTCAGTGCCCAGAGCCCAGTGCCCAGTGCCCAGACTGGCTACTGGGCACTGGCCACTGGGCACTCGATTCCGTGCCGCGCGGCACGGCAGGGGTCCCTCGTCCCTACCGTGCCGCGTGGTCACGCTTTACCGGCCGCTGACTAGTGCTTCATCTGCACCAGCGTGTTGAGCATGTCGTCGGCGGTCGAGATCACGCGCGAGTTGGCCTCGAAGCCGCGCTGCGCGCTGATCATGTTCGTGAACTCGGTGGCGAGGTCGACGTTCGACATCTCGAGCGTGCCCGACTGGGTGCTCCCGAAGTCGCCGCCCGGGGTGCCGATCTCCTCGGCGCCCGATGCCGTGTTGGCGGTCCAGCGGTTGCCGGACGCACGCTGCAGGCCGTTCTCGTTCGGGAAGATCGCGAGCGAGATGTAGCCCGCCACCGTGCGGGTGCTCGACCCGGCCGGCAGGTAGCTCACCGCGCCGTCAGGCCCGATGGCGACGCTGGTCGCGCCGTTCGGGATCTGAAGGAGCTGGTCGGCGCCGGCCGGCACGCCGCCGGCGGTCGTGTTCTGCACGGTGCGGCCGATGACGTAGTAGCCGTCCTCGGTGACGAGGTAGCCCTGGTCGTCGCGGCTGAAGTTGCCCGCGCGGGTGTACTGGGTCGTACCCGGCGAGAGCGTCGCGGTCGTGCCGCTGACCGTGGCGGAACCGATACGGAACCAGCCCTCGCCGTCGTCCTGGATGGCGACGTCGAGCGCGTTGCCCGTGGACTGGAGCGCGCCCGACTGCATGTTGCTGTCGATCGAGCCCAGCTGGGCGCCGAGGCCCACCTGCGACGGGTTCTGACCGCCAGAGCCCTGGCCCTGGCCCGCGCCACCGCGCTGGAGCTCGGCGAGCGAGTCCTTGAAGGTGGTGCGGCTCGACTTGTAGCCGATGGTGTTGACGTTGGCGATGTCGTTCGCCGTGACGTCCATCATGATCTGGTGCTGCTTGAGGCCGCTGATCGCGGCGAACATGCTCCGCATCATCGGGGCATCACTTCCTTTCGCTGAAGCGGCCTCCCCGTCCGTGGGGTCCGGCCGGATTCCGTTCGCGGGGTGCCTGCTAGGCGATCACCGCTGAGTCGATGTTGGTGAACACGTGCTCGCGCATGTGCTCCTTGTCCACCGCCGTGATGACGGTCTTGTTGCGGACGGACACCACGAACGCGGTGTTGTCCACGAAGACGACCGAGTCGCGTGAGCCCTTGCTCGCGGCGCGGGCAGCGCCCGCCTCGAGACGCTGAAGCGTCCCGTCCGAGAGGTCGATGCCCCTGCGCTCGATGCGCTGCAGCGCATGCTGCGAGAACTGCAGGCTGCCGGTCTGCTGCTGCCGGAAGATCTCGGCGAACGAGGGCCCGCTGACGGGCTCCGTCCGCCCCGATGTGACCGGGGTGGCGCCGGCAGGCGCCGCGGGCGCGAGGCCCGGCGGCACCAGCGCGGGATTGTGGACGGTGTCGGTCACTTGACCCCCGTGATGGCGCCCGGCTTGATGCCGGTGATGCCGTCGATCGTGAGCTGGCTCGAGCCGTCGGCCGCGAAGTCGACCTTCTGCACGACGCCGCTGGCGTCGCTGCCGTCGGCGGCCGTGTAGTCCACGGTCTTGCCGAGCAGGGACAGGCTCTGGGTCTGCTGCTGCGAGAGCAGGGCCGAATTCTCGGAGCTCGACATGTTCTGGAGCTGCTCCAGGATCGAGTACTGAGTCATCTGCGTGACGGACTGGGTCGGGTCCTGGCTGCTCGAGTCCATCGGGTTCATGTTCTGCATCTCGCCGACCAGGATCTTCAGGAAGTCGTCCTTGCCGAGCGTGTTGCTCTTGTTGTCCGTCTGGTTGGCCGCGGAGGTCGGCGTCGTCAGACTGAGTGTCGGATCAATTGCCATTGCTGTCTGTCTCCTTGGTCAGGCGAGAACGTCGACCAGCACGCCGTTCGGCAGGCTGAGCGTCTTCTCCGGGGTCGGGGTGGCGGGGAGCTCCGGCTCGGATGCGTTCGAGCGGGTCGAGCCGCCGCGCCGGCGGCTGTCGCCGTCACCCGCCAGGAAGCCGCTCTGGGCCTGCTCCTGGCTGCTGGTTCCGACGTCGAAGTGGCTGAGGTTGATGCCCTGCTGAGCGAGCTGGCGACGAAGCTCGTCGCCGCCGTCGCGGAGCACCGCGGCAGCCTGGGAGGCGTGAGTGACCACGCGGGCGATCACGCCGTCCGCGGTGGCGCGGAGGTGGATGTCGATCGAGCCGAGCTCCTCCGGGTGGAGCTGCACCCGCGCCTGGGTGATCCCGCTCGACTGCGAGATGCGGATCACCTGCTGCACGGTCTCCACCGCCTGGAACAGGCGGGCGCCCGGGGGATTGGGCGTGGGTGCGGGCGCAGCTGCTGGCGTCAGCGGCGTCGGCGCCGCCGGCGCTTGCGGCATAACCGGCGAGTTGGGAGTAGGGAGTACGGAGGCCGGAGGCGTGACTGCCTGCGGCTGGTGTGGGGCCGCGGGCGCCAGGGCGGGTGCTGGTGCGGCCGCCTTCGGGTCCTGCTGCTGCGGTTGCTGCTGCTGCGAGTCCTGCTGGGGGGTGTTGGGGTTCGGAGCGGGAGTTGCGTGGGGCGCAGCCGGCGCCTGCGGCGCCTGTGGTGCGGTCGGAGGCCGGAGGTCGGAGGCCGGAGGGGTCGGGTTCGGCTGCGTCGGGGCGACCTTGGTCGGATCCTGCGCGGCCGTGGGCTGCGGGAGGTCGGCCACCGGCTTCGGCGCGTCAGGTGCCTGCGGCGCCTGTGCGACCGGAGCCGCGGGCTGCGTGGTCGCGGCCTTCGGGGCGGTTACGACGGGAGCGGTGGACGTTGCCGCGAGCTGGACCGGCGGGGTCAGCTGCACGGGCGCGCCGGCGGCGGCCGTCGGGAGCTGCGGGCCTGCCGCCGCCTGAACCACCTTGCCGGCCACCTGCGAGATCGAGACGGCATCCGCGGGCTGGGTCGCCACGACGGGCGTCGCCGGAACGGCAGCAATGAGGGGTGCCTGCGGAGTGGCCGGCGGCACGACGACGGCCTGCTGAGCAGCGGTGCCGTTGTCGACGGCCTTCGCCGTCTTCGTATCGTCCTGCGACTTGTCGTGGTCGTGCGCTTTGTCGGCGTCGCCCTGCGACTTGCGACCTGCGACCTGCGACCTGCTCTTTGTGGAGTCCTGTCCTGACTCCTTTACTTGGCCTTCCGCATCGGCGGTCCGGGCCTGGTGCTGGTCGAGGAGTGTTTCGAAGTGGTCTCCCCCACCTTCTTGCCTACCCCTCGCGGGTGGCCTTGAGGGCGGTGGTTGCGAGGTCAGTGCCTCTGCGGCTGCGCTGCGTTCAGGTGTCATTTTTCAAACCGTCGAGTAGGAGTTGGTGGTGGAGTCGGACTGCCGGTACTGCTGCGCGAACGCGAGCACGCTCTTCACGTAGTTCTGCGTCTCGCTGTATGGCGGGATGCCGCCGTAGCGCTGCACGGCGCCGGGTCCCGCGTTGTAGGCGGCAAGCGCCTTGCTGTAGTCGCCGCCGAAGCGGTCGAGCTGCATCTTCAGGTAGTGGGCGCCGCCGTCGATCGACTGCGCCGGATCGTGAAGGTTCGTCACGCCCATCGCGGATGCCGTCCCCGGCATCAGCTGCGTGAGGCCCTGGGCCCCGGCCGGGCTGCCGGCGTCCGGGTTGAAGCCGGACTCCTGCTTGATCAGGCCCTTGAGCACGGCGGGGTCGATGCCGTACTTCTGAGCGGCGGCGTCGATCTGCTGCTCGTACGGCACGCTGCCCGAGCCGGTCGAGTCCACGGCGGTGGAGCTGGTGCTCGCGCTCGTGGCGGTGACGTCGGTGGCCTGCGAGAGCTGCTGGTCGAAGGTCGTGGAGGTGGCGGCCGAGGGCGACGGCGAGCCGCCGTTTGCGGCGGCGATCATGGCCTCGAGCTGCGACACCCGGGAGATGGCGGACTGGACGCTCATGCCGCGTACCCCGCCCGGCGATGCATGGTGATCGCCATCTCGTCGAGGGCGGCGCCCTCGCGGCGGTTCTCCTCACGGACATGCTCGACGCGGCGGCGCTCCTTGAGGCGCTCGAGCACCTCGCGCTCGCGCGCGGCGTTCTGGAGGGCCATCCGGCGGGAGTCCACCTCGGCGTCGCGGCGATCGAGGTCGAGAGACGCGCTCTCGCGCTCGCGCTCGGTCCGCTCGAGGTAGGCCTGGGCCGCCTGAAGCTCTGCCGCGGTCATCGGGGCGCCCGCGGCGGAACGCTGAACGCCGCGTGCCTGCTCGACGCTCTCGGCCGCTGCACGCAGCATCGCCTCGCCACGGAGCCGCATTGCGAGCGAAGCCGCGAGCTCCTCCTTGGCGAGGTCTTCTTTACGCTCTCTGAGCGCGCGAACGCGTTCGAGCTTGAACGTGAAGGGACGGTCCACGGCCCGGGTGATCGACGCCGGCTCAGGCTCCTGAACCTGAGCTGGACGCCTGTTCGACGGCGGCCGGAGCGGCGACGATGCGCTCGAGGCGGATCGCCCACTCCCCATCAACGAGAAGCAGCTTTCCCTTGGCGAACGGCATGCCGTTCACGAGCACGTCGAGCTCGTCCTCGGGCTCCTTGTCCAGATCCACGATTGCGCCGCTGCCCAGCGCAACGGTCTGAGCAAGCGGCAGCCGCGCACGCCCGAGCTCCGCCCACAGCCGCACGTTCACATCGAGCAGATGCTCAACAAGGTCCTCGGCGACTTCCGGCGGCTCGTCTACGGGTTCCGGTTCCGGAACTGGAGCGGGCGCTGCCGGGGTGTCGGGTGTCGGAGCCGGCTCCTCGACGGCAGCCTGAGGCGCTTCGGGCTCAGCCTCTCCGGCCTCCGACCTCCCGCCTCCGACCTCGTCCTCATCTTTCATGAGGTCGGCATAGCGCGCCCGCATCTCCTCCGCTGAAGGAAGGTTCTCTTCTTCGCTCACGACACACCTCCCCACGGCTGGCGGATCTGGACCGCGCGCGAGTTGCCGTTGCGGCCGGGATCACCGACGTGCGCGGCCACGTCGCCGGCGTACAGCACGACGCCCTTGGAAACGGGCCGCCGCAGGCGCACGATGTCACCGGCCTGCATGGCGAGCACCTCGGACAGGGGCAGCTCAACCGCCCCCACCTCGGCGCGAAGGTTCATCTCGACGTCGCCGACAGCGTTGTGCATGTCTGCCGCGCTGTGCTCGTCGATCTGCGGCGCGCCGTAGTGGCCCTGCTCGAGCTTCGACATGATCCGCTCCACCGCGCTGTGCGGGATCACAAGCGTCATGATCGACATCAGCCCGTCGATCATCGCCGAGAGGTTGAGCAGCAGGGTCGGCTCGCTCGGCGAGACGATCTGCACGGTCATCGGCGAGATCGCGTGGCCGTCGAGCGCGAGGCTCACGTCCGCGAGGTCGTGCCACGTGGACGAAAGAGCGTTCACCAGGCTCGTCACCGCGCGCTGCGCCACCGTCAGCTCCACGTCCGTGAGCGACGTCGGCTGACCGGACGGGGCTCCGTGCCCGCCGAGCAGGCGCGCCACGAGTGCGAGCGCGAGCGGCAGGTCCATGATGAGTGCGACCTCGGTGCCCAGCGGGTCGATCCGCAGCAGGTTCACAAGCGCCTGGCGCGGCACCTCCTCGGCCATCACCACGCCGTACGGAAGCTGGTCCGTGTTGAGCACGCCGAGCTGGAGCTCCGTGCGGAGCTCCGCTGACATGCGGCTCGAGGCCGACTGGCAGAAGTTCTCGTGCGCGACCTCGATGCGGCGGACCTGTTCGCGGTTGAACTTGGACGGCCGCCGGAAGTCGATCTCGCGTACGCGCGGGTGTCTGGTGGGAGTCATCCGTTCTCGTTAGTCGGCAGCTAGACCGCCAGATGGAGGGGTGGGATGGCAGAAGGACCGGGGGCGATGGGCGCGGGTTGAGCCGGTTCTTCGTAGAGGTCGGAGGTCGGAGGTCGGAGGTCTTGCTCCTCGCCGAGTTGCATGAGCAACTCGTCCGCCTCGTCGGCCGTGCTCGTCTCGGTCACGGCCTGGCGCAGGAAGCCGTTGATCGGGTCGCGCTTGGCGATCGCGAGGTCCGTCACCGGATCCGCGCCGTGCTGGTAGGCGCCGATAGCGATCAGGTCCTCCTTCTCCTTGTAGGCGGCCAGCAGCTGGCGCACGTTCTGGCCGGCGGCGCGCACCTCCGGAGTGACCACCTCGCCCACGAGGCGCGACACGCTCGAGAGCACGTCGATCGCCGGGTAGTGGTTGGCGTGGGCCAGGTCGCGCGAGAGCACGATGTGGCCGTCCAGGATCGAGCGGACGGCGTCCGCGATCGGCTCGTTCATGTCGTCGCCGTCGACGAGCACGGTGTAGAGCCCGGTGATCGAGCCGGTCCTGTTGTTGCCCGAGCGCTCGAGCAGCTTGGGGAGAAGGGCGAACACGCTCGGCGTGTAGCCGCGGGTGGCGGGCGGCTCGCCGATCGCGAGGCCCACCTCGCGCTGCGCCATCGCGAAGCGGGTGACCGAGTCCATCATCAGCATCACGTTCGCGCCCTGGTCGCGGAAGTACTCGGCGATGGTTGTGGCGGTGAAGGCGGCCTTGATGCGCACGAGCGCCGGCTGGTCGGAGGTGGCCACGACCACCACGCTGCGGGTGAGGCCCGAGCCGAGGTCGCGGTCGATGAACTCGCGCACCTCGCGGCCGCGCTCGCCCACGAGGCAGATCACGTTCACGTCGGCCGACGTCGAGCGGGCGATCATGCCGAGCAGCGAGGACTTACCCACGCCCGAGCCCGCGAAGATGCCGAGGCGCTGGCCGCGGCCGCACGGCACGAGCGCGTCGAGCGCGCGCACGCCGAGCGACACGCGCTCCTTGATCGGCGAGCGCTCCATGGGATCCGGCGCCTGCGCGATCGTCGACACCGACCGGCCGGCCGGCGCATCGCCGCGGTCGTCAAGCGGGCGGCCAAGACCGTCGAGCACGCGGCCGAGAAGATCGTTGTCCACGCTCACGCGGAACTGCTGACCGGTGGGCGTGACGGCGCGGCCGGGGCCGATGCCATGCATCTCGCCGAGCGGCATCAGCAGCGTGCGCGAGTCCCGGAAGCCCACAACCTCGGCGGGCACCGAGTCGCGGTTGCGCCCGGTCTCGACCTGGCACACCTCCCCCACCTCGGCCTCGAGGCCGGTGGCCTCGATGATCAGGCCGATCAGGTTGATCACGCGGCCACGACGAGCATGAAGGTCGCTCCATTTGAGGGCGTCGAAGACGCCCGTGAGAGGAGCCTCCGCCAGGCTCATCGCGCCAGCTCGGCCTCGAGCACCTCACGGGCGCGCTCGAGCTTCGTCTCGATGGTCGCGTCCACCTCGCCCGCGAGGCTGCGGACGAGTGCACCGCCGCGCCCGACGCGGCGGTCCTCCTGGACCTCCAGGCTGTCGATCCCGCCGAGCGTGGCCGCGATTGGCTCCACCGCGTCGCGCACGAGGTCGAGGTCGAGCGTGTTCACCTGGACCACCACGCGCTCGCGCTCGACGAGGCAGCGCAGCGCGCCGCGGACCACGTCCACAACACGCTCGGGCTGCACGTCGAGCGTGCCGGCGAGCACCTTCTCGGCGAGCCGCAGGGAAAGCTCCACCGCGCGCGCCTCCACGACGTCCGCGGTATCGGCGCGCAGCCGCTCGGCCTCGGCAAGCGCCTCGCCGAGCGCCGCCGTGGCGGGCGCAAGCTCTTCGCGCGCGGCCGCCATGCCGGCCTGGAAGCCTTCCTCGTAGCCCTGCTGGCGAGCGGCGTGGCGGATGTCGTCCGCCTCGGCCCGCGCAGCGGCGAGGAAGTCCTCGGCCATCGCATGGGGATTGACACCGGCCACCACGCGCGCGCCCGCGGGCTCCGGCGGAAGCTGGTCGAAGGAGAAGGCGCCCGAAGGCGCCTCGGCCACGCTAGACAAGCTCCTCGGCCTCCTCCTCGTCGTCGCCACCGCGGGCGATGACGATCGCGCCCGCGTCCTCGAGGCGGCGGATGCTGCCGACGATGCGCCCCTGCGCCTCCTCGATCACCGAGCGGCGCTGAGGCGGCTGGTACTCCATCTCCTCGATGAGCATCTCGGAGCCGCGCTGCGACATGTTGCCGAGGATCTTCTGCTTGACCTCCTCGGAAACGCCGCGCAGAGCGAGCGCGAGGTCCTTCTGGTCGACGTCCTTCAGCACGAGCTGCACGCTGCGGTCGTCGAGCTTGATGATGTCCTCGAAGACGAACAGCAGCATGCGGATCTCCTCCGCGAGCTGCGCGTCCTTCTGGGCGAGCGTCTCGATCACGTTGCGCTCGGTCGCGCGGTCGGCGGAGTTGAGGATGTCTGCGAGGCCCTTCACGCCGCCTGATGCCGAGTAGTCCTCGGACTTCACGAGCGCGAGCTTTTGGCGCATCACGGCCTCGACGTCCTTGATCACGTCGGGGCTCGTCTCGCTCATCTCGGCGATCTTCATCGCCACCTCCGCCTGCGTCTCCGGAGGGAGATGCGCGAGCACCTGGGCGCCGATCGAGGTGTGCATGTTGGCGAGCACGAGCGCGAGCGTCTGCGTGGACTCGCCGGCGAGGAACGCCTGGATCTGCTCCGGCGGCGTGCGCCGCAGGAACTCGAACGGACGGACTTCGATGATCGCCGAGAGGCGGCCGATGATGTCCTTCGCGCGGTCCTCGCCGACGGAGTTCTCGAGCACCTCGCGGGCGAAGTCGAGTCCGCCCTGCGCGATGTACTCGGCCGCCATCATGTGCTCGGACGCCTCGTCGAACACGGAGTCCACGGCCTCCGGCTGCACGGCGTCGAGCTTGGACATCTCAAGCGAGAGATGCTCGATCTCGTTCTCCCGCAGGTGCTTGAACACCGAGGACGCGCGCTGCGCGCCCAGCGAGACGAGCAGCACCGCGGCCTTCTGCCGGCCGTTGAGCTTGCCGGGCGTGAGCGTCTTGCTCACAGGGATGTCGAGAGCCTCGGACATCGCCTACGCCTCGTTCATCCAGATGCGGACCTGCTGTGCCACGCGGTCAGGCGCGCGGTCGGCGAGCTCCTCCACTCCCTTCCGTGTGGGGGACTCGACCGGCACGGGGACCTGGGACTCGGTGCTCGCCTCGAGCTCCGCGAGCGAGGTGGGAGACTCGATCTCGTTCAGCCACGTGGGCTTGCGCATCAGCGTCTCGTCCTCGCGCTTCTTGAGGTGGCGCATCATGAAGAACAGGAAGGCCATGAGCGCGATGCCCATCAGGACGTACTTGGCGTAGCCGATCGGGTTGAGCGGCGTCTTCGGCGTTGTGGGAGCCGGCTGCTTGGCGAAGGCCACCTGGCTCACCGTGATCGCGTCGCCGCGCTTGGGCGTGATGCCCGCGGCGGCGCCGAGCGCCGACTGAAGCTGCGCGACAGTGGCCGGTGGAATCGACTTGTCGACGAGCACCGCCACGTCGAGCTTGTTCACCGTGCCCGGCGCGACCTTGGTGTGCGACACCGTCTTCGACACGCCGAAGGTGTCGTCCTGGACCTTGTTGTTGTAGTTGTTGTTGCCGCCGCCGGCGCCAGCCCCCGCGTAGCTCGGGATGTTCGCCCCGGCACCCGCGGTGCCGGAGGCGCCGCCCCCGCCCTTCAGGAGCTCGTTCTGCTTGTGCGAGGTGAGCGGCACGCCCTTCTTCGCGTACACGAGGGCGTCCTTGCTCGTCTGGTCGACGTTCAGGTCCGCGTTCACCTGCACCGTGCCCTTGCCGGCGCCGACCGTCTGGTCGAGCAGCGACTGAAGCTGCGCGCCGAGCTGCTGGTCGTAGCGGGACTGCGCGGCCTCCTTGAGGCTGGCGCTCGGGCCGTTGCCGAGCGAGTCGGCCGTGGGCCACAGAAGCTGGCCGCCCGAGTCGGTGATCGAGACGTTCTGGAGCGTCAGGCCCTGCACGCCGCCGGACACGAGCTGAGCGATGCCCCGCACCGCGTTCGGGTCGAGCGCGCTGCCGCCGGTGTCGAGCAGGACCGATGCCTTGGCGGTGGAGTTGGCGTCGCTGAAGAGCTGCTCCTGCGGGAGCACGAGGTTCACCTGCGCGCTCGTCACGCCCTGCACCTGGCCGATGGTCTGGTCGAGCTCGCCCTCGAGGGCGCGCTGATAGGTCACCTGCTGCTGAAGGTTGCTTGCGCCGAGCTTCTGCTTGTCGAAGAGCTCGAAGCCGGGCTGGCCGCTCTGAGGCAGCCCCTGCTCGGCGAGCGCGACGCGCGCGGACGCGGTCTGGCCCGAGTCCACGGCGATGCCGGTGCCGTTGTTCACGAGCTTCCACTTGATGCCCTTGGTGTCGAGGGCCGCGGTCATCTTGCCGGTCTGCGCCGGGTCGACACCGGTGGCGATCGTCGAGTAGCTCGGCGAGGTCGCCATCTTCATCAGCATCACCGCCACCAGCAACACGCCGAGTGCCGCTGCCGCCATGCCGATCTTGCCCTTCGTGCTGGTGTTCTGGATGAGGGATCCCATTTACCTAGACCTGTGTGTGGAAGATGTCGGACTCGGCCTCGATGGCCTTGGTGCGAAGCTGCGACGCGAGCTGCATCGCGAGCTTGGCCCGCTCCACCGACATCTCCACCGACGCGGGGTCGCTGGCGGTGCCGGCTGCGAGCTGCTGCGCCGCATCGGCGGCCTGGGTCTGCTCGTTTGACAGGCTCGAGATCGCCTGGGTGAGCGCGCCGCCGAAGTTCTGCCCGCCGCTCTGCTGGCCGGGCGTCGCGGTTGGCGACTGGATCTGCCACTCAGGCCCGTTCGCGACGATGGTTGGATCGATCGGGATGGGCATCAGCGCAGGATGTCGAGGGACTTGGTGTACATGGACTTGGCGGTGGACATCGCGGTCACGTTCGCCTCGTAGGTGCGCGACTCGGTGATGAGGTCAGTCATCTCCTCCACCGGCTCCACGTTGGGCATGCGCACGTACCCCTGCGCGTTCGCGTCGGGGTGGCCGGGGTCGTAGACGAGCTGGCCCTGTGTCGCGTCCTGCACGATGCCCGCGACCTCCACGCCGCCGGGAGCGGTCTCTGAGCCCGAGCCGCCCATGACGCCGGCGAGCGTCGCGCCGAAGCTGCCGCCGCCGGCCTGCTGGAGCACGACCTCCTGGCGCTGATACGGCTGGCCGTTCGCGCCGCGCGTGGTCTGCGCGTTGGCGAGGTTCTCGGAGGTGACGTCCATCCGCAGCCGCTCGGCGCTGAGGCCGCTGGCCGAGATGTCGAGCGAGTCGAAGATGCCCATCAGGCACCACCGCCCATAGCGCTCTGGAGGATGTCGAGCCGCGCCTTCGCGACCGTGATCAGCGACTCGTAGTCGAGGCCGTTCTCGGCGAGCTTCGCGGACTCGGTGTCGACGTCCACGCTGTTGCCGTCCGGCTGCATCGGAGCCGACGCATCGGTCTGGACGCTGAACTGAAGATTTTCGGGGTTCTGGCCGTCGGCCATCGCCGACTGGAGCGCGGACTCGAAGTCCACGTCCTGGCGCTGGTAGCCCGGGGTGTTCGCGTTCGCGATGTTGTCGGACAGCGCCGTCTGGCGAAGTCCGGCGCCCCGGATTGCCGCGGAGAGAGTGAGCTCGGTGTTGTCGAACAGAGACATGGATGCCTTTCGCCGCCCATCCATGAGCTCGCCGACCACCAATCCGTTGGGGTCGCCTGGGGTGATCGGCAGCGGTTGCCGCCGCTTTAGCCGACCCCTAGCCGGCGCTGTCGACCAGCTTGCGCCGCTCGAGCGACGGCGCGTAGCCGCGCACGGCGCCGCGGCCGCGCTCGATGCGACCCAGCTGCTGCTTGACGATCGCGATCGCCTTCGCCAGCTCGGCGGACACCTGCCGCTGCAGCTCGGCCGTGCGGTCGAGCGCGGGGAGCGCGTCCTGGGGCGCGCGCTCGGGGAGCTGCGCCATCAAAGCCTGGCGGTTCGCGTCGAGCTCCGCCAGCTTCTCCCACTCGCCGGCGCGGACGAGCGCGAGCTCGGTCCTTGCCAGCTCAGCGAGCTGCTCGTAGCGGTCGCTCAGGCGCCGGCAATCTGACGCCATGCGTCCCCCACGGTGTCGAGGATCTTCGAGACCTCCTCGATCATCTCCGGGCTGCGCTTGAGGCGTGCCTGCATGAGGTGGCGCTTGCTGAAGACGTAGAGCGAGCGCAGGTTGGATGCGACCTCGCCGGCGGACATGTCGAGCGTGTTGTTCAGCTCGTCGATGATCGCCTCGGCCCGCTGGAGGCGGCTGTTGGTGGCCTCGATGTTCCCCTCGCGCATCGCGACGGCCGCCTGGTAGAGGAAGCGGCGGATGCCGTCGTACAGCATCACAACGAGGCGCTCCGGCGGGGCTGTGAGAATCGCGCTCTCCTTGTAAGCCTGGGGAGCGAGGGTGGGGTTCATCGAGGGGATCTCCGTTCTGGGGAGTGGATCGCCTCAGTAGTCGGCCGAAGGCGGCCGAGTTTGAGCCCTAGGCGTTGGCGGAGAGTCCGCTGATCTCGCCCATGAGCCACTGCTGCTGGCTCTGGCTGGACGACAGCGCGGTCTCCATCGCGGCGAACTGCGCCTGCAGCCGCTGCTGCGTCTGCTGGAGGTTGTCGTCCATGTCCGAGATCTGGCTGGCGAGGTCGCTCAGCTCGTCGCTCGCCTGCGTCTGCTGCTGGGCGAAGTCGCCATTCGATGGGTCGAGCTCGGGAGCGAGCACGGCGTCGAACGCCTGCCCGAAGCCGCTGCCGCCGAGCGCGGCGCCGAACAGGCTCTGCACGGCGTCCGGGTCCGAGTCGAGCATCGAGTCGAGCTTGTCCGCGTCGAGCGTGAGCTTGCCGTCCACCGAGTCCTGGTTGACCGTGCCGTCGCCCGTGGTGTCTCCGGTGGAGATGCCGATCTCGGACATCAGGTTCAGGCTGGAGTTCGTTCCGATCGGGCTCATCATCAGGTTTCGCAGGTTGTCCTGGATGTTCTCCAGCATCGGATCGCCGAAGAACAGGCCCGTCACGAGATCGCTGGGGGTCGACGGGTTCACCACCGGCTGCTCGTTCAGCTTCGAGTTGAGGTCGTCCATCACCGAGTTGTATTGGCTGATGAAGTCGGTCACCTTCTGGTGGATCGCGTCCTTGTCCGCCGCCGGCGATCCAACGATGACCGTGACCGGATCGGTGCTCGCGGCCTTGAAGGTGAGCGAGACGCCGGGGATCGCGTCGGTCACGGTGTTCGAGTCCGAATAGCGGGGCGTGGCGCTGCCGTCCAGGTAGTACATGGCGTTCAGGTTTGTGAGCGTCGAGTCCTGGCCGGCGGTGGAGCTCACCTGAGCCAGCTGCGAGCTCGTGACGCTAAGGCTGCTGCCCGAACCGAGCGTGGTGCTCGTGACCACGAGCTGGTTGTTCGCGTCCTTCGACGCCGTCGCGCCCACGCCGCTCGTGCCGTTGATGGCGCTGATCACGTCGTCGAGCGACGCGTTCGCGTTGATCGACACGTTCACGCCGTTGACGGTGATCGTCTGGGGGTTGACCGGGTCGGCCGTGTAGCCGAAGGTCTGGCTCGCGCCGGTGGCCGCGCCCGCCTTGGCGTCCGCGGTGATCTCTGACAGACCCGCGGTCGAGTCGGCCGCCAGTGAGAAGTCGCCGCTCGAGCCCGGCGTCTTGCTCGACAGGACAAGCAGCTTGTTCTGGCCCGTGGGGTCATTCGGATCCGTGATCGACGCGGCGTACACGGGCAGGCTGCTGCCCGAGTTGATGGCGCTCACCAGGTCGTCGATGCTGGTGCCCGCGGCAACCGTGAGGGTCTGGCCGTTGCCGAAGTCGAGCAGGGAGTCGCTCGCGCCCGAGGTGTAGTTGTAGGTGCGCTGCTGCGAACTGGCCAGACGGGCGACAGTGATCTGAGTCCCGCCCGTGCCCGCGCCGGATACGCGCGTTGCGGTGATCTTCGTCGGGTCGCTCGTGTCGACCGTCTGGGTGTCCGCGAACAGGCCCGGGTCAGACAGTGCGTCCGCCGTGTCCTTGAGATTCTGGATCTCGGTCTGGATCGCGGTCAGCGCGGACTGGCGCGCCTGGGTCTGAGTCTGGCGGTTCTTGAGCGCGGTCTCGGGCATCGAGTTGACCTGCATCAAGGCCGACACGATCGAGCTCGTGTCGAGGCCGGACGCGAGGCCCGTGAGCGCGAGGCTCTGGTTTGTGCTCGTTGCCAAGGCGCCTTCCTACTAGTCGAGCGAGGCCCCGGATGCGACCTCGAGCGCCTTCGACGGCGGGATCGTCCTCAGGACGTTGCCGTCGAGGTCACGCACCTGGATCTGCACGCGCTGCGTGCTCTTGTCGTACGCGAAGTGGAGCTCGCGGCCCTGGCTGCGAAGCTCGTCGACCCGCTGTCCAGCGGCGTCGATCTGGTCGTGCAGCTCCGCCGGGGGGCTGCTGGGAATCATGTCCACCTGCACCGCGCTGTCCTCCCTGGTCGCGGCTACCTGCTTGTCCGTGCGCCGGGTCGCCTGCGCGGGCATCACCTGCTCCGCACCGCTGACGGGTGGCACTTCGAAGCTCATTTCCTTCGCCCTCCTTGTGAGGAGTCTGGATCCGGTCCCTAGACCGGACCGCGATTGGTCTGTGGGGTGTATTCGGTCGCCGCTTCAGAAACTTGACACATGAGTTTCAGGCCGCGGCGGCAATTGCGCCGAGCAACGAGTCGACGCCCGCGTGCTCGGGATCGAGCTCCTGCGCCTGGGCGGCGAAGAAGTTCGCGTCCTCGAGCAGCCCGCGGGACACGGCCACCTGAGCGAGCCCGAACATGGCCCGCGCGTCCGGCCCGGAGCTCTCGACCACAGCCACCCACTCGTCGCCGGCGGACTCGAGGAAGCCGCGGCGCAGGTACATCCCGCCGAGCAGCTCGCGCTGCTCGCGCCAGGGGAGCCCAACGCGCTCGAGCAGCGGGACGAGCTCTGCGAACGCCTGCACCTCGTGCACGCGCAGAAGCGCTTCGAGCGTCACGGACAGCAGGGCGCCGGCCTCGAGGGGCAGGCTCTCGGAGGGCTGCTCGCCTGTGCGAACTCCCAGCCACTCGCGGAAGAAGGCCAGGTCGGCGCGCAGCATGTCGGCGGCCTCGGCACGCTCGAGGGCCCGCTCGGCGCCTTCCGCGTCGCGGTCCATGATGCGAGCGAACAGCTCGCTGCGGAGAGCCACGTGCGTGTAACCACTCGTGGGCTCCACGTCGGCCACGGCCTCGGCAGCCTCCCGCCAGCGGCACTGGGACAGCAGCGTCTCCGAGAGTGCCACGCGAGCGGCATCGCTCGAGTGCTGCTTCTCGAGCAGCGCCCGGAACTGGGCCTCGGCCGCCTCCGCATGGCGCTGCTCGTATAGCGCGCTGCCGAGCATGAAGTGAACGTTCGGCGTGAGCTTGGCCACGATCGACTCGATGGTGGCGACGACCTCGTCGGACGGCGTGGCCTGCGCCAGCATGATCGCCGCGAGCGGGTGCACGGCCCCCAGGAAGCCGGGGTGGTTCTCGAGGCTCTCGATGAGCAGGCGCTGGGCGGTCGGGAAGTCGCCCTGCTCGCGGCGGATGTCGGCCATCATGCCGAGCGCCAGATAGCTGCCGCAGCCCACCATCGGCGAGTAGCGGCTTGGGGCGTCGCCCATCTCGAGGCAGCGCTCCACAAGCTCGGCGGCCTTCTCCAGATCTCCAAGCTCGCGCGCGCACTGCGCCTGCTCGAACACCAGGTCGGTGAAGCCGGGGAAGATCTCGAGGCCCTCGTCGGCGCGCTCGCTCGCCCGCTTGGGGTCGCCGGTGCTGCGCAGCGCCTTCACCAGGCGGTTGGTCAGCGAGGGGACGAAGCCGTAGGAGATCATCTCCGGGTCGCCGCGCAGCAGCATCCAGGAGCGCTCGAACTCGGACAGCGCCCGCTGCGCATCGCCCGCCGCGGCGTACTCGGAGCCGAGGTTGAAGCAGAGGAAGGCCGTGGGCTCGCTCTCCTCGAGCTGGCGCTCGAGCAGCTCGATGTTGCGGCGCGACTTCTCCTTCGCGTCACGCACCGCGCCGAGGTAGCCGTAGTGCTCGATACGCGCCAACGGCTGCCCGATGCGCTCCGGCATGCCGCCCGGGAGGCAGTGGGCGAGCTGCTCGTGGATGCGGCCCTCGAAGCGGTACTCGGGGCGATTGCGGTACATGCGCAGCGTGTTGTGGTTCACCGCCATGCCGTCGTCGAGGTCGCCGGTGAAGTTCGTCTCGACGAAGAAGAACGCCTCGCGCCAGGTCTGCCCCGCCATCTCGCGCAGGTGGTGCGCGTCCTCGCGCACGAGCACCTCGTCCGCGTCCAGATAGAGGAACCAGTCCCCGGTGGCGGCGTCGAGGGACACGTTGCGCGCCTCGGAGAAGTCGCCGGTCCACTCGTGGTGGAGCACGCGCGCGCCGAACGACTCCGCGATCTCGACTGTCGAGTCGCTGGATCCCGTGTCGACGATCACCATCTCGTCGACCGCATCGTGGACCGCCTCGAGGCAGCGAGGCAACATCTCCTCCTCGTCCTTGACGATCATCACAAGGCTGATCTTCATGTCCTTCGCCGGCACGGCGGCGGCGGCGATCCTCTCGACCCGTCGGGCGAGCGGCGGCACCGCCAGCCCGATCGCCGGCGGCAGCTTGGAGATCAGATCGACGTTCTTGCGGCGGCGGCGCGCGATCTCGTCCAGGTTGCGGGCCACGTGGGGAAGCTGTGTGTCGAGCCGCCGGGCGGCCTTGAAGAGCTGCTCGGCCGGCTTGAGGGCGCCAAGCTCGTAGAACGCGACGCCGACATAGTTGAGAAGCACGGGCTCCCGCGGCTCCTCCTCGAGGATCTCGATGCCGGCGCGCGCGATCGCGAGCCAGATCGGAGCGACCGAGCGGGGCGGGGCGGCCTTCGTCCCGGCCATCCCGGACTCGATCAGAGTGGTGCGCGAGCGGAAGCGGCTATGGATGTTCTGGTCCTCCTTGGCCTGCGCGAAGAGGTCGCGGTAGGCCGCGAGGTCGCCCTTCAGCAGAGCCGCGCGCGCGAGGGCGGCCAGCTCCAGCGGGGAGCGGCGAGCGGTCTTGGGAGCGGACGCGGTGGTGAGTCGAAGAGCCATGGGGAACGTGACCTCCTGGAGGGACGGACGCCCCGTGTGATCGACCGGCGCCGGCAAAAGCTGAGGCGCCCGAGTTCCTAGACGACCTTCCGATCGGATTTACACCATTCGTGGGATGAAGAGCCCTGGTGGGGTCGCCGATATAGCCATGTCCCGGCAGCAAGAGGGACGCTCACGGCCCAGCCAAGCAGTCAGGGCCCTCCACCTTGATCCACGTCCCTCTGGCAGGGGAACCGAGACCCTCAAAAGGAGTTCTGAACCCATGCAATCCGACAAGAGCCGCCGCCGTATCTCGCCCGACGACGCTCTGAAGCTCTGGACCGAGTACCGCAAGACGAACGACCCGCGCCTGCGCGACCGTCTGATCATGACCTACGCGCCGCTGGTCAAGTACATCGTTTACAAGAAGATCCGTGAGCTTCCGGCCCGCTGCGAGGTCGAAGACTTCATCTCCTGCGGTCTCGAGGCGCTCATCAACTCGATCGATCGCTACGACCCGGAGAAGGGCGCGACGCTCGAGCAGTTCGCGTGGACCCGCATCCACGGCGCCGTGCTCGACGAGCTTCGCCGTCAGGACTGGGCGCCGCGCTCGCTGCGCCGCTGGGAGCGCGACATCGCCCGGGCCCGCGAGAGCTTCATCGTGCTCCACAACCGCCGTCCCACCCGTGAGGAGCTGGCCGAGTCCCTCGCCACGACTCCGGAGGAGCTCGCCACCCGCGAGCACGAGATCGCAGCATCCGAGGTCACCTCGCTGAACACGCTCGTGATCTCCGACGAGGAGACGACGGTCGAGCGCATCGACACGCTCGTGTCGGACGACTCGCGCCTCGATCCCGAGCGCGCCTCGGCCGCCACGGAGGCGAAGGAGAAGTTCCGCCACGCGTTCGCCAAGCTGCCGGATCGCGAGCGCGAGGTTGCGGTGCTCCTCTACGTCAACAACCTGACGCTCCGCGAGATCGGCGACGTGCTCGGTGTGTCCGAGAGCCGCGTCTGCCAGATCCACGGGCACCTGAAGAGGAAGCTGAAGGATCAGCTTGCCGGGGAGGCGTCGCTGTTCTCCGAGGTTGCCTAGGCCGGCTGGTCATAGGTCATAGGCGATAGGTCATAGGGCCGGCGCTCGAGCGTCGGCCCTTTTCCTATGACCCATGACCTATGACCTATGACCGCTGGACCGCAGGTCCAGCCTGTAGGCCCATGCGAGTGCTTGCGCTACTGCGATCCACAGGTCCTCGGGCACTTCCCTCCCCAGCTCGAGCCCGGCCAGGGCTTCGGCCAGCGCTTTGTCCTCGCGGATCGGGACGCCGGCTTTCTTCGCCTCTTCGAGGATCTTCTCCGCGATCCGCCCCTTGCCGGCTGCGGTTACCTTCGGGGCGCTCGAGCCGGGCTCGTAGCGCAGCGCGGCTGCTCGTTTACGCGTAGACATCGAGTGGGTCGTGCCGGGGGCTGACTGTGAGCTGCACGGCCTTGCCCGTCGCCTGGTTCAGCGCCTCGCGCAGCTGTGCGGCCTGCGTCTGGGCCAGCTCGTACGGTGCTCCCTCCCTGGCTCTCACCTGAGCGGTCACCGCGCCGCCCTCGAGGGCGAGCCGGAAGTCGATCGCGCCCAAAGCGGGTGACCTATACGTGATCGCCACCGCGGCCTGCTCCCCACTCCGCCTCCCTTCTCCCTCCCGCTCGTTCACCTCGATCTGAGCCGCCAGGTTCCCCGGCAGCGGCACGGGCACGATCGGCGGCGGTTGCTGCTGGCTGTCCATCCGCATCACGATCCGGTCGGGCGTTGCCTCTTGCACCCGCAGCTTGAGGGTGTCCCCCGCCTTGACCCCCTCCGGCAGCTCCGCCGCGAGCGCCGCGTTGGCGATCATCAGGAGGCCGCGGTTACCGTGCGTCTCAGCCACGCGCGCGGCCAGGGTCATCCCGGGCCGCAGCACCAGCGTCGGCAGCTCGGCCTTGAGCAATGCGGGGTCGAGGAGGACTCGCATCTCAAGGATGTTGACACCCGGCCGATCACCCGACGGTATGGAGCGTGGCCTCTACATCGCCGCTTCCGGGATGATCGCTGAGCAGGTTCGGCAGAACCAGATCGCGAACGACCTGGCAAACGCGTCCACGCCCGGCTACAAGGCAGACCGCTCGAGCCAGCGCAGCTTCGGCGACATGATGCTCGAGAACACGGTCTCCGGCCAGGCAATCGGCCCGATCGGCGGGGGCGTGGAGATCGCCCGGACCGTCACCGATCTTCAGTCGGCCCCCGTGCGCGCCACCGGCGAGCCGCTCGACTTCGCGATCGAGGGCCAGGGCTTCTTCGAGCTGCAGACGCCGCAGGGCCTGCGCTACACGCGCAACGGGCAGTTCATGCGCTCGCCCACCGGCACCCTCACGGACTCGCTCGGCAACCAGGTGCTCGGTCAGAACGGCAGGCCGATCACGGTTAATGCCGCCGGCACGCCGGCGGCCAACCCCGGAGTCTTCAACGTAACCAATCCGCGCAAGGTCGGCGACTCGATGTTCACCGGCCGCGCCGCGGGCAGGGGCACCGGAACGGTGCAGAGCGGCGCGCTCGAGTCCTCGGGCACGAACCCCGCTCAGGCGATGGTCGACATGATCACCTCCGAGCGCTCCTACGAGGCTGGCCAGAAGGCCATCCACACCATCGACGAGACGCTGCAGAAGGCCGTCACGTCGGTGCCCAGCATCAACGGCTGATCCCTTAGTCCAATCGCCCTAAAGATCGTTTTGGGGCTGCCGACTACCCCGGCTGACCAACAGGATCACGGCTGGACTGCTTTGCAGAAGCCGCGTTCCGAACTCCTCGTAAAAGGAATTCGTAATGCTGGAGGGCCTTTACTCCGCCGCCGCCGGTATGGCGGCACAGCAGCAGCACATGGACGCTGTGGCCAACGACTTGGCCAACGTCGACACGACCGGATACAAGAAGGTCCGGGTCGGTTTCCGCGATCTTCTCTACACGCCCGCGCGCACGGCCGCCGGCGCCGGGGTTGACCAGGGTGCCGGTTCCGCCGCCACCCAGCTCGGGCGCACGCTCGACCAGGGCGCCCTCCAGAACACGGGCAACATGCTGGACGTCGCGATCCAGGGCCAGGGCTTCTTCGAGGTGCGGCAGGCGAACGGCCAGCTCGCACTCACCCGCGACGGCTCCTTCCACCTGAACGCCAACGGCCAGCTCGTCACCTCGGAGGGCCTGCGCCTGCAGCCGCCGATCACCGTCCCGCGCGGGACCACCGGTGACCAGGTGACGATCAGCGCGAACGGCTCCGTGGCGGCGAATGGGAAGCAGCTCGGCACGCTGCGGCTCGTCAGCGTGCGCTCGCCTGAGGCGCTCACGCCCGCCGGCAGCAACCTCTTCACCGCGAACGCTGCGAGCGGGCCCATCCGCCCGATCGCCGGCAACGGCACCACTCTTCAGCAGGGGTACCTCGAAGGCTCCAACGTCGACATGGCCGACTCGATGGTCGACATGATGGACGCGCAGCGGAGCTTCGAACTCGCAAGCAAGGCCATTCAGATGCAGGACGACATGGCCGCCATCGCCAACCAGGTGAAGCAGTGACGATGGATCCACTAGGCGCGCTGCCCGTCGTGCCCGACACCGCCCTCCCGGCGGATGTCCGCAACGGGACGGACGCAGACAAGCAGACCTACCAGGCGGCGCTCGGCTTCGAGCGCGAGCTGCTCACGCAGCTCACCCAGGCAATGGTCGACACCTCGCAGAACGACGACAGCTCGAGCAGCGACTCGAGCGACGACAGCTCGGGCGACTCCAGCGACGCCGTGACTCAGGCCTACAGCCAGATGCTTCCGGACCAGCTCGCAAGCGCGCTGGTGTCCGGCGGCGGGACCGGCCTTGCCGACAACCTCTACCAGTCGCTCAAGCAGCAGAGCGAGGCGAAGTCGTGAGCGCCGCGATGACTCAGCCCGGCCAGACGCCGTTCGAGCGCGACGTGCTTGCGCACCTCGACGCCCAGATCGAATCGGCCCGTCGCCTGCTCGGCTCGATCCTCGCGCAGGGGGCGGCGATCCGCTCCCGCGACGTCGAGGTCGTCCTTGCGCGCCTCGCCGACATCAAGACTGAGATGGACCTGCGCGGTCGCCTCGAGTCCGAGCGCACCGACCTGCTCGTGCGCGCGGGCGCGATGCTCGCCGTGCCGGCCGCCGCCGTGACGCTCGAGGCAATGACCGGCCTGATGGCCGAGCCGACGGCCGAGCGCGCGCGTCAGCGGAGCGCCGAGCTCCGCGGGCTGCTCGACGAGGTCAGCCGCGAGCACGGAATCAACCGCGCGCTGATGCGTCAGGAGCTCGCCTTCCTCGACCACCTCACGCGCCTGCTCGGGCGCGAGCCGGAGCAGGCGGGCTACCGGCCCAGCGGTCCCGCTCCGCACACGCAGAGCCACCACGTCCTCAACCTGCAGGCCTGACCAATGACCGGCATCTCCACCTTCTTCGGCCTTGAGACGAGCCTGCGCGGACTGCTCGCTGAGCAGCAGTCGCTTGACGTCACGAGCCACAACATCGCCAACGCGAACACGCCCGGCTACTCGCGGCAGAACGCCAACCTCCAGGCTGCCAGCGCGCTGCAGGTGACCGACGGCGCCAACGAGTCGGTCCTGGCCTCGCTCGGCACCGGCGTGCAGGTCACGGGCTTCTCGCGCGTGCGCGATCAGTTCCTCGACCTTCAGTACCGGGCGCAGAACATGCAGCTCGGCCAGCAGCAGACCACGGACACCGCGCTGAGCCAGATCGAGACCGCGCTGCAGGAGCCCGGTGACAACGGCATCGCGTCGCTGCTCAACAAGTTCTGGAGCGCGTGGTCTGACGTTGCGAACAACAACGACCCGAACGCCACCGCTCCCCAGCAGGCGCTCGTGGACCAGGCCGCGACGCTCAGCGACTCGCTCAACCAGCTCGACTCGCAGCTCTCGGCCGCTTCCGCGCAGGCCACCGCGCAGTACAACTCGCTCACCGCATCGCCGAACGGCGAGATCGCGCAGGACCTGCAGCAGATCTCCAACCTGAACTCGGCGATCAAGAAGCAGGTGGCCGCGGGCGGTCAGCCGAACGATCTGCTCGACCAGCGCGACCAGCTGCTCGACAAGCTCTCCGGCCTCGCCCAGGTGTCGGTCACCGACCTCGGCAACGGCTCGATCAACCTCAACTTCGGCGACGCCGCCAACCCGGTCATCTCCGACACGACGGTCGACTGGCCGCAGACCCTGAACAACGCCGGCCCGCCGGCCACGAGCTCGGGCGGCCAGCTCGGCGCCCTCAACGACCTGTCGAAGACGGGCGGCACGATCGACTCGCTGCGCTCTGACCTGAATGGGATCGCCAAGGACCTCGCCAACAAGGTCAACGCGATCTACAACCCGGGCGGCAGCGGCACCAACTTCTTCACCTACACGAACGGCTCCGAGGCGAGCACGATCGCCGTGAATGTCACCGCCGCGCAGGTGGTGGCGAGCAGCACCGGCAACCCGGGCGACAACGACATCGCCATGGCGATCGCCAACCTCGCCGGCGGCTCGACCGACAAGCTGTACTCGACCTTCGTCACCCGGATCGGCAGCATGGTGCAGTCGGCGGACCGTCAATCCGCGAGCGCTCAGGCACTCGTCGACTCCGTAGACAGCCAGCGCCAGAGCACCTCCGGCGTCTCCATGGATGAGGAGATGACCAACATGGTCAAGTTCCAGCGCGGCTACCAGGCCGCGGCTCGCGCGATGTCGGCCATGGACACCATGCTCGACACGCTCATCAACCGCACCGGAAGGGTGGGCCTCTGATGCGCATCACCCAGTCCATGGTGAGCACGCGGGTCCTGTCGGATCTCGAGAACGCCTCCAACCGTCTGTCGAAGACCGAGGAGAAGCTCTCGTCCGGCAAGTCGATCACGAAGCCGTCGGACAACCCGTTCGGCACGAGCCAGGCGCTGTCGCTCTCGGGCAGCCTCGAGTCGACGAAGCAGTACGAGAGCAACGTGAACGACGCCACCGCCTGGTCGAACCTCACCGACACCACGCTCGGCAGCGTCGAGAACGCCACTCAGCGCGCCCGCGAGCTGCTCGTGCAGGCGGGGAACGACACCAACTCGACCAGCGACCGCTCTGCGATGGCGGACGAGATCGACCAGCTGATCGAGGCCATCAAGGGCGACGCCAACGCGCAGTACAACGGCCAGTACATCTTCGCCGGCACCAAGACCGGAACGGCGCCCTACACCGTCGGCGGCTCGCCCCCAAACGACAGCTACAACGGCAACACGGGCGGCGTCTACCGCCAGATCGGCCCGGGCGTGTCCGTGCAGATCAACACCGTGGGCTCCGACGTTCTCGGCAACGGGACGCCGGGCGACGGCGGCCTGCTCTCGGTCCTGCGTCAGGCATCGGCCGACATGCGCTCCGGCACCGCGGCGTCCGCCGACTCGCTGCGCACCACCGACCTCTCTTCGCTCGACACGGCGATGGCCAAGCTCAGCTCCGCCCAGGCAGTGGTCGGAGCCACGAGCAACCGCCTCACGAGCGCAACAAACCGTCTGACCCAGATCGAGCAGGCCACCACCGGCCTGCTGTCGGACACCACCGACGCCGACATGGCTCAGACGATGACCGACTTCTCCATGCAATCGAACGTGTACCAGGCCGCGCTCCAAGCGGGCGCGCACATCGTCCAGACCTCGCTACTCGACTTCCTGTCGTAGCGGATGACCCAGGGAGGTTCAATGACCCTCACAATCGAGACCACCCGCTTCGGGGAACAGGAGATCGCGGCCGAGGCAGTGATCGAGTTCCCGAGCGGCCTCATCGGACTCGGCGGTTCGCGCTATGCGCTGCTCGCCACCGATGAGACGAGCGCAATCGTTTGGCTTCAGTCGCTTGACGACCCGTCGCTCGCCCTTCCCGTGACCAACCCGTGGCGATTCTTCGCCGACTATGACCTGGAGCTCTCGGCCGCTGAGGCCGCGCGCATCGGCATCACCGACCCGGCTGACGTCGACGTCTACGTGACGGTCCGCGCCACCGCGGAGGTGGAGGACTGCACCGCGAACCTCAAAGCACCGATCGTGGTCGCCCGCGGCCGCGGCTTCCAGATCATCAACGAGGCCGACGGGGTGCCGATGAGGGCGCCGCTGTTCGCCGGCCTGACGCTCCCGACGACTGCGTCGAGCGTCGCCTAGCGGCACCGATCCGTCCCTCGTATTCCAAGGAGGAATAACCCCGTGCTCATCATCACACGCAAACCCGGCGAGCGAATCATGCTCGGCGACGACATCACGGTTCACGTGATGGAGATCGTCGGCAACAGCGCCCGTATCGGGATTGACGCCCCCAAGTCGCTGCCCGTCTACCGCGAGGAGATCTGGGCGGCAGTGAAGGAGGAAAACCAGGCTTCGGCGCGCGCCGAAGCGGATTCGATGCCCCGCCCGGCCGACGCCGGAGCGCGCGTCTAAGGAAGGAACAACACACCCATGTCACTCAGGATCAACACCAACATCGAGGCGTTCGACGCCCACCGTCAGCTGGAGCTGACTCAGAACAAGCTCCAGCAGTCGATGCAGCGCCTGTCCTCGGGCTACCGCATCAACTCGGCGGCTGACGACGCGGCTGGACTCGCGATCAGCGAGAAGCTGACGGCTCAGATCAACGGTCTCGACCAGGCCAACCGGAACACCCAGGACGCGGTTTCGCTCGTGCAGACCGCCGAGGGTCAGCTGAACGAGGTTCACTCGATGCTTCAGCGTGTTCGCGAGCTGGCGGTCGAGTCGAAGAACGGCACGCTGTCCTCTCAGGACCAGACGGCCATCCAGTCCGAGATCAACCAGCTCGCCTGCGAGATCGAGCGGATCGGCAACACGGCTCAGTTCAACGGCATCCCGCTGCTGAACGGCCAGGTGACGATCACGTTCCAGGTTGGCGCGAACGACGGCGAGGAGATCTCCGTCACCACCGCCACGCTCTACGGCAGCGCGATCCCGTCGAACGCGTTCCAGCTCTCGGCCACGGACACCCAGGACATCGCCGAGATCGATTCCGCGATCAACGCGGTGAGCGACATGCGCTCCACCTACGGTGCGGTCCAGAACCGGCTCGAGCACGTGATCAGCAACCTGGGCGTGTACCAGGAGAACCTGACCTCCTCCGAGAGCCAGATCAAGGACGTCGACATGGCGTCTGAAATGTCGAACCTGACTCAGCTGCAGGTCCTCCAGCAGGCCGGCACGAGCATGCTCGCGCAGGCCAACCAGCTGCCACAGTCAGTGTTGACACTGCTGCGCGGCTAATAAGCCAAGCGACAGATCCAGAAGCGGACCGCGGGTAGTCCTCCCCCGCGGTCCGCTTCATTTTTTCCGGGATACGGCTGCGCCGCGAGCGACGGCGGCGCGCACATCGAGGGCCTCGTGCCCTTCGTGCACGTTCAGGACGTCGTCAAGTCGACCGAGTTCTACGAGCGGTTCGGCTTCGAGGTGCGAAACACCTACGAGCTCCATGGGCGACGAATCTGGTGCTGGCTGGAACGCAACCAGGCCCGGCTCATGCTCGCCGAGACTGAGGAGCCGGTCCCGGCGAAGCAGCAGTTCGCGCTCTTCTATCTGTACGTGCACGACCTCGACGACCTGCACGACCGACTCACAGGGGCCGGCCTCGAGCCAGGCCCGATCGACCCCGGCCCTCCCCGCCGCGAGTTCAGCATCGACGACCCTGACGGCTACAACCTGATGGTCACCGACGCCGAGGCGTTGGTGCCACCGGACCAGCAGCCCTAGGGGCGGGCGAGGGGCGCCCGGCGGAGGACAAGACACCGGGTGTCACCCGATCTGCACGCTATAGGTGCACTTTGGGATGACACCTGGATCCGAGCCGCCCTCATTGCTGCCGTCAGCGCGGTGGGTCAGGGCCAGCTCCTCCGAATGGGCCCCATCGCGCTAAAACGACTCCTCTCCCGCCAGGTGTCTCCAATTGGTGCGCTATAGGTGCACTTTGGGATGACACCCGGCTCCGAGGCGCCGTCATTGCTGCAGTAAGCGGCGGGGATGACACCTGGATCCGAGCCGCCCTCATCGCTGCCGTAAGCGCTACGGACTAGGCCGCCGCCAGCAGCTTCTCCGCCTCCGCCAACTCCTCGGGCGTGTTCACGCTCCGCACCAACCGCAACGGGAACGCCACGCGGGTTGGCTCCAACGCCTCCACCGCGTCCGTGAGCCGGCCGTTCATCGGCGCCGCACGGAGCGTCTCCAAGGCACTCCCCGCGTAGAGCCCGAACGTCGGCTGCAGCACGCCGTCAGCGGCGGCCACCACGGCGAGGCCCTTCGGGGGCGTCGCCAAAAGCGAGCGGCAGGCGTCGGCGGTGACGAACGGCATGTCGGCCGCGCACACGAGCACCGGCGCGCCGCCCGCCTCAGACAAAGCGAACACGATCCCCGCGAGCGGGTGCTGCGGCTCGTCCGGCTCGTCCCAGCGCTCGACCCCGTCGAGCTCAGGGAGCTTCGTGCCGCGCTTGCACACAACGGCCACCCGATCGCACACAGCCGCAAGAGCCGCCACGGGATACGAGAGGAGCGGCCGCCCGGCCAGCACCGCCGCCGGCTTGCTCGCCTGACCGAGGCGTGAGCCCCGTCCCCCGGCGAGCACAGCGCCTATCAATGGCCTCTCCGTGCCACCGGGGCTATGCTGCCACACCCCGTGGGCGTAGGGACCTTCATCTCCGCCGGCCGCTCGCTCGAGACCGCGCTTCAGCGGGTCGAGCGCGCCGAGAGCCTCGGCTACGAGTCCGTCTACACCACCCACATCGCGGCACGCGACTCCCTCACCGTGCTCGCCGCGTACGCGAGCCGCACCGAAAAAATCAAGCTCGGCACCGGCGTGCTCCCCATCTACTCGCGGACGCCGGTGGCCACCGCACAGGCGGCGGCGACCATCGACGAGCTCTCCGGCGGCCGGATGGTGCTGGGCCTCGGCGTGGCGCACCAGGTGACGGTCGAGAACTGGTTCGGCTCCACGATCGGCAAGCCGGTGGCGGAGATGCGCGAGTACGTGAACGCCATCCGGGCGATGTTCCGCGGCGAGGACCCGCCGCCGGGAGAGAAGTTCCCCACCCGCTTCCGGTTCATGGGCTACGAGCCGCGGCCCGACCTGCCGGTGTACGTCGCCGCCCTCTCCCCCGCGATGCTGCGCCTGGCCGGCCAGATCGGCGACGGCGTGATGCTCTGGCTCTGCAACCCGGACTACATCCGAGACGTCGTTGTTCCCGAGGTGACAAAGGGGCGCGAGCGCGCAGGCAAGACGCTCGACGGCTTCGACATCGTCGCGGCCGTCCCCGCGGCGGTCACCGAGGACCCGGACACGGCCCGGGCGTCTCTGCGTAGCGACCTCATCCCCTACTTCTCTCTCCCCTTCTACCGGGCGATGATCGAGCGCTCCGGCTATGGCGACGAAATCGGCGCCTTCGACGAGGCGATGAAGCGCGGCGACACCGAAGCCGCGGCCGCCGCGATCTCAAACCGCTTCCTCGAGCAGCTGGCCGCTGTGGGCAACGCCACGGAGGCCGAGGCGGCGGTCCACCGCTACCTGGAGGCGGGCACCACGTCGCCTTGCCTCGGCGGCGTTCCGCGCACCGACTTCGACGTGACCCTGAAGGCCCTCGCCGGCCTCAGCGTGCATTTGCGCTGACCGGGTAAGCGCCCATCTGCAGGCAAAACAGCGGCCGCGATGGTCGCTCGCCCAGACCACGGAGCATAATGAGCGAATGGAAGGTTCAGCCAGGGACTCGATAGGCACGGCTTCGAGCTGGCTTCGGTGCTACCGCTGCTGGTCTCAGAACCTCGAGGTTCAGGTTCATTACGAGGGCGTGCTGAAGGTCGACCCGGAGACCGCCGAGGCGGTGGACCCGGTCGAGGAGGTGCAGGAGGCCGTCGTCCAGTGCCTCGACTGCCTCCACGACCAGCCGCACCTCAATCTCACCTTCTATGAGGAGAACGGCCGCCGGATCAGCAAGATCGAGGCCGTTGAGGATCGCTGGGAGCGAATGGTTGCCGGCACGCCCTGGGTGGCCTCCTGCACGGTGACGGTGGACGGCGAGCAGGTGGAGAGCTGCTCGGGGCCTGACGCCGCCGACTCGCTCGCCTTCGGCGCCTTCGGCGACCACGGCACGCGCGAGTTCTTCACCCACGTGCGCTTTCACAAGCACGAGGGCGACCAGATCGTGATCCACATGCTCGTCGAGCTGTACGCGCGCTCGGCCGAGGAGGCCGCAGAGGTGCTGGAAGACGCCGCCCGCGGCGACCTCGCGATCACGTCGCTCGCCGAGGAGTCGCGGCCACCCGCCGCGGCCACCGGCTCAGACGGCCAGCACTAGCGCACTAGAGCGCGCCCTCCAGCCTGAGCAGGAACTCCTTGCGCTCCGGCCCGCCACCGTAGCCGCCGAGCGACCCGCCGGTGCGGAGGATCCGGTGGCAGGGCACCACGATCGGAATCGGGTTCGCGCCGAGCGCATTGCCCGCCGCGCGCACGGCGCGCTCGTTGCCGGCCTTCGCGGCCATCTGCCGGTACGTGCTCACCTCGCCGTAAGGCACCTTCGCGGTGGCCCTCAGGATGCGCTGGGTGAAGCCCTTCGACAGGCTCCAATCGAGCGGCACGTCGAACCGTGTCCGCCGCCCCTCGAAGTATTCGTCGAGCTCGCGCCGCACGGGATCGAGCCGCGCCGGCGCCTCCAGGATCCGCGGGGAGACGCCCCGGCTGAGGCGCTCGAGGTAGAAGTCGAGCTCCTTCTGCCCCTCGAAGCCGAGCTCCACGAGCCCCCGCTTCGTGGCCGCCAGCAGCAGCGGGCCCACAGGCGAGTCCTCCACGGTGTAGGCGATATCGACGAGTCCCTCGTCCTCTGCGCGCGCCGCGAAGCGCTCCGCCAGCACACGCGAGGCGTCAGGCGGCAGACGCAGCGCCAGATCCTTCTCGATGTTGGTCATGCCATCGCCTTTCTCAAATGTCGAATCCCCTCGCTCACCCGCTGGCGTGCCGCCTCCTCGCTCGTACCGAGCACCGCGGCCACGTCGCTGTATGGCAAATCCGCCGCGAAGCGGTAGAGCAGCGCCTCCCGCTGCGAAGGGGGCAGGTCGCGCGCGGCGGTCCACACGTCCCCCTGCTCGACCGGATGGCCGTCGTTCACGGCAACCTCCGGCACGTCTTCCACCGGCAGGGCCCGCCGTTTGCGCGCCCGGATCGCGTCTATTGCCTTGCGGTTCGCGATCGTCAGCGCCCACGCACGCAGGTTCGAATCGGGCTTCAGCCGCGGATAGGCCCGCATCGCCGAGATGAAGGTCTCCTGGAAGACATCCTCCGCATCGTCCGGGCCGATCATGGCAACCAGATAGCGGAAGACCGTCTCCCGCTGAGCGTCAAGAAAGGCTTGGAACGGAGGCAAGCTCACTGTCTACGAAACGCTACGCATGCGCTGAATGTGAGCCGGGCAACCTAGGATTTGTGTGAGGCGTCTGTTCGCGAGCGGAGCATCCATCCGCCTATTCATGGTTGACTCTCCAGTCAACAGCAACCTCGAAGGAGTAGAACCGACCGTGCCAGATACCGCTACCGCCCCCACGAAGAACAAGCAACTTCTCGACTGGGTGCAGGAGGTGGTAGCCCTCACTGAGCCTGCCGACGTGCACTGGTGTGACGGCTCCGAGGAGGAGTACGACCAGCTTTGCCAGCAGCTCGTCGAAGCGGGCACGTTCACGCGCCTGAACGAGGAACTGAGGCCGAACTCGTACCTGGCACGCTCGGATCCGGACGATGTCGCGCGTGTGGAGGACCGCACCTTCATCTGCGCGCCCACCGAGGACGAGGCCGGCCCGAACAACAACTGGCGCGACCCGGACGAGATGCGCGAGCTTCTCACCGACCTGTTCCGGGGCTGCATGCGCGGGCGCACGATGTACGTGGTCCCGTTCTCGATGGGCCCGATCGGCGCGCCCGTGGCGCAGATCGGCGTCCAGTGCACCGACTCGGCCTACGTGGCCGTGAGTATGCGGCTGATGGCTCGCATGGGCGCCCAGGCGCTCGCGGCGCTGGGCGACAACGGTGCCTTCGTCCCGTGTCTCCACTCGGTCGGCGCTCCGCTCGAGGAGGGCGCCGAGGATGTGCCGTGGCCCTGCAACGCGGACAACAAGTACATCGTGCACTTCACGAAGACGCGCGAGATCTGGTCGTTCGGCTCGGGCTACGGCGGCAATGCTCTGCTCGGAAAGAAGTGCCTGGCGCTCCGCATCGCGTCGGTGATGGCGCGCGACGAGGGCTGGCTCGCCGAGCACATGCTGATCCTCAAGCTCACCTCGCCCGACGGCGAGACGAAGTACATCGCCGGCGCGTTCCCATCCGCGTGCGGCAAGACCAACCTCTCGATGATGGTGCCGAAGCTGCGCGGCTGGAAGGTCGAGACCGTGGGCGACGACATCGCCTGGATGCGCTGGGGCGAGGACGGCCGCCTGTACGCGGTCAACCCCGAGGCCGGCTTCTTCGGCGTCGCGCCGGGCACCGGTGCGAACACCAACCCCAACGCGGTGAAGATGCTCGAGAAGAACACGATCTTCACCAACTGCGCGCTCACCGACGAGGGCGACGTGTGGTGGGAGGGCCTCACCAAGGAGCCGCCCGCGCACGCGATCGACTGGCGCGGCAACGAGTGGACGCCGGACAGCGAGACCCCTGCCGCGCATCCCAACGCCCGCTTCACCGTGGCGGCGGTGCAGACGCCGTCGATCGCCGCCGAGTGGGACGACCCGGCGGGCGTGCCGATCGAGGCGATCATGTTCGGCGGCCGCCGCTCCAAAGTGGTGCCGCTCGTGACCGAGGCGCGCGACTGGGATCACGGCGTGTTCCTCGGCTCGAGCATGTCTTCCGAGAAGACCGCCGCGGCGGCCGGCAACGTCGGCGAGCTGCGGTTCGACCCGTTCGCGATGCTCCCGTTCTGCGGCTACAACATGGCCGACTACTTCGGCTACTGGCTGAGCCTGAAGGAGCGCGAGGGCGCAAAGCTCCCGCGCCTCTTCTACGTCAACTGGTTCCGTAAGGACGACGACGGCAAGTTCATCTGGCCGGGTTTCGGCGACAACATCCACGTGCTCGCGTGGATATTCCGCCGCTGCGACGAGGAGGCCGCCGCCGACGATTCGCTCCTCGGGCTGGTGCCCGCCGAGGGCGAGATCGACATCGAGGCTCTCGACGTGAGCAAGGACGACATGCGGGAGCTGCTGAACGTCGATCCCGAGGCTCTGCGCGATCAGCTGCCGCAGATGAAGCAGCACTTCGCGCAGTTCGGCGATCGCCTGCCGGAGGGAATCTCCGAGCAGATGCGCGACCTCGAGCAGCGCCTCGACCAGGCCTAGTCGCCATCCAGACATACACTCGGCGTGATGCGCGCGATCGGTCGTTTCATCGCGTCGGTGCTGGTCGTCGCCGGCGCGCTGCTGATCGCCGACGTGGTGGTCACGCTGCTGTGGCAGGAGCCGGTGTCGGCGCTGGTCGCGCACCGCGATCAGGCGCGGCTGAAGAACCAGCTCAAGACGCTCGACCGGCTCAGCGCCGCGGACGAGCGCGCGCTCGCCCGCGTGCGCCGCGGCCGGCTCGCCGCGCTCGCCCGCCACGAGCAGGCGCGCGTGCAGGACGGCCATGCGCTCGGACGCATCCGCCTGCCCACGCTCGGCCGCTCGTACGTGATGGTGCAGGGCACGGACTCGGCGAGCTTGCGCAGTGGTCCTGGGCACTATCCGGACACCCCGCTGCCCGGCGAGCCCGGCACCGTGGCGATCGCCGGCCACCGCACCACCTACCTCGCGCCGTTCAAGACGATCGACCAGCTTCACGCAGGCGACCCGATCGTGCTTCAGATGCCGTACGGGAGCTTCACCTACCGCGTGCAGGAGGCGCGCGTGGTCGAGCCCACGGCCCTCTGGGTCACGCGCAACGTCGGCTATCAGCGGCTGGTCCTCAGCGCCTGCCATCCGCTCTACAGCGCGTCTCACCGGATCGTGGTGTTCGCGAAGCTCACCACTCCGATCGAGCCGGAGTCGCGCCGTTCGAGCAGCAGCACGAGCGCCACGACCAGCACGAGCGCGATCACCAGCACCGCGAGCCAGTAGAGAACCCTGCGAAGCACCCGCTGCAAGGTTACGTCCGCCTGGACGAATATCTGACGCGAAAACGCTCGAAGTCGGGTACTTTGGCTCACATGCCCCTTCACCCCCTTGCCGTCCAGGCGGGGACGCAGCTGTCCCTGCCGAGCAGGATTCGCGCCAGGCGCCTGCTCGACATTCTGCCCACCAAGGTCGAGGAAGGCGAGCAGCTGCTCCACGTCGCCCCTTCGTCGCGCGGCCTGGTGGCCGCCACTGACCGCCGTCTGATCGTCCTGAACGGCACCGACGACGTCCACGAGGCCGCCTACTCGCGGATCGTCTCCTTCGTCGCTGCGAAGGATCGCCGCAAGCCCTTCATCCAGCTCCAGACGGACGCGGGCGAGCTGGTCGTGAAGGGGCTTGGCGAGAACTTCGAGGACATCTGCCGCGTGGTCCACGCGCGGATGTGGGACGTGACTCTTCAGCGGGCCGCGGAGTCCGCGCCGGTCGAGCCGATCCGCCGCGCGGCGGGCGCCGCCTAGCCACAAAAGACTTCGCTTAGCCACGCCCGGCAGAATGGGCGCGCATGATCGATCTGCATTCCCACGTGCTGCCGGGAATCGACGACGGCCCGGAGGACCTCGAGGAGAGCCTCGCGTTCGTGCGGATGGCGGGACAGCAGGGCACCACGCTCCTGGCCGCCACGCCCCACGTGCGCTCGGACCACCCGCGGGTGCACGTGGACGAGCTCGCAGAGCGCTGCACGGAGCTGAATGAGCTGGTGCCGCCGGAGCCCGACGTCCTCGTCATACCGGGGGCGGAGGTCGACGTCTTCTGGGCTCAGGGGGCGACCGACGACGAGCTGCGGCTCGCGTCGCTCGGGCAGCACGGCAGCGATTTGCTCGTCGAGACGCCGTACGGGCTGCTGCCGGACAGCTTCGAGGACATGCTGTTCAGGCTCAGTGTGCGGGGCTTCCGCGTCCTGCTCGCCCATCCAGAGCGCAACCCCACCTTCCAGCGCGACCCCGAGCGGCTGCGAGAGCTCGCCGGGAGGGGCGTGCTGATCCAGATCACGCTTCCGTCCGTCGTCAGCCGCGAGCGCGGGTCACGCTCGCGCAAGCTCGCCTTCGCCCTCGTGCGCGAGGGGCTGGCCCACAACCTGGCGAGCGATTCGCACTCGGCCGGTGACTTCCGCCCGCCGGCGCTGCGCGCGGGCGTGCAGGCGTTCGACGAGCTCGCTCCCGCGTACGCCGAATGGATGGTTACGGACGCGGCTGCCGCGATCCTCGAGGGCGAGCCGCTGCCGAACCCGCCGCGCACGGGCGGCGGTCGGCGCGGAATCAGGCTTCCCGGCCGGCGCCGCTGACTAAGCGCCGGCGCGCGGGCCCGGAGGCGGGAAGCCATCGGCGAACACGTGGTCGAGGATCGGCTTGGGATCCTCCACCTCGAACGCCGTGCGCAGGTGCGACGCCACCTCATCCCGCGTCCTGCCGGCAACCGCCATTTGAAGAGCAACAAGCCGAGCATCCTCAAGCCGCGTCTCGGCAGGACTCCGCGGCACATGGGCACGGGCGACCGACCGCAGCGGCCGGGGCGCGCTTTCGGACGGTGGACGCAATGGGCGGACCTCGTCCGCCATCGGATGTTCGTCCTCGGGGTCGGAGGTAGGAGGCGGGAGGTCGGAGGGGCTATCCGCGGCCGGGGCCTCAGGCCCTCCGGCCTCCGGCCTCCGGCCTCCGCCTCGCCCGAGCTCGGAGCTCATCTGAGCCGCAGCATCGCCGAGCGCTCGGGCCACGGCCTCGGCCCGTTCCAAAATCCCATCCGACAGCTCCGAGAGCCGCGACACCCGCTCGGCCAGCAGCGCATCCGCCTGCTCGCTCGCCTCGCGGAGGCGGCGCTCGGCCTCGGTGTCGGCCTCGCGGCGGCGGGTTTCCGCGTAGCTGTCCGCGTCGGTGCGGACGGCGTCCGCCATGCTCTCCGCCGCGGCCACGAGCGCGCGGACCCGCTCGCCCAGCTCACCCGATACAGATTCCTCGCGCCCTACCCCTGCCTGTTCGCTCACGCGCGCTCCTGGTCTGAAAGAGGGCGCGAGCCTACCACCGAATGGGGACCGCGCTAGTCGGTTGGGACGTTCTCCGGCTTGCGGGGAATCAGCACGGCGCGCTTGAACGTGGCCACCAGCACGCCGTCCTGGTTGTAGACGTCCGTGCGCACCTTCACCACCCCGCGATCCGGCTTGGACTGCGACGGTCGCACGTCCAGCACCTCGCTCTCCACGAACAGCGTGTCCCCGTGGAAAACGGGCGCCGGATGGGAGAGCTCCTCGGTGGCGAGGTTGGCGATGGCCTTGCCGGACACATCGCTCATGGACATGCCGAGCGCGAGCGAGTACACGAGCGGGCCGACCACCACGTTGCGTCCCTGCTGCGACTCCGCCGCGTACACGTCGTTGATGTGCAGCGGGTGGTGGTTCATCGTGATCAGGC
>JAICJR010000157.1 GCA_025928345.1 Thermoleophilaceae bacterium | reverse complement strand
GTTCCGATCTTCACCTTCTCCGGCGGGTTGCACGCGCCGGCGCCGGTGGTCTCCGACATGCCCCACAGCTCCGCCAGCGGCAGCCCGAGGGCGTGGAAGAACTCGATCACCTCGCGCGGCGTGGGCGCCGCTCCCACGTTCAGCGACTCGAGCTCGTCGAGCCCGAGCATCGCGCGAACCTTCGAGAGCACCTGCTCGTCCGCCTTCGCGTACTCGGCGGCGAGCTCCTCGGAGACCTCCTCCCCCGCCTGCTCCGCGCGCACCTTGCGCAGGCCCACGTCGAGCGCCCACTGCGTGGCCTTCTTGCGTTCGGGATCCTGCTCCGCCTGCATGCCCGCCTCGAGCGCAGCCTTGAGCTTCTCCCAGATGCGCGGCACGGCGAAGAACCAGGTGGGCCGCACCTCGGGCAGGTAGGCGATCACCTCGCGCGGGTTCGGGCAGCAGGTGACGCTGAAGCCGAGCATCAGCGGCAGGTAGTGCGAGCAGTTGCGCTCGGCGATGTGCGCCATCGGCAGGTACGAGACCACGCGGCCGTCGTTCGGGAAGGCGATGATCTGGTCGAACGAGCGGACGGCCTGTATCAGGTTGTCGTGCGTGAGCTGCACGCCCTTCGGCGGTCCCGTCGTGCCCGACGTGTAGATCAGCGTGAGGATGCTGTCGGGCTTTACGGCGCGCCAGGCGGCCTCAAAGTCGAAGTCGTCCTCGCCGCGCTCCATCACCTCGTCGAGCGTCATCGCGCCCTCCGGCGCCTCGCCGTCGACCACCACCACGTGCTTCAGCGAGTTCGCATTCTTCTGCACCTCGAGCACGCGCTCGAGGAATGCCTGCTCGGTGACGAGGATGGGGTTGGCGGCGTCGCCCACCAGGTACTCGATCTGCTCGGCGGAGTAGGTGTTGTAGACCGAGAACGGCGTGGCGCCGAGGTGCATCGCGGCGGTGTCCGCGAAGTGGAACTCGGGCCGGTTGGTGAGCATGATCCCGAGCGTGTCGTCGGCGCCGAGGCCGAGTGCCGCGAAGCCGGCCGCGAGCCGCTTCACCTTGTGCGCGTACTCGCCCCAGCTGATCTCGAACTCGCCGCCCTTCAGCCGCAGCGCCACGCGGTCCGGGTGCTCGGCCGACGTGAGCTGGAACGCCTCGCAGAGCGTGGATGCACCGAGCCCCACGGGGCGGTCGGAGCGCGTCACCTCAGTTGTCGCCATCCCACTCCTCTCCCTCGCTGGGCGGGACTATCGCAGGTCAGAAGCCCCCGCTGTTGATCCGGCCGATGTCGTTCGTGAGCCCTATGAAGAAGAGCATGATCACGAGCATGAAGCCCACCACGCCGGCCCGCTCCATCACGCTGTAGGGAACCGGCCGGCGGCGGAACAGCTCGACCACCGCCCAGAAGATGTGGCCGCCGTCGAGGGGCAGGAACGGGAAGAGGTTCACGATCGCGAGCGACAGCGAGACGATCGCGAGCAGCCGGACGGCCAGAGCGGCGTCGGTCTGGATCGTGGTGTGCGCGACGTCGCTCACGCCCACCACGCCGCTGATCTGCTTGCGCTCGTGGGAGTTGAAGATCCGCGCGGGGAGGCTGGCCGTCTGCCGCGCGACGTACCAGAAGTCGTTCACGCTGTCCTTCACCGCGCTGCCAATGCCCTCCGGATGGTGCGCGATTGCGTAGCTAAAGCCCACGAGCATCCGCTTGTTCGCGGGGTCGTACTTCGGCCTGACCTTCACGTCCACGAGGCGGCCGTCGCGCTTCACCACGAGGTGCGCGGGAGTCTGCGCAATGCAGCCCTTCGTGGGCGGCTGCTCCGCGCACTTGTGGGACGAGATGACGTTCGAGATCTTCACCGGCCCGCCGCGCTGCCCGTCCACCGACACGATCTTGTCGCCCTCCTGCAGGATGCCGTGAGCGGGGAAGCCCTTGAGGAGCTGCCCCACCTCGTTGGTCTGCTGCGGAGCGCCGAGCGCGCCCCAGAAGATAAGGAGCACGACGAACGCGATCACGAGGTTCACGAACGGCCCGGCCGCGATCACCACGATGCGCTTCCAGATCGGCTGCGAGTAATACGCGCGCGTGCGCACCTCGTCCGGCAGGTCCTCCGCCGGATTCATGCCGCTGATCTTCACGTAGCCGCCCGCGGGGATCGCGCCTATGGCGTACTCGGTCTCGCCGATCTTCTTCTTCACGATCAGCGGCGGGAAGAAGAGGGAGAAGCGCTCCACGCGCATGCCCACGGCCTTCGCGGCGGTGAAGTGACCGAGCTCGTGCAGCACGATCAGCACGACGAAGCCGGCGACGATGATCACCCAGGTCATGCCGCCACTGCCTCGATCAGCTCATCCGCCTTCGCGCGCGCGGCGGCGTCGGCTCGGTACAGGTCCGAGAAGTGGCCCACCGGCTGGGTGGGAACGTCGGTAAGCGCTCGCTCGATCACCTCGGCAATGCCCGTGAACGGCAGCTGGCCGTCCAGGAACGCGCACACCGCCACCTCGTTGGCGGCGTTGAGGATGCACGGCGCGGTGCCGCCGGCGAGGCCGGCCTCGCGCGCGAGACGCAGGCACGGGAACGCTTCGGCGTCGGGCTGCTCAAACGTGAGCTGCCCCAGCTCCGCCAGGTCGAGCGGGCGCACCGGCACGTCCGCGCGCTCGGGCCAGTGCAGCGCGTAGGAGATCGGCACGCGCATGTCCGGATAGCCGAGGTGCGCGAGCGTGGCGCCGTCGTTCAGCTGGATCAGCGAGTGGATGATCGACTGCGGGTGCACCACCACGTCGATGCGCTCGTACCCGACGCCGAACAGGTGGTGCGCCTCGATCAGCTCGAGGCCCTTGTTCATCAGCGTCGCCGAGTCGATCGTGATCTTCCCGCCCATCGCCCAGGTCGGATGCGCGAGCGCCTCGTCGATCGTCACGCCGGCAAGCTCGGCTGCCGACCTGCCGCGGAACGGTCCGCCGGACGCGGTGAGCACGAGCTTGTCGATCGTGCCCGGCTTCTCCGACGAGATCAGCTGGTAGAGCGCGGAATGCTCGGAGTCCACCGGGATGATGCGCGCGCCGGTGGCGTCGGCCAGCGCCATCACGAGGTCGCCGCCCACCACGAGGCTCTCCTTGTTGGCGAGCGCGAGATCTATGCCCTCACCGAGCGTGGCCACAGTCGGGCCGAGGCCGGCGGAACCCACGAGGCCGTTCAGCACGAGGTCGCAGTCGGTGTCGGTGATCAGCTCGATCAGCCCCTCGGCGCCGGCGAGCACGTCGCCCTCGGTCCACGCCTCGGACGCGCGAGCCGCGGCACTTTCGTCCGAGAGCGCGATTCGCTTGACGCCGAACTTCCCCGCCTGCTCGAGCAGCTGGTCCACGTTCGTGGATGCCGAAAGACCCACCACCTCGAGTTCGGAGCTGCGCTCGACCACGTCGAGCGCCTGCGTGCCGATCGACCCGGTGGAGCCGAGGATGATCACCCGTCGCACGAACCAGAGGATAGGCGTGCCCGGAGGGCTTTCCGCCTAACGATTCACTGAAGGGGAATTCGCGCGAGCACGGACTGATCGCCGCCCTCAATGCTGCCGTTCAGCGCCTCAACGCGATCCCGCAGGCGCGAGAGCCGATCGCCATCCACGCCCGCGCCACGCACATCAACCACAAGGGCTTCGTCCTCCACGCTCACGCGAAGCAAAGCTTCCTGACCCTCCCGCAGATTCGAGAGCGCGTCATGCACGACGAAATAGGCAGTCAGCTCCACAGCCTCCGCCATCTGCAACTCCGCAACTCCGCCAATCTCGACGGGCCCAGCAGCCCTCCGCGCCAGATCGTTGAGCGCGCTGGCGAGGCCCCGCTCCGCGAGCACCGCCGGATATATCTCGCGCGCGAGGTCGCGCAGATCCTCGATGCAGCGCTTGGCCTCGTCGATCGCCTCCCGCACGAGCTCCGCCGTCCCTTCCTCCCCGGCATCGAGACGCCGGACCGCGAGCCCCAGCGTGGTGGTGGCCGCCACCAGCCGCTGCTGCGCGCCATCGTGAAGAGCCCGCTCGAGACGCTTGCGCTCAGCGTCGGTCATCACCAGCAGGCGGCGGGCCCGACTCTCCATGAGAGCGACGTTAACCCCCGCATCCGCCCCCGCCCGTACGGCTATCCGTACGGATTACTCAGGACCTACAGCGCCTGCTCCGCCTTGTCGAAGTCCTCCACGCCGAGAACCAGCCGCCCACGCACGCCGTAGAAGAAGTCGATGTTCACGCCGGTCGCCGAGATGCGGCCCGCCACGCTGGCGAGCGCGCCCGGCCTGTCCTCGGTGTCGACCACGAGCACGTCGCGCTCCTCGCGCACCTCGAGGCCCGCGTCCTCCATCAGCTTGCGCACCGTCCGCGCGTCCTCCACGAGCAGGTGCATCACGGCGCTGCCCTCGACGTTGTCGCCGCTGAAGCCTTCGATGTTGATCCCCGCGCTCCCGATCGCCTCAGCGATGTGCGCCAGGGTGCCCGGCCGATCGGGCACGACCACCGTCAGGTCCTTCAGCACGGGGAGAGCCTAACGCCTCTCGGCGGGCCGGAGGCTGGAGGCCGGAGGTCGGAGGGGTCGCTTACAGGTGACAGGACTCGACCCCACGCGCCCTGTCACCTGTGAGCGACCGTGGATATTCGACTCCGCCGGGTGCGCTGTGTCAACCCTCCCACCTCCGGCCTCCGTCCTTCGACCTAGAGCAGTGCAACCGCGACGTAGTAACCAGTGACCGCCGTGAACAGCACCGCATCCAATCTGTCGAGTGCTCCGCCGTGCGGCCCGAAGAGCGTTCCCGTGTCCTTCACCTTCAGGTCGCGCTTGATCAGGGACTCGAAGAGGTCGCCCACCGGGGCGGCGAGCGCGACGCAGAATCCGATCGCGAGGGCGTGCGTCCCGCGCGTGTATTGCTGGTAGGCCACCTCGAAGCCCCAGAAGGCGAGCGTGCCGCCGACGATGCCGGCGATCAGCCCCTCCACCGTCTTGTTCGGCGAGATGCGCGGCGCGAGCGGCCGTGTGCCCCACGCCCGGCCGCCGAGATATGCGCAGGTGTCGCCGACGAACGTCCCGATCAGCACGCCCACCACGATCGCTCCCCCGTGCGGCAGCTGGCGAAGCAGCACCGCGTGGCTCAGCGCGAGGCCGATCCAGGTGATGCCGAGGAGCGTGGCCGCGATGCCCCAGGCCACGTTCTCCCGATGCGGGCTCGCCAGAGCGAGGAAGAACGTGAGCGGCACCGACGCCACATACACGAGGAGCATCTGGAACTGATCGCCGTAATGCGCGGCGAGGAGCAGGCCGAGCAGCGCCACATAGCCCGCGAGCGCGGCCGGGTGCGCCTGGTGCATGAGCTTGTAGAGCTCGGCCATGCACAGGGCGCCGATGAGGAAGAGGCCGATCGTGAAGATGAGGCCGCCCTCGGCCACGATGAACACGGCGAATGCGATCGCCGGAAGCGCCGCGATGATCCGGGCGCCCAGATCCGAGCGTCCCCGGCGCCGCCGCCTGCGCTGCGGGCGGCGCTGGGGAGGCGGGCGGCGGCGCGGCTGCGAGGCCATCGCCCTAACGCGCCCCGAAGCGACGCTGGCGCTGCTCGAACTCCTCGAGCGCCGCCTCGAGGTCCGCGCGGTCGAAGTCCGGCCACAGCGCATCGGAGAACACGAGCTCCGAGTACGCGCACTGCCAGAGGAGGAAGTTGGAGAGCCGGCGCTCGCCGCTCGTGCGGATCAGCAGGTCTGGGTCGGTCATCTCGGGCGAGTAGAGGTGGCGCGCAAATTCTTCCTCGCCACCGCCGCCATACCTCTCCGCCGCATCGAGGATCTCAGCGCGGCCGCCGTAGTTGAACGCGACGAACAACGTCATCCGCGAGTTGTGCGCCGTCTCCCGCTCTGCCCAGTCCATCTGCGCGAGCAGCTCCTCGGACACGCCCACGCGGCGACCCATGAAGCGCATGCGCACGCCCTCCTCGAGCAGGTCCGGGGTCTGCGTCTCGATCATCTCGCCGAACAGCTCCATGATCGCCTCCACCTCGGGCGTCGGGCGCGTCCAGTTCTCGGTCGAGAACGCATACGCGGTGAGCTCGAGGATCCCGAGGTCCACCGCGTTCTCCACCGTGCGCCGCAGCGCGCGGGCGCCCTCGCGGTGCCCCTCGTTCACGTCCAGCTCCCGCTGCTGCGCCCAGCGGCCGTTGCCGTCCATGATGATGGCGACGTAGCGCGCTGGCATGCTGCGCGGCGGCCCCGGGGGCCCGCTCAGACCTCGAGGATCTCTTCTTCCTTGCCGGACAGGAAGCTGTCGATCTCGCCGGTGTGCTTGTCCGTGAGCTTCTGCAGCTCGGACTCGGCGCGGCGCTCCTCGTCCTCCCCCACCTCGCCCTCCTTCTTGAGCTCGCGGAGGTCGTGCATGATGTCGCGGCGCACGTTGCGGATCGCCACGCGGCCCTCCTCCGCGATCCCGTGAACGACGCGAACGAGCTCCTTGCGGCGCTCCTCGGTGAGCTCGGGGATGGTGAGGCGGATCACGCTGCCGTCGTTCGACGGCGTGAGCCCGATGTCCGACTCCATGATCGACTTCTCGATCGCCTTGATCGACGACTTGTCGTACGGCGTGACGGTGAGCAGCCGGGCCTCGCTCGCCGAGATGTTGGCGAGCTGCCGCAGCGGTGTGTTGGCGCCGTAGTAGTCCACGTCGATTCGATCGAGGAGATGGGGAGACGCGCGGCCCGTGCGCACGGTCGAGAACTCGTTGCGCGTGGCCTCAACCGACTTCTGCATGCGCTCGCCGGCGTCGGCCAAAAGTTCGTCGAGCAACTCACTCATGTCGTCACCACCGTCCCCACTCGCTCGCCGGACACTATCCGGTCGATGTTGCGCTCGTCATCGACGTTGAAGACGTAGATCGGGAGCATGTTGTCCATGCACAGGGAGAGCGCCGTCGAGTCCATCACCTGCAGCCGGCGCTCGATCGCCTGGTGGTGGGTGATCTCCGGAATGAAGTTGGCGTCCGGGTTCAGGCGCGGGTCGGCGTCATAGACGCCCTCCACCGCGTTCTTCGCCATCAGGATCGCCTCGGCGTGGATCTCGAGCGCGCGCAGGGCGGCCGCCGTGTCCGTGGTGAAGAACGGGTTGCCGGTGCCCGCGGCAAAGATCACGATCCGGCCCTTCTCGAGGTGGCGCATCGCGCGGCGGCGGATGTACGGCTCGGCCACCTCGCTGATCGTGATCGCGGACTGAACGCGCGTATGCGCCCCGCGCTTCTCGAGCGCGTCCTGGAGCGCGAGCGCATTCAGCACCGTGGCGAGCATGCCCATGTAGTCGCCGGTGGCGCGGTCCATGCCCTCGGCCGCGCCCTTCAGCCCGCGGTAGATGTTGCCGCCGCCGACCACGATGGCCACCTGCACGCCGCGGTCCGCCACGCGGTGGACCTGCTCGGCGATGGCGGCGATCCGCTCGGGATCCGCGCCGTAATCCAGCGTGCCCATCAGAGACTCGCCGGAGAGCTTGAGAAGAATGCGGCGGAAGGCGGGTCTGCCGTCTTCCACGGTGCCGCCTACTCCTCTCCCACCTGGTAGCGGGTGAAGCGGCGGATCACGACGTTCTCCCCCGTCTTCGCGGAGATGTCCTGGCGGAGCTGCTCGATCGTCTTGCCGTCGTGCTTCTCGCCGTGGACGTGTTCCTGGTTGAGCAGCACGACCTCCTCGAGCCACTTGCGGATGCGGCCCTCCACGATCTTCGGGCGAACGTTGTCCGGCTTGTCCATCGACTG
>JAICJR010000223.1 GCA_025928345.1 Thermoleophilaceae bacterium | reverse complement strand
GCGCTCAAGAGCCCCGGCACCTGGAACGGGTCCTTCCAGTGCTTGAGCGTCCACCCCTGCCACACGAAGTTGAAGCGGCTGTGGGTGTTGTTGAACGAGAACCAGATGATGATCGCGATGGGGAAGAGCAGGTAGGCGATCGCGATCGCCGAGTAGACGGGAAGCGTCCAGTGGAGCAGCTTGCGCCCCGCGCGCGTGGCGAGCGAGGTGCCGGGCGGCCGCGCCGAAGCGCGCGCGGCGCCGCCGGGTGCGGGATAGGCCTCGGCGGTCACGTGGCCGACGCCTCCGTCCCCATCAGCGCGTCGGTGCCCGCGACCTTGGCCCAGAGCGCCACCATCACCAGGATGATGAACATCAGCGTGAAAGACAGCGCGGCGGCGGTCGGGTAGTCGTTCAGCTCGAGATAGCGGCTCTGGATGACGTTGCCGATCATCGTCTGGTTGGGCGAGCCGAGCAGCGTGGCGTTGACGAAGTCGCCGGCCGCGGGGATGAATGTGAGCAGCACTCCCGCCACCACGCCCGGCATCGACAGCGGCAGCGTGATCTTCCAGAACACCGAGCGGCGATTGCCGTAGAGGTCCGCGCCAGCCTCGAGCAGCCTGTCGTCTATTCGCTCGAGCGACGCGTAGAGCGGCAGGATCATGAACGGCAGGAAGTTGTAGGTGATCCCCGCCACCACCGAGCCCGTTGTGGCGAGCACCCTCCCGTGCGGCGAGATCACATGGATCGTTTGCAGGAACGACACGAGCGGGCTCGAGTCATCGAGGATCGTCTCCCACGCGAGCGTGCGCACCAGATAGGTGACGAAGAACGGCAGGATCACGGCGAGCAGCAGCGCGTTGCGCCACTTGCCGGCGCGGAACGCGATCGCGTACGCGAGCGGGTAGCCGATCAGAAGCGACAGCACGGTCGACAATCCCGCAAACCAGAACGAGCGCAGGAACTGCGTGCGGTAGGCCGACCACGCGTCCGTGTACGTCTTGAAGTGCCAGTTGAAGTGGAAGCCGTTGAAGATCGAGCCCACTTCGAGCGAGATCTTCCCCTGGTAATAGAGCGGCAGCGCGAAGAAGATGATCAGCCAGGCGAGGCCCGGCAACAGCAGCGCCAGCGGCAGGATCCCCCTATGGCGCCGGACGAAGGCCATTCGCCCTGGCGGCTACGCGCCGATGACCTGCTGGAACGCGTTGTTCACCTTGTCGTCGTCGGCCGGCGCGAGCTGCTTGAACGCGTGCCCCTTCGCCAGCACGGCCGGGCTGGGGAAGATCAGCGGGTTCTTGGCCACGCCGGGATCGATCTTGAGGAGCGCCTCCTTGGTTCCGTTCACGGGCGGGACGTAGTTCACGTAGTCCTCGATCGGGGCCTCCACCTGCGGCTGGTAGATCCAGTTCATGAACACCTCAGCCGTGTACGGATGAGGCGCGCCCACCGGGATCAGCATGTTGTCGGTCCAGAGCATGAAGCCCTCTTCCGGGTGGATGAACTTGATGTTCTTGTTGTCCGACTGGAGCTGCACCGCGTCGCCCGACCAGCCGTAACAGACCCAGGTGTCGCCGTGCGGTAGGTCCTTCAGGTAGTCGTTGCCCGTGAAGCGGCGGATCTGCCCGTTCTTCACGTACTTGCCGATCTTGTCTATCGCGGCGAGCATGTCGTTCACGCTGCCGGTGGTCGGGTCCTTGCCCATGCCGAGCATCGTGAGCCCCACCGAGTCGCGCATCTCGGTGAGCATCGTGACCTTGCCCTTGTACTTGGGGTTGAAGATGTCGTTGACGCTCTTCACGTCGGGCGCCTTGTCGGTGCGCACGATCAGCCCGGTCTGGCCGCTCTGCCACGGCACCGAGTAGTCGCGGTTCGGGTCGAAGTCGATGTGCTGAAGAGCCGGTATGAGGTTCTTCTGCACGTTCGGCAGGTACTGCTTGTTGAGCTTCTCGATAAAGCCGAGCTTGATCATCTTCCCGGCCATCCAGTCGGTCATCACGATGATGTCCCGGCCGCCCGAGTTGCCGTTCGCGAGCTGCTGGTGGATCTTGCCGAAGAACTCGGTGTTGTCGTTGATCTCCTCGGTGTAATTCACGTGCACACCGAACTTCTTCTGGAAGTGCTGGAGCGTGGGGTGCTTGCCGTGCGCCACGTCGATGTACAGCGGCCAGTTGGAGAAGTTGAGCTCCGTGCCGAGCGCGGACTTCTGGATGACCTTGCTCTGCGTTTTGGTGCCGCCGCCCAGGCTCGAGCTGCCGCCGCAAGCAGCGAGGAAGCTCGCCGCGCCCACGGACATTGCGCCCGCGGCCCCAAGCCGGAAGAGCTGCCGGCGGCTGACTTCCCGCTCCACCAGCTCGTCGATCATCTTGTCGATGTCACGCTCGCTCACTGCTGAGTCCTTCCTGTGGGGTCGTTTCGGGCTCTTCGACTTGGCTCTCTCTCACAACGTGCATGTGGTCCGTGGCCCAGCTCAGCCGGACCCGCGCTCCCGCGCCGGGCAGCCGCTGCCGCTCGGTCTCGTCCGCGTTCGGCACGAGCACGGTCATGGTCACGCCGTCTGGCAGGCGCACCACCATCTGAGTGGCGGTGCCGAGGTATAGGGAGCTCTCCACGAGCCCCTCCACCGACGGCCTGCCCGTGGGCGCCGGCTCCTCCACGAGCGCAACGCTCAGCTTCTCGGGACGCACCACCGCCCACACGCGCTCGCCCGACGCGTAGCCGTTGCCGGGAGTGCTCAGCGTCACGCCGCTGTCGAGCTTCAGCTCGGTGGCGCCCGCGGAAACCGGTCCCGCCACCCCCGGCATCAGGTTCGACACGCCGATGAAGCCGGCGACGAAGGTGGTGCGCGGCCGGTCGTACACGGCCTCGGGCGCGTCCACCTGCTCGACCACACCCTGGTTCATCACGGCGATGCGGTCGGACATGGTGAGCGCCTCCTCCTGGTCGTGCGTCACGTAGACGAACGTGATGCCGACCTCGCGCTGGATGCGCTTTAGCTCGACCTGAAGTCCCTTGCGGAGCTTGAGGTCGAGCGCGCCGAGCGGCTCGTCGAGCAGCAGCACGGTGGGCAGGTTCACGAGCGCGCGCGCGAGCGCCACGCGCTGCTGCTGGCCGCCCGACAGCTGGCGCGGCTTGCGCTTTGCCTCGCGGGCGAGGCCCACCCGCTCGAGCTCCTCGGACACGCGGCGCGCCGCCTCCTTCCTCGCCACGCCCTTGCGGCGCAGGCCGAAGGCCACGTTCTCCTCCACGTTCAGATGCGGGAACAGCGCGTAGCTCTGGAAGACGGTGTTCGTGGCCCGCTTGAATGCGGGCAGGCCGGACACGTCGGTGCCGTCGAGCAGGACCTGCCCCTCGCTCGGCTCCTCGAAGCCGGCGACCATGCGCAGCGTCGTCGTCTTGCCGCAGCCGGACGGCCCGAGCAGCGTGAAGAACTCGCCGCGCTCGATGTCGAGCGTGAGCTCGCGGACGGCCGTGAGGTCGCCAAAGCGCTTGGTCACCCGCTCGAGCCGGACGCTCGGCGTGGTTCCGGAGGTGGTTGTCACACCCGATTCAGGAGAGGAATCGGTAGTCGCGGTCTGTGCTCCCGTGGCTCCTCCTCAATGGCCAACTTCCCACGCCCCGGATTGCCGGGCCGTTGGGGCGAAGAGAAGTTATGGCTGTCATGCAGCGAACGCAAGTAACGAATGCGCAAAAACTGGCGTGCTCGCTTATACAGGCCGTACAAGTCGTATAGCCCCAGTTTGACCGTGTGCTCCCTTGTTCGGGTTCCAGCCTGGCGCTACCGTTGTCCATAGCGTCCAGTCCGTCGGGGAAGAGGAGAGTGTTAAGCGATGGCAACAAGGCTCGAAGGTGCGCCGCAAACTGAACAGGCCCAGGGCGGTCGCCTGCAGGAGCTTGCCAAGCGGCACCTCTGGATGCACTTCACGCGCATGGGCGCGTACGAGGACCACGAGCTGCCGATCATCGTGCGCGGCGACGGCTGCTACGTCTGGGACGAGCACGGCAAGAAGTACCTCGACGGCCTCTCCGCGCTCTTCTGCGTAAACGCGGGCCACGGCCGCGCCGAGCTGGGCGAGGCGGCGGCGCGCCAGGCCAAGGAGCTCGGCTTCTACACGAACTGGACCTTCGCCCACCCGCTCGCGATCGAGCTGGCCGCGCGCATCGCCAACCTCGCGCCGGGCGACCTCAACCGCGTGTTCTTCACCTCGGGCGGCTCCGAGGCCGTGGAGAGCGCGATCAAGCTCAGCCGCCAGTACCACCGCATCCGCGGTGAGGCCGGCCGCTTCAAGATCGTCGCGCGCCAGACCGCCTACCACGGCACCACCCTCGGCGCGCTCATCGCCACGGGCATCGGCGGCATCCGCGCCGCCTTCGAGCCGCTGCCCGTCGGCAGCGCGCACGTGGCGAACACGAACAGCTACCGCAACCCCGAGTACCTCGACCCGGCGGAGGAGATCGCCAAGCGGATCGAGTTCGAGGGCCCGGACACGGTGGCGGCCGTGATCCTCGAGCCGGTGCAGAACTCGGGCGGCTGCTTCACGCCGCCGGAGGGCTACTTCCAGCGCGTGCGCGAGATCTGCGACGAGTACGGCGTGCTGATGATCTCCGACGAGGTGATCTGCTCATGGGGCCGCATCGGCCACTACTTCGGCTGCGAGCGCTACGGCTTCGAGCCCGACATCATCACCACCGCGAAGGGCCTCACCTCGGCATACGCGCCGATG
>JAICJR010000116.1 GCA_025928345.1 Thermoleophilaceae bacterium | reverse complement strand
CCGTCTCGGTGATCTCCGACGCTCCGGCGCGCGCGATCCCGAAGTCGGTGACCTTCACGCCGCCCTCGTCGTCCACGATCACGTTCTGCGGCTTGAAGTCCCGGTGGATCACGCCGCGCTTGTGCGCGAAACCGGCCGCGCGCAGGATCTGGATCCCGATATCGATCGCGCGCTCCTGAGACAGCGGCGCCTCGCGCTTGATGAGGTCCTTGAGCGTCTCGCCCTGGAGGAACTCCATCGCGATGTAGTAGGTGCTGTCGTGGGCGCCGCGGTCGAACACGCCCACCACGTTCGGGTGTTGCAGGCCGGCCGCCGCCGACGCCTCGCGGCGGAAGCGCTCGACGAACTCCTGGTCCTGCGCGAAGCGGTGGTGCAGCACCTTCAGCGCCACCTGCCTGCCGAGGTGCGTGTCCTCGGCGCAGTAGACGTCGGCCATGCCGCCCGAGCCGATGCGGTTGAGGATCCGGTAGCGGCCATCCACCATCGTGTTGCCCATCACCTCGGCCATCAGCCGTTCCCCTTGAGCAGCTGCTGGATGATCTGCTTGGCGATCGGCGCGGCCACGGTGCCGCCCTCGCCCTGGGTGCGCTCGATCGTCACCGCGATCGCCACGCGCGGGTTCGGCACAGGCGCGAACGCGATGAACCAAGCCTGGTTGGAGGTGCCGTTCGCCACCTCGGCCGTACCGGTCTTGCCGGCCACCGTCACGCCCGGAATCTGAGCGGACGTCGCCGTGCCGGCCTTCACCACCTGCTCCATCATCGCCGTCACCTGCTGGGCGGTGGAGGACTTCATGACGGTCTGCACCTCGGCCGGGCCGCGCGTGTCCACGGTCTGGCCGTCCGGGTTCTCGATCCGGTCGACCAGCCGCGGCTTCATCAGCTTGCCGCCGTTAGCCACGGCAGCCGCCACCTCGGCCATCTGAAGCGGAGACACCCGCAGGCGCTCCTGCCCGATCGCCACGCGCGCGATGTCGATCGCGTCGCTCGGGCCGAGCAGCTGGCCGTGCGAGCCGTACACACCGCTCACGCCGAGCTCGTCGGAGGGCAGGTCGAGCTTCGGCTTCGAGTCGAATCCGAAGCGCTCCATGTACCTGAACATGACCTTCTTGCCGAGCTTCTCGCCCACCTCGCCCCACACGGTGTTGACCGACTTCGCGAGGGCCTCGGTGAGCGACAGCGGGCCATAGTTGCCGCTGCCCTCGGTGCAGCAGTTGGACAGCGGCACGCCGCCGAGGATCTTCGGCGACTTGCCCGAGACGACCGAGTTGGGCGTGTAGCGGCCGGTGTCGAGCGCCGCCACCGCGGTCACCACCTTCATCGACGAGCCCGGCGGGTAGCCGCCCTGCGTGGCGCGGTTGAAGAGCGGCGCCGCCTGGTCGGTGTTCAGCCGCTTGAACTGCGACGGGATGCTGTTTGGGTTGTAGTTCGGCACGCTCGCCATCACCTTCACGGCGCCCGTGCGCGGGTCGAGCGCCACGACGGATCCCGGGCGCCCCGCCAGGAGCTGGAGGGCGAGCTTCTGCGCCGCAGGGTCGAGCGTGGTGTGAAGGTCGTTGCCGACCTTCTTCTGCCCGGACAGCTCGTCGATGATCGAGGAGAACTCGTTCGCGTTCCCGGCGAGCTGGTCGTTGTACTCCTTCTCGAGCCCCGCGCTGCCGTGCGTGATGAACGAGTAACCCACCGTGTGCGAGAACAGCTCGTTCGTTGGATAGGTCCGGCTGTAGCGAAGGGTGGGGCCGTGCCCGCTGCGGACGTTCTTCGCGAGCACCGTGCCGTCGTCCGCGTAGATGAAGCCGCGCGGGATCTGCAGCTGCTCGAGCAGCGGCCGCCGGTTCGCCGTCTGGTTCTGGAGGCTCTTCGCCTCGAACACCGTCCACCGTGACGTGAACACCACGAGCAGCGTGAACAGCACGAGCACCACTCCGAACAGGTGCGTGATCTGCTTGTTCAAACCACGCCTCCGCGCTCGGTGTGCGTGCGGCGAGCCTCGTTCGAGATCATCAGGAGCAAGGCCAGGACGACGAAGTTCGCGAGGATCGAACTGCCGCCGTAGGAGACGAACGGGAGCGTGACTCCGGTGAGCGGGATCACGCGCGTCACGCCCCCGACGATCACGAACACCTGGAGCGCGAACACCGCCGCAAGTCCGGCCGCGAGCAGCTTGGAGAAGCCGTCGTGCGCCATCAGCGCGGTCTTGAACCCGCGGGCGACGAACAGCAGGTACACGAGGATCACTCCGGCGGCGCCGAACAGGCCGAGCTCGTTCGTGATCACGGCGTAGATCGTGTCCGTGTGCGCCGCGGGCAGGATCGTGACGAGCTTCCCGCCCACGGGGAGCTGTAACAGCGACTGCCCAAAGCCGCGGCCGAACAGCCCCCCGTCAGCCTGCGCGAAGAGCGCCTGCGCGATCTGGTAGCTCGACGACTCGACGAGGTCCGGGCGGAACGGGTGCAGCCAGATCACCACGCGCTCGTGCACGTGCGGCACGTGGTTCGCGAAGAAGACCGAGCCGAGCACGAACATCGCGAGCCCACCCACCACGAACGACAGCCGCGCCGTCGCGACGTAGAGGATCGCGAGAAAGGCGCCGAAGAACATGATCGAGCTGCCGAGGTCGCGAATGAAGATCAGCATCAGCATCGCGAGCCCCCAGACGAGCAGCAGCGGGCCGAAGTGCTTCAGGCTGATGCGCGGAATGCGGCCGCGGACGAGCACGTCGCGCGTCTCGCGCAGGTAGCTCGCCAGGAAGATGACGATGCCGATCTTGGCGAACTCGGCGGGCTGGAACTGGAGCGAGCCGATGTGGATCGCCAGGTACGCGCCGTTGGTCGCGCCGCCGATGCCGGGCACGCGCGGCAGGAGGAGCAGGCCGATGCTGGCCGCGGCGATCGTGTAGCGGTAGCGCTCGAGCGTGCGGTAGTCGCGCAGGAAGACGATCGTCGCGCAGAAGAGGACGAGCCCGACCACGAACCACTCGGCCTGCTGGCGCGCGAGCGTGGTGTCGATCCGGTAGATCATCACGAGGCCGAACGCCGCCAGGAGCGCTCCCAGCGGGAACAGATACGGGTCCGCGTGCGGCAGTCGCGCGCGTATGAAGATGTGCGCGAACACGCAGCAGCCGAGGAAGAAGAGGCCGTAGGTGATCGACACCTTGTTGATCTGCGACGAGCGGGTGATCAGCACCGCCGTGAACCCGGCCGTGACGAGCAGCGTGACTGGGATGAGGCCGAAGAGCTCGCGTGAGCGCGCGGACATCGGCTAGCCCTCGCTCCGCTCGAGGGAGCGCACGAGGTTGACCGCGTCACCGCGGCTGCGGAGGCGGTGGTCGAGCACCGCGCCGCGCTGCCGCGCCGGGAGCGATGACGCGGGCACCGTGCTCTCGTACTGCTGCGTGTAGAGCTTGATGCCGAGCGGAAGGTCGTACGGCACGCCGCGGTACAGCGTCACGAGGCCGGCGTTGTCGGTGCCGATGAAGTAGAGCTGGCGGCTGACCGCATAGAGGCCGCCGAGCGCGGCGATCACGACTATCAGGACCACGGCCGCCGCCAGTGGCCAGCGTGCGCGGCGCCGGCGAGCCGCCTCTGGCGGCGTCGGAGGTCCGAGGTCGGAGGTCGGAGGTCTCGGTTCGATGCGTGGCCGGGCGACTGTGGCAGTCGATTGGCCGGTTATCCCCTCCGGCCTCCCCTCTCCGGCCTCCGACCTCGAAATCACCATCGTGTCCCCGCCCGGATCCACGGTGGGGCCGCTCTGCGCCGGCAGCTTCTCCGTGCCCGAGATGGTGTCCGACTCCTCGTCCTGCCCACCCGCCGCGCGTTCGTCGGCGAGCTTGAAGAGGACGACGGTGATGTTGTCCTTGCCGCCGCCCGCGTTCGCGGCCTTCACGAGCTCCGAGGCCGCCTGCTGCAGCGACGAGCGCGCGCGCAGGATCTCCGCCATCCGCTCCTCGGCGACCATGCCCGTGAGCCCGTCCGAGCAGAGCAGGTAGACGTCGCCGTCCTTGGCGGGGTAGGTGCAGGTCTCCACCTCCACGGTCGGCTCAGGCCCGAGCGCGCGCGTGATGATCGAGCGGCGCGGGTCCACCTCCGCGTCCTCGGGCGAGAGGCGGCCCATCCGCATCAGCTCCTCCACGAGCGAGTGGTCCTGGGTGAGCCGCTCGAGCTTGTCGTCGCGGAAGCGGTACGCGCGGCTGTCGCCCACGTGACCGAGCGAGATCGCGTTCTCGCCCACCATCGCGGCGGTGAGGGTGGTGCCCATCCCCGCGTGCGACTCGTCCGACTGCGCGAGCTCGTAGATCTTCCGGTTGGCCGCGCGCGCGATCGACGCGAGGCGGTCCTCCGGGCTGCCGTCGGCGTTCTGCTGCTCGGAGAACTCGTCGACCGCGATCTGCGAGGCGACCTCGCCCGAGCGCGCGCCGCCCATGCCGTCCGCGACGGCGAACACCGGCGGCGACTCGTAGAAGCGGTCCTCGTTCGTCTGCCGCTGACGGCCGACGTCGGTGATCCCTGCCTCTTCCGCGACCCTCAGCACTCTTCTACTCCTGGTAGCGGTATTCGGTGTCGCCGATCCGGATCTTGTCCGCCATCTTCAGCTGCTCGGGGCGGCGTAGCTGGCGGCCGTTGAGGAACGTGCCGTTGGTCGAGCCCATGTCCTCGATGAACATGAAGTCGCCGCGCGGGAAGATGCGCGCGTGCGCCGAGGAGGCGAACGGGTCGTCCACCTCGATGTCCGCGCTTCCGGAGCGGCCCATGGTCGCGCCGCCGTCGCCGAGCGAGAACACCGTGCCGGGCTCGTGCCCCATCGCCGCGATCACCTCGAGCCGCGGCTCCACACCCGCGCGCAGGTCCGGCCCGCTCCGCTCGCGAGCTCGCTCGCGTGCGCCCGGCGGCGGCGCGGCGTCCGTGGCGGGCTCGACGTACTGGCTGGTGCGCCGCATGTCGCGCAGGGAGCTGCGCGCCACCCACAGGAGGAACAGGTACAGCACGATCAAGAACGCGAACTTCAGCGCTACCGCGACCGGGTCGGTCTGCACTGCTACTCCTGTTCGAAGGACAGTCGGGAGAGACCCAGCGTGATCTCGTCGCCTGGCTTCAACACGGCGTGCTCCACTCGGCGGCCATTCACCTTCACCCCGTTGGTGGATCCCAGGTCCGCCACCATCCACGTGTCGCCCTGCCGGCGCAGCTCAGCGTGGCGGCGTGAGACGTTCGGATCGTCGAGCACGACGTCGCAGTCGCGGCTGCGGCCCACCACCACGCGCGCGCCGCTCAGCACCGTCCGGTGGCCGTCGGCCACGAGCAGCGCGCGGCCGAGCGCCGGCGTCTCCACGAGCTTCCGGGCCTCGGCGTCGGGCGAGTACACCATCGTGTGCCCGTAGTCCGCCTGCTGCGGCTCCATTTCTCCCGAGTCCTCGTCCGGCGGCTGGATCAGATGCGCCTGGATGCCGAACTCCCCCAGCCCCAGGCGCTCGTCGGTCCGAAACTCCACCGTCGGGCGCGTGACGAGCGCGAGCCCCTCCCCGCGCGCGTGCTCGAGCAGGTAGTCCGACAGCTCCTTCTTCAGCGCGCCCTCATAGCTCGAGAACTGCTCCCGATCGCCCGGGGACAGGAACACGACGTACTCGTTCGGCACGTACGTGCGCGAGATGGAGACCACCTGGTTGTCCTCCATCTCCTTGGCAAGCTTGCGCGCCAGCTCGACCGGCTGGACGCGTGATTTGAAGGCACGGCTGAAGGCCCCTTCGACAAAGGCCTCGAGCTTCGCCTCGAGGTTGCGTAGAACGCTCATTCCGAAGGCATGCTAGGGGACAGTGGATGGTGTCACGGGCGCTGCCGGGGTGCGTACGTGGGCCGCCGCCACGGCCAGCCCGGCGCCGAGCAGAGCGCCCACGGTCGCGCCCCGCGCGGTCGCCAGGGGGACATCGGACGCGAGCACGCCGTCGAGGGCGTGCAGTGCCGCCACCACCCCGGCTGCCCAGGCTGCGGCGAGAATGACGTCCAAGGTCAGATTGCGCCCGCGCACGGCGAGCGGCAGCAGCACGGCTCCAGCGGCGAACACCAGGGCGGGGGCCAGTACGGGACTGCTGAGGGTGGGGAAGATCGCGTGCGCGGCAGCGTGCGTGAGGGAGCCGTCCCAGCGTGGGCGGGGCTGCGTGCCGTCCGCGGGCCCGTAGAGCAGCGAGCGGCCCGTCACCACCTCGGCCGCGACGATCCAGAGAAAGCCCGCCGCCCCGGCCCCGGCCCGGCGCCAGGGACTGCGCGCGCTCATTCCCGCCAGCGCTATGTAGGCAGGGCCGAGCCCGATCGACCCGAGCAGCGGGGCCAGTGCCGGCACAGACCACAACGGGCCCGCGCGGAACAGCAGCAGCGGAACCGCGGCGGCGGCGATCGCCAGCACGAGCGCGGTGCCAGGCTGATGTGCGCCAAGCCAGCCGATCACCGCGATGGCGACCGCCAGCCAGCCGATGCGCGGCAGGAGCGCCACCGCGAGCGCCGCGGCGCCTGCCGCGGCGATGGGCGCCACCGGCGGCGCGGGACCGAGCAGCCGGAGCGCGAGGAAGACGAGCAGCCCGGCCGCGACAGCCGCCACCGCCCTGGCGGGCACCGCCAGCGGCTCGCGCAGCCGGCGGCGCGGCTCGCGCTCCGCAAGGCCGAAGCGCTTGAGCGTGGCCGACTCCACGAGGCCGCCCTCCTCCGTCAGCTCGTCCTCCGCGTGCTCGAGCGTGCGCTGCAGGACCTCGAGCGAAGGCCGGCGCTCGGGACGCGGATCGAGCGCGGCGTCGATCGCCAGGCACACCCGCTCCGGAAGGTCCCGCCGCCGGGAGCGCAAGCGCGGCAGGGAACGGCCGAGGTTGCGCGCCGTGGCGGCGGGCCCGCGCGCCTTCACGGGATTCGATCCGGTCCAGCCCTCGTAAAGGGTCAGCGCGAGCGCGTAGACGTCCACTGCGCCGGTCACGCGTTCGCCCTCGGCCTGCTCGGGCGCCATGTACGCGAGCGTGCCCACCACGTCGCCGGTGCGCGTGAGGTCGCTCTCGGCAAGGTGCGCGACGCCGAAGTCCGTGAGCTTGGCGAAGCCGGCGCCCGCCGCTGGTTCGGCCACGACCATCACGTTTTGAGGCTTCACGTCGCGGTGGATCACGCCCTTGTCGTGAGCGTGCTGAAGCGCCTGGCACAGGGCGATCCCGATCCGCGCCACGTCGCGGTCAGACAGCGCCCCGCCGCGCAACAGCTCCGCGAAGGTTCGGCCACGAACCAGCTCCGAGACGAGATACACAGCCTCGTCATCCGACCCCAGCTCATACAAAGAGACGATCCCGGGATGGTTGAGCCGCGCCGCCACCCGCGCCTCCCGCTCGGCCCGCACAGGCGCCGGCCCCTCCGCCTCGCGCGGAATGACCTTGACCGCCACCTCTCGCTCGAGCTTCTCATCCCAAGCGAGCCAAACAACGCCATACCCCCCAGCGCCAAGGCGGTTGCGCAGCAGATAACGGCCGAGGACAAAGCCATGGTCCGAACCCTCAGCCCCATGACCTCTGACCTCTGACCTCTGACCTAATGCGTGCGTTGGCGCCGTGGAGCGTTCCATTTCATCTACCGTCTTCGCGCACCAACACCTCGACCCTGCCGCCGGACCGGGCGGCATACTGCGTCCGTGCGGGTGTAATAGCCTGACACGGGGCCGCTGCAGGCCGCGGAGCTTGCGTGTCATTCCTCGACGAAGAAATCGACGACCGCCCCCGGCGTAGAACTCGCCGCCCGCCACCGCGTGGGCCAGGCGTGGACCAGCAGACGCTGTGGGTCCGGCGTGCCATCGCCATCGGCGTGGGCATTCTCATTCTCATCCTGCTCGTGTGGGGCATCCACTCCTGCCAGGTTTCGCGTAAGCACAGCGCGTTCCGAAACTACAACCGGGACGTAAGCGCTCTCCTACAAGAGTCTCAGCAGCAGAGCGGCGAGCTGTTCAACCTGCTGAAGAACCCGAGCGGCAACTCGGCCAATCCGGTTGACGTGACGAACAACGCGAACGGCGTCCGCGTACAGGCCGAGCAGCTCGTGGACCGGGCGAACGGCACGAGCCATCCCGGCGAGCTGAACACGGCGCAGCGCTACCTGATCCAGGTGCTCGAGTTCCGCCGCGACGGCATCGCCAACATCGCCACGCAGCTGCGCACGGCGCTCGGGGATCAGGGCCGGCAGGCCGCCACCAACGCGATCGCCGCCCAGATGAGGAACTTCGACGCGAGCGACGTCATCTTCTCCCAGCGCTTCGTGCCGGAGTTCGAGAAGCAGTTCAGGGCGCAGGGCCTGCTCGGCGAGGTGCAGGTGCCGAAGAGCGCCTTCCTGCCGGACATCGCCTGGCTCGACCCCACCACGGTGGCGGATCGCATCGCGCGCATCCGCGGCGGGAGCAGCGGCAGCGCGTCCGGCCCCGTGGCGCCCGGGCTGCACGGCACGTCGCTCGACAGCGTGGTGGTCAAACCTGGCGGGCAGACGCTCAGCACGGCCTCGGCGGTGGCCATTCCGGCGAGCGCGAACACCTCCTTCGACGTTCAGATCACGAACGGCGGCGACAACGACGAGACGAACGTGACCGTGCGCATCACGATCACCGGCGCGGGCAAGCCGATCATCACCGAGCAGAAGATCCCGACGCTGCCGAAGGGGACGCAGCAGACGGTGAACGTCGCGCTCTCCCAGACGCCGCCCACCGGGCAGCCGGTGAAGATCGCCGTCCAGGTGCTTCCCGTCCCCGGCGAGAAGAACCTGACGAACAACAAGGCCACCTACCCGGCCATCTTCACCCACTGATCAAGGCCGCTGAGGCTGGCGCTACTCTGCTGGCCCGATGAACGACCTGACCAGCACGCAGGGGATCGTGGCCCTCGCGGCGGCCGCCGTCGCGGTGATCGCGCTCCTCTTCGCCATCGTGCTGGCGGTGAAGCTGCGGCGGCTGCGGGCGGCTCAGCAGGTGGTGCTCGGACCGCACGGTGAGCGGGACCTCGTGAGCCACGGAGAGCGGCTCGAGACCGCGTTCGTGGAGCTGCGCGACTGGGTGGAGGAGGTGCTTGCCGCGCTCGACCGGCGGGTGGGCACAGCCGAGCAGCGGATCGACGGCTGCCTCGCGTACACATCGCTTGTCCGCTACGACGCCTATGGCGAGATGTCGGGGCAGCAGTCGAGCTCCTACGCACTCCTCGATTCGCACCGTTCCGGCGTGGTGATCTCGTCCATCCTGCACCGCGAGCAGGCGCGCGTGTACGTCAAGCGCGTGCGCAACGGGGAGTCCGAGCTGGAGCTCTCGCCGGAGGAACGCGAGGCGATTGAGGCCGCGCTGTCGCCGGCCGGCCAAGCCGCTTCCTGACCCGCAGGCGCCTATTTGTGGCGGGGGCTGCCGCTACACTGGCCGCAGGGTGACCAGGGTGAGCAGCACCGTACCTGCGGTCGTAGAGGAGGCTGGCGAACAGCCAGCTCCAGTAGCCACGCTGCCGGGCGCCCGGCCGGAGCAGCGTGGGGGAACGTTAGGCCGGGTGCTGGTGCTCAACGCGTCGTACGAGCCGATCAACGTGTGCACCGTGAGGCGCGCCACCGTGCTCGTGCTGAAGCAGCGCGCCGAGGTGCTCGAGCAGGCGGAGTGGCCGCTCCATGCCGAGAACCTCACGCTGCCGCGGCCCATGGTGATCCGGCTCGTCACCTATGTGCGCATCCCGCGCGACGCCCACAGCCGCAAGATCACGAGGCGCGCGATCTTCGCCCGCGACGGCTGGAGGTGCCAGTACTGCGGCAGCGAGCGTGGCACGCTCACGATCGACCACGTGATCCCACGCTCGAAGGGCGGCTCGTCTTCCTGGGACAACATCGTCACGTGCTGCGCGCCATGCAACCGGCGCAAGGGCGACCGGCTTCCGCGCCAGGCGAACATGCATCCCCGGCACGCGCCGCGGCCGCCGAGTCCCACGCTGTTCGTGCACGTGGCGATGACGCGCATCCCGGACGCGTGGCAGCAGTACCTAGTGGCCGCTTAGGCTGACGCCGCGCGCCGGCACGGGCGCCGACTGCACTATCGACGTCGTCGTCTGCCCGAACGGCGTGAAGCGGTCAAGTACCTCCTCGAGGTGCTCGACGTCGCGCACGTGCAGCCTCATGAAGAAGCAGTCGTCGCCGGTGATCCGTTGGCACTCCACGACCTCCGGCGTGTCGCGCGCGATCTGCGCCACCTTGGGGATCTGACGCGCGTGCGGCCGCACGCGGATCACAGCGCCGAGGTCGAAGCCCAGCGCGCGCGGATCGATGTCGGCGTGGTAGCCGGTGATCACGCCCGCGTCCTCGAGGCGCCTCATGCGCTCGGCCACGGCCGGCGCCGACATCCCTATGCGACGCCCGAGCTCCGCCAGGCTCACGCGGGCATCTGCCTGGAGCTCCTTGAGAAGCTCTACGTCCGTGGCGTCGAGGTTTTGATTCATAGGCGCTCTGCGCAGGATACCTCTGTTTAGGCCTGTAGAAGCCGGCCGGGGCGCGGAACACTGTGCTTGTGAGCGCCATCGCCTTTGCCGCCCGCCGCCGCACCAGCGTCCCTCCGCACGCGTACTTCCTGGTGAGCGCGACGTTTCACTACCTCGGTCCCGCCTTCGCGGTGCTGCTGTTCGCGCGTGTGGATGTGCTCGGCGTGGCGTGGCTGCGGATCGCGTCCGCGGCGGTGATCTTCGCCGTCTGGCGCCGCCCGTGGCGGGCACTGCGGCGCACGGTGATCGCGTGGGGTGCCGTGCTCGCGGTCATGAACTGCTGCTTCTACCTCGCCATCGACCGGCTTCCCCTGGGCACCGTGGCGGCGATCGAGTTCCTGCCGGTGATCGCGCTGGCCGCGGTGGGCGCACGCACCCGGCGCAACCTCGCCGCACTTGTTCTCGCGGTCGGCGGCGTGTATTTGGTCACCGGCGTGCAGCTGGCGGCGGAGCCGCTCGGACTCGCGCTCGCGTTCGCCAATGCGGCGCTGTTCGCCCTGTACATCGTGCTGGCCGACCGCGTGGCCAAGGACGAGACTGTCGCCGGCATCGACGGTCTCGCCGGCGCGATGCTG
>JAICJR010000284.1 GCA_025928345.1 Thermoleophilaceae bacterium | reverse complement strand
CGTCTTAGGGGGCGATGACTGAAATCTATGAGGACCTGAGACCGCTTCTGTTCTCGATCGCCTACCGGATGCTCGGCTCGGCGAGCGAGGCGGAGGACATCGTGCAGGAGGCGTTCCTGCGCTTCCACCAGGCCGCCAAGGAGGAGCAGATCGATAACCCGAAGGCGTACCTCTCCACGATCACCACGCGCCTGAGCATCGACCACCTGCGCTCCGCTCGCGTCAAGCGCGAGAGCTATACCGGCACCTGGCTGCCCGAGCCGCTGCTCACGGAGGAGGTGCCGGACGCATCGCAGCACGCCGAGATGGCCGACTCGATGTCGATGGCGTTCCTGGTGCTGCTGGAGAGCCTGTCGCCGGTCGAGCGGGCGGTGTTCCTGCTCCGCGAGGTGTTCGACTACCCGTACGACGAGATCGCGCAGACGATCGGCAAGTCGGAGGACAACACGCGCCAGCTCGCGGTGCGCGCGCGCAAGCATGTGGAGGAGCGCCGGCCGCGCTTCGAGGCGGACAAGAAGGCGCGCGACGAGCTGGCCGGCAGGTTCTGGGCGGCCGCACAGGAAGGCGACACCGAAGGCCTGGTGAAGCTGCTCGCCGACGACGTGGTGTTCTACGGCGACGGCGGCGGCAAGGGCCCGGCGATAGCGAAGCCGCTCTACGGCCGCGAGCGCGTGATGCGCTTCGTGTTCGGCCTGATGAGGCTCGTCGGCCGGATGGGCGTGACGTTCAGGCCGTCCGAGATCAACGGGGAGCCCGGAGTAATCGCTCGCGCGCCCGACGGGAGCATCGTCAGCGTGCTCTCGATTCAGGTCGCGGACGGCCAGGTGATCTCGCTGCGCTCGGTGGTGAACCCGGACAAGCTCGCGCACCTCGGTCCGACCGGCGACCTCTACGCGTTGCTGGAGAAGGTGCGCTCGACCTAGCCGTCGAGCGCTTCGAGCACCGCGTCGAGCTCGTCCACGACGTCGCCGGTGAGCTTGACGTCGGCGTCGGCGTCGTAGGGCGTGCGCCCCTGGGTGACGAGCGCGAGGCAGCCGCCGTTCTCGAGCGTCACGCCCGGTAGCGATGCCACCGGGTAGACCTCCAGCGACGAGCCGATGGCCACCATCACGTCGGCCTCGGAGGCGAGTGCGAACGCGTCGGACATCGCCTCCTCGGGCAGCAGCTCGCCGAACAGCACCACGTCCGGTTTGAGCGGCGTGATGCACGCCTCGCACTCCGGCGTGCCCACACCCGCGCGCAGCTTCTCGATCACCCGCTCGACGCCCACGCGTGTGCCGCAGTCCGGGCACACGCTCCACTCGATCGAGCCGTGAACCTCCACCACGTTCTCGGAGCCCGCCTTGCGATGCAGGCGGTCGATGTTCTGCGTGATCACTCCTCGGATCAGGCCGCGCGCCTCGAGCTCCGCGATGATCTCGTGCGCGGGGTTCGGCTCCCTGTCGCCCAAAGTGGCGAAGCGGTCGCCGTAGAAGTGCCAGAAGCGGTCCGGGTCGCGCCGGAAGACGTCGATGTGCGCGACCTTCATCGGGTCGACCTTCTCCCACAGGCCCTTGCCCGGCGTGCGGAAGTCGGGGATCCCGGACGGCACCGACACGCCCGCACCGGTGAGCACCACGGCGGCCTCCGCCTCGCTCAGCAGCTCGGCCACGCGAAGGGCGTCTGAGGTGGCTTGCGTCATTTGCCCTGGAATTTCGGGATTCTCTTGCCGAGGAAAGCGCCAATGCCCTCCTTGGCATCCTCTGAGCCGAAGACCTCGCCGAAGGCCTCGGCCTCCTGCTCGAGGCCCTTCGACAGCTTGCCGTGGTGCGACACGCGCTTGATCTTCTCGATGGCGAGCGGCGCCTGCTGCGCCAGCTTGCGAGCCCACGCGAGCGACGTGTCGAACAGCTCGTGGTCCGGCACCACCTGGTTCACCAGGCCGTGGTCGCGCGCCTCGTAGGCGCCGATCGGCGTGCCGGTGAGGTTCATCTCGAGTGCCTTGCCCTCGCCCACGAGCCGCGGCAGCCGCTGCGTGCCTCCGAAGCCGGGGATGATCCCCAGGTTGATCTCCGGCTGGCCGAAGGTGGCCGACTCGGCGGCGATGCGGAAGTCGCACGCCATCGCCAGCTCGCAGCCGCCGCCGAACGCCAGCGAGTTCACCGACGCGATCGTGACCGTGCGCGAGCGGCCCATTCCCTCCATCAGCCCGTGGGCGGACTCGAGCATCTTCCGCCCCTCCTTGTCGGGCCTCATCTGCGTGAACTCCTTGATGTCGGCGCCGGCGGCGAACGCTTTGTCGCCCGCGCCGGTCAGGATCGCGACCCGCACGGTGCGGTCGGCGGCGAGCGTCTCGAACGCGCGACCGAGCGCGGCGACGAGCTCGCCGTCGAGGGCGTTCAGCTTCTCCGGCCGATTGAGCGTGACTGTGACGATCGCGCCGTCGCGCGCGACATG
>JAICJR010000186.1 GCA_025928345.1 Thermoleophilaceae bacterium | reverse complement strand
CCTCTCCCGCGCGCGTGGTGCGGGAGCTGCGGCGCGAGGCCGAGCGCTTCGCGGGCGGCGCGCTGCCAGACGACCTCTGCATAGTCGCGCTGCGCGCCAGCTGAGGGGGCGAAGACGCGTCGTCGAACCCTTAGAGGTTCGTGAAGCCACGCATGCTCATCGCCGTCCTGGCGGCCGCGGCGGCAATCGCCGTACTGGTCTGGCCTTCCGACACCCGGCACCAGACCCCCGACACCTCGCGCGGCATCTCGGCGATAGTCGTTCGACCAGTTGACGGCGACACCCTCGTGGGGCGCGCCGGCGGCCGCACCTTCTACGTGCGCCTGCTCGGGATCGACACCCCGGAGACGCACCGGCCAGGCACGCCGGTGGAGTGCGGCGGCCCGCAGGCGTCCGCCAACATGGAGCGCCTCGCCCCGGCGGGGTCGCACGTTCGGCTCGAGACTGACCCGACGCAGGACCGCGTTGACCGCTACGGGCGGCTGCTCGCATACGTCTGGCTTCCGGACGGGCGGCTTCTCGAGACGGCACAGCTCGAGTCGGGCTGGGCGAACACGTACGTCTACGCGGGCAAGCCGGTCGAACTCTTTCCGCGCCTGGCCGCGGCGTTCCGAGACGCGCGTGCGGCGCACCGCGGCGTGTGGTCAGCCTGCGGCGGCGACTTCCACAGCGCGTCTAACTAGGCGTCGAGGAAGATGTCCGTCTGGAGCTCGCCGGCGTTGCCGTAGGTGTAGTCGGAGAGGTCCGTGATCCCCTCCTCGGCGAGCACTTCGTCGTCTATGAAGAAGTTGCCGGTGCACTCGCGCGAGTCGCGTACGAGGACCGCGTGGGCCGCGTCGGCCAGGATCTCGGGCTTGCGCGAGCGGGCCATCGCCTCGTCTCCGCCGAGCAGGTTCTGCACCGCGGCGGTGGCGATGATGGTGCGCGGCCAGAGCGAGTTGAACGCGATGCCGTCGTCCGCGTACTCGGCCGCCATGCCGAGCGTGCACATGCTCATGCCGTATTTGGCGAGCGTGTAGCCGAGGTGGTTCTTGAACCAGTGCGGCTTCATGTTCAGCGGCGGGCTGAGAGTGAGCACGTGCGGGTTCGTGCCGTTCTTCAGATGCGGCACGCACGCGCGCGAGACGAGGAAGGTGCCGCGCGTGTTGATGTTCTGCATCAGGTCGTAGCGCTTCATCGGCAGCGTCTCGGAGCCCTCGATCTGGATCGCGCTCGCGTTGTTCACCACGATGTCGATGCCGCCGAACTGGTCGACGGTCTTCTGCACCGCGTCGAGCACCTGGTCCTCGTTGCGGATGTCTCCGGGCAGCGGCAGTGCCTTTCCGCCCGCCTCCTCGATCTGCTCCGCGGCGGTGTAGATCGTGCCCTCGAGCTTGGGATGCGGCTCGGTGGTCTTCGCGATCAGCGCCACGTTGGCGCCGTCGCGCGCCGCGCGCAGGGCGATGGCCAGGCCGATCCCGCGGCTGCCCCCGGACATGAACATGGTGCGGCCGCTCAGGTCGCTCACGGCGGGCAGCTTATGCCATCCTCCGTGACGGGATGCTCAAGCTCGGATACAAGGCCTCGGCCGAGCAGTTCGGCCCGCGCGAGCTTCTCGATTTTTCGGTGCTCGCGGAAGAGCTCGGCTACGACAGCGTCGTCGTTTCCGACCACTTCCAGCCATGGCGCCACGACGGTGGCCACGCCCCGTTTTCGTTCGCCTGGCTCGGCGCGCTGGGCGAGCGGACCTCGCGCATCGAGCTCGGCACGAGCGTGGTGGCGCCGAGCTACCGCTACCACCCCGGGATCGTGGCGCAGGCAATGGCCACGCTGGGCGTGCTCTATCCCGGCCGCGTGTTCCTCGGCGTGGGCACCGGCGAGGCCATGAACGAGACGCCGCTCGGCGTGGAGTGGCCCGAGCAGAAGGAGCGCTTCCAGCGCCTCAAGGAGGCGTCGCTCCTGATGAAGGAGCTGTGGACGGATGAGCGCGTGAGCTTCGACGGCAACTACTTCCACACCGACAACGCGACCGTGTACGACCGCCCAGAGGGCGGCGTGCCCCTCTACATAGCGGCCTCCGGGCCCGCGGCGGCCCGCCTCGCAGGACGCATCGCCGACGGCTTCATCACAACGAGCGGCAAGGCGCCCGAGCTCTACTCCGAGAAGCTGATCCCCGCCGTGCGCGAGGGCGCGGAGAAGGAGGGCCGCTCGTTGTCCGACATCGAGCTGACGATCGAGATGAAGGTCTCCTACGACTCAGACCACGCGCGCGCGATGGAGGACACGCGCAACTGGGGAGCGCTGGCGCTCACCCCGGAGGAGAAGGTGGGCGTGGAGGATCCAATCGAGATGCAGCGCCTCGCCGACGCCCTTCCCGCCGAGCGCGCCGCGAGCCGCTGGATCGTGTCGGACGACCCTGCCGAGCAGGTGGCGAGAATCCAGCCGTACCTCGACCTCGGCTTCACCCACCTGACCTTCCACTTCCCCGGCGAGGACCAGGAGCGGGCGCTCCGGCTCTACGCCGAGGACGTGCTGCCGCGCCTCCGCGCGGGCGCTAAAGCCGCGGCTGCCTGAGCGGGTAAATGGCGGTTCCCGTCCGGCCCCGCTAGCGTACGCGCCCATGGCCGAGCAACACGACTGGCTGTCGGTGTCCCTTGACGCGCGCGTGCGCGATGAACTGGCGAGCGCTGTGGCCGCGGTGACGAACGGCAACGAGGAGGTGCGCAATCACCTGGCGCGCGTTCTCCGCTCGAGCCGCTCGGATCTGCTGCTCGACCGCGACCAGGGAGCCCTCGTGCTCCGCGCCATCACCGCGCAGCGGCAGCTGCCGGCGCTCAAGGCCCGGCTCGAAGCGTTCCTGAACGAGCGCTAACGGCCCCGTTCCCCTTGCGGGATGGTCCGTACCCGCCAGCTTGCGGAGCTGGGGCGTTTACGCGCGCGGATCTGGGTACTGGGTCGCAGAGGGAAAGGAGTCTCATGTACACCCTTGCCAGAGTCGTGCGACTCGCGACCACCGTCGCCGTCGTGATCATCGTTGCCGGGATCCTCATCCACGTCCTCGGGGCCAACACTTCGAACGGGATCGTCTCGGCGGTCAACGACGCGGCGAAGTGGCTCGTCCAGCCCTTCCGCAACGTCTTCCACATCCAGAACCACAAGACGAACGTGGCCGTGAACTGGGGCCTGGCCGCCGTGATCTACGCGGTGGTGGGCGGCTTCATCGCCCGACTGCTCGCGCGCGCGGGAGCCGTAAGCGGAACCCGGCGCGGCTGGCGTCGCAGCCCGGCCGTGTAGCGTCGCCCCGGAACCGTCGTCCGGCCGCTCAGGCAGGCGTGCACGTGGAGAACGGGGGCGCCGTGTCGGCGTCCGCTGGGTTCTCCAGCCAGTCTCGGTAGAGGCTTTCCGCCTGCTCGGTGGTGCGCTCCCAGCGGTAGGCATCTGCCAGCTCGCGGCCGGCGCGCGCCAGCTCCTCCGAGCGCTCCCGGTCGGCGAGCAGCTCGACCGTGAGGTGAGCGAGGTCGGAAGGGGTCGCCCCCACAAGCCCGTGGAGTCCGTCCACGAATCCCAGCCCGTGCGAGCTTCGCGGCGTGATCACGACGGGGCGCGCCGCCGCCATGCCCTCGAGCACCTTGATGTGCGTGCCTCCGCCCTGCCAGAGCGGCGAGACCACGAGGCGGCTCTGCTTGAGAAACTCCACGACGTCGCGGACGAGCCCGAGTGGCTCCACGCGCTCCGCCGCGCGAGCCTCCCGCTCGAGGGGGCCGTGCATGCCCTTGCCCGCGAGCAGGAGCCTGGCGCGTGGGCGTGCTTCCCTCACGATCGGCCACCCCTCGCGCAGGAAGCGCAGGACGCCCGTCTCGTTGGGGGTGTAGTCGAACTGGCCGATGAAGACGACGTCCTCCGAGTCGGGGAGGGCGGGATCGATGTCGAAGAGCTCGTTGTCCACGCCGTTCGGAACGTTGAGCACCGTGTTCGAGAAGCGCTCGAAATACTGCTGGTCGTGGTCCGAGACGCAGAGGACGGCGTCGGCGCGCCGGGCGGCGCGGCGCTCGACCGTGCGCATCGACAGCGAGCGGTTCGCCCAGCGGAGCCGGGCCACGGACAGGAGCGGCATGCCGCGTGCCACGGTGGCGAGCAGCTCCGAGTCGACGTTTTGGGTGCTGAGGATGACCTTGGATCCGTTCACGCCGTCCCAGTAGTAGGAGCTCTGAGGACTCTCGAACTGCACGAACGCGGCCTCCGGGGCCAGCTCGGCCAAGCGAGCGCTCATCCGCGGCAGGAGGGGGCTTGGGCGCCTCTCGAGGTGCTGGCGCACGCGCGTCGAGAGACGCTGCGGGGGCTCGTCCATGATGTCGACGAACCAGCCGCGCGAGCGCAGCTCATCGGCGGCGCCGGGTTGCCCCGGATCGTTCGTCAGGATGTGCGGGGTCCCACCGGCGCGGTCGATCGCCTCGAGAAGGCGCAGGGTGCGCTTGTGACCGCCGCCGATCGGCGGGTATGGCAGGACGGGGCAGACAGCGATGACCCGGTCGGACCGAGGCGAATCGCCCTCTGCGCCTCGGTTTGGGTGAATCATCCTTGTCCCCAATTACGACGCTGCGACCAAGTGTCCACGATGAAATCCACAAACGTCCACCTTGTGATAACGCGATCGCGCCATGCTTCGTTGGGCTCATCTGGCCCGGGCAGCGGGCGGCCATCGCCCTGGTGTCGATAATCGGCAGCGTCGATGGATCCCGCAGAACCGCTAGTGAGCGTTCTCATGGCCGCGTGGAATCCGCGGCCCGATTGGCTGCTCGAGGCCGTGCGCAGCGCCCTGGCGCAGCGCGACGTGGAGCTCGAGCTGGTGGTGGTGGACGACGGGTCGGACACGCCGATCGACCAGCTTCTGAGCGGAATCGAGGACCCGCGACTGCGGATGGTCAGGGTCGAGCACGGAGGTGCGTCGCGCGCGCGTAACGCAGGGGTGGAGGCCGCGCGCGGGGAGCTGATCCGCTTTGTCGACGCCGACGATGTGCTCGAGCCGGACAGCACGGCGCGGCTCGTCGGATTGCTTGGCGCGCGGCGCGACGAGATCGCATACGGCGCAACGCTCGTGTGCGACGCGGAGCTCCGGCCGGAGCGCGAGATCCGCTCGTCGGTCGAGGGCGATGCGCTGAAGGCCTGTCTGCTCGACGGCTTCGAGGTGCGCGTGCCGGCGATGCTCTTCCCGCGCGACGTTGTGCTCGCCGCCGGGCCGTGGCCCGAGGGAGTTCGGAGCGCGGAGGACTGGGACTTCGTTCTGCGCGCGCTCGAGCGGGCTCACGTGCGGAGCGACCAGGAGGTGGCGATGCGGTACCGGCGCCACGGTGCTTCGGTGACGGCCGACGTCGAGGCGGGGGAGGAGGGTTGCCGCCTCGTGATCGACCGCTACTTCGAGCGCCACCCCGAGGAGCGCGGCACCGCGCTCGAACGCGAGGCGCGGGCGCGCGTCGCGCTGATCTTCGCTCGGGCGTGGGCCGCGCAGGGCGACCGCCGCCGAGCCGTCCGCCTGCTGCTCGAGGCGGCGCGCCTGCGACCCCGCATCGGGCTCACCGCGGCCGCGCGCATCGTGCCGAGTGAGCTGATCGGCGGGCTGCGTCGCCGCGTGCGGCGCAGAGTCGAATGGAGCGCGCTCAACATGCCGCCCGCGCGCCGCCTGCGGATCCAGCTGGCACGCGAGGCGCTCGAGCGACACGCCGCCGGCGGCGAGCTGCGCGTACTCGACGCCGGCTGCGAGATCGGCCTGTTCGCCATCGAGATCGCACGGAGTCACCCCGACTGGCACGTTGCCGGCGTCGACCTGAATCCGGAATCGCTCGCGGAGGCGCGGCGGCTCGCGGCCGAGCGTGCGGCGGGAGGCGTCGAGTTCACACAGGCCGACCTCACACAGCCACTTCCCACCGGCGGGTACGACGCCGTGGTCGTTCTCGAGGCGTTCGGCGAGATCCCCGACGACTCCGCTGCCGCGCGCACGCTCGCAGGCGCGCTCAGCAGAGGTGGCGTGCTCCTCGCTCACGTGGCGGAACGCGACTGGACGCCCGTGCTGCGACGCAGCCGCACGCACTGGAAGGCGGCTCACCGGTCGGGCTACACGGCGGACGAGATCACGGGCCTGCTCGAGGGAGCCGGGCTCGAGGTCTGCTCTATCGAGCCGACGCTGCGCGGCACGGCGCATCT
>JAICJR010000185.1 GCA_025928345.1 Thermoleophilaceae bacterium | reverse complement strand
GGCGGCCTACCGCGCCTTCGACCGCTCGATCGAGCTGCGGCGCGAGCTCAAGCCCGGACGTGCGCGGCAGGCAGCCGGCCGCTTGAAACGAGCGGTCACGCCCGTCGGTCCGAACGACCGCCAGCGGCAGTACGAGCGCAGACTGCGCGAGCCGATCGACCCGAACCTCGCCGTGTTCGCCGCCTACTGGTTTCGCGGCTTCTCGTGCAACCCGCGCGCGATCTACGAGCGCGCACGCGAGCTGGCGCCGGACATCCGCGGCGTGTGGGTGGTGAACACCGACGGCGCCTCGAGCATCCCCGACGGCGTGGACTACGTGATGGCCGGCTCGCGCGAGTACTTCGACCTCATCGCGCGCGCCAAGTGGTTCGTGAACAACGTGAACTTCCCGAACCGGATGACCAAGCGGGACGGGCAGGTGCACGTGATGACCCACCACGGCACGCCGCTCAAGAAGATGGGGCTCGACCTGCAGGTGGAACGCGCGGCGGCGCTACTCAAGCGCTGCTCGCGCTGGGACTTCAGCCTGTCGCAGAACTCGTTCACCACGCCGATCTGGGAGCGCGTGTATCCCACGCGCTACGAGTCGCTCGAGACGGGCTACCCGCGCAATGACGCGCTGGCGAACGCGACCGACGAGGACGTCGCGCGCGTGCGCGAGGAGCTGGGGATCGAGCCGGGGCGGCGCACCGTGCTCTACACGCCCACGCACCGCGAGTACCTGGAGGGCTACGTGCCCATGCTCGACCTGGCGGCGCTGGCCGACGCGCTCGGCGAGGACTGGCTCATCCTCGCGCGCGCGCACTACTTCTATGGCGGCGACGAGCAGATGAGCGAGCTGCACCGCGCCGGGCGGCTGCGCGACGTGTCGCAGCACCCGTCGATCGAAGAGCTGAGCCTGGCCGCCGACGCGCTCGTGACCGACTACTCCTCGATCATGTTCGATTACGCGGTGCTCGACCGGCCGATCGTCATACACGCGCCCGACTGGGAGGAGTACCGGACGAGGCGCGGCACCTACTTCGACCTGATGGCGGAGCGGCCGGGTCCGGTCACGCGCTCCGAGGCCGAGCTGGCGGAGGCGCTGCGCGCGGGCGACGAGGGAAGCCCTGAGCGGGCCCGCTTCCGCGCGCGCTTCTCGTACCTGGACGACGGCCGCGCGGCCGAACGTGTGGTGCGGCGCGTGTTCCTCGGCGAGCGGGATGCGGCGGGCGCCGCGACGCGCCCGGAGGCGCTCGCCCGATGAGCCGCCTCGTTCTCGTGGCGGGCGTGGGCCGCAGCGGCACCAGCCTGATGACAGGCATCCTCGGGCAGGTGGGCTTCCACATCCCGCAGCCCGAGATCGGCGCCGACGAGACGAACCCGCGCGGCTTCGGCGAACCGGAGTGGGTGGTGAACTTCCACAAGCGCGTGATGCGGCGGCTGCGGGTGACGGTGTTCGACGCGCGCCCGCGCGCGTGGGAGGTCACGGATGCGACGGCGGAGGACGCCGAGTTGCGGAGCGAACTCCGCCAGTGGCTGAAGGGCGAGCTCGATCAGGCAGACGCGGTGGTGGTGAAGGACCCGCGCGTGGGCTGGTTCCTGCCGCTGTGGACGGGCTGCGCGAGCGACGTCGGCGCGCCGAGCTCGTTCATCTGCATGCTGCGCCATCCGGCGGAGATCCTCTTCAGCGCGCGCAAGTGGTACGGCGACTGGCAGACCGACGCGAGCCGCGCCGCTGCGTGGCTCAACGTGATGCTCGAAACCGAGCGCAAGACGCGCGACATGCCCCGCGCCTTCGTGCGCTACCCCGATCTCTTGGCTGACTGGGACAGCGAGCTCCGCCGCGCCGGTGAGGCGCTTGGCGATCCGCTCCTGTCCGGCATGGACCGCTCGCGTTTCCCGGCCGTTGACGAGTTCGTCGACCCCACCCTGCGGCGCAGCCAGCGCGGCTGGGACGGGCTCGACGTGCCCGCCTCGGTGCGCGAACTGGTGGAGCGGGTGTGGGACGAGTTCCAGCCGCTGGCGGACGCGGGCGGCGACGAGCCCGGCGTGCGCACCGCGCTCGAGCGCTCGCACGCGGAGTACAAGACGCTGTACGGCGAGGCGGAGGCGATCTCGCAGTCGTCGGTCACGGCCGTGAAGCCGCGCAAGCGAGCGGCGGCCGCGGCGCCGCCCACTCTCCGCGTGCGCGTGGCGCGGCGCATCCCGCAGGGCGCGCGGCAGCAGATTCGCCGGCTCGTCGGCAGAGCCAGGTGACAGTGCCGCCGCTCGTCACGGTCGTCGTCCCGGTCTACAACGTCGAGGAGTACCTCACGGCGTGCCTCGAGTCGATCGAGCACCAGACGCACGAGAACCTCGAGGTGATCATGGTCAACGACGGGTCGACCGACGGCAGCGTCGCCATCGCCGAGGAGTTCGCCCGGCGCGACCCTCGCTTCAAGCTGATCACGCAGGAGAACGGCGGCCTCAGCCGCGCCCGCAACACGGGCGCGGACGCCGCAACCGGGAAGTACCTGGGCTTCGTCGACAGCGACGACGTGATCCCCCACAACGCGTACGAGCTGCTTGTCACGCCACTCGAGGAGACCGGGTCGGACTTCGCCACCGGCAACGTCAACCGGCTCACCACCGCCGGCCTCGTGCCGGCGCGCTTCCTCGCACGCGCCTTCGACCGCACGCGCCTGAAGACGCACGTGACGAAGTTCCGCCCGCTGCTGTTCGACCGCATCGTGCCGAACAAGCTCTGGCGGCGGTCGTTCTGGCAGGACGGCGGCTACCGCTTCCCCGAGGGCGTGCTGCACGAGGACATCCCGGTGGTGCTGCCGGCACACTTCGCCGCGCGCTCGGTGGACGTGATCCAGGAGCCCGTCTACTACTACCGCGTCCGCGAGGGGTCGGACCTCTCGATCACGCAGCGGCGGCTCGAGCCGCGTGCGTTGATCGGCCGAATCGACGCGGTCGAGCACGTGCAGGCGTACCTCGCCAAGGAGGGCCCGCGCCGCGCGCGCCGCTGGTACGAGCAGAGCGTGATGGCGGAGGATCTCCGCTACTACCTCGACGTTCTCGACGGCGCCTCCGACGAGTACCGCGAGGTGTTCCTCGAGCGCGTGAACGAGTTCATCGACCGCGCCGACGACGAGCGCGGGCTCTACCGCGATCTCCGCGCGATCGACAGGCTCAAGTGGCACCTCGTCCGGCGGCGGCTGATGCCCGAGCTGCTGCAGGTGATCCGCTTCCAGAAGGAGCACCTGCGCGAGACGCCGCCGGTGCGCGTTGGGCGGAGGTGGTACGGCGACTACCCCTTTCGCACCGACGCTGAGCTGAAGATCCCGAGGCCGGTGTACCTGCTGCACGAGGAGCTCGTGGTCTCCCCGCGGGTGGACGACCTGCGCTTCGACGGAGATGAGCTGAAGATCGGCGGCTACGCGTTCATCGCGGGGCTCGGCGCGCCCACGCCGGAGTCGCAGCGAGTGACGGTGACGGTGGTGCGGCGCGGGCGCCTGCTGCGTGTGCGCATGCGCACCTCGGCGATCCGGCTGAGGGCGCGGGTGCTGCACCGCCCGGAGGTGACCGCGAGCACCACTCAGGCTTCGGCGGACGCGCAGTGGTCGGGCTTCGAGGCCACGCTGCCACCGCGCAAGCTGCGCACGCTCGGGCGCTGGCGGCCCGGCACGTGGGACCTCTACGTGACGGTGCGTGCCGGCGGCGTGACGCGGCGGCGGTCGCGCTTTCTGGTGGACAGCCCACGGCCGGTTCGCGCTGTGGATCGTGCGCTGCCAGGCGGGCTCTCGTTGAAGGCGGCGCCAGCGCACACTGGCGAGATCGCGCTCCATCTGCGCGACGGCTGGGCGAGCATCGTGGGGCACCGGCTGGTCGATGCCGAGATCGAGCTCTCGGGACGGATGCACGGGGCGGGCAGCGCGCTGCGCTTCGCGAGGCCCGGCGCCGGCAGGCTGGAGCTGCCGCTCGAGCGTTCAGCGGACGAATTCACTGTCCGGGTGTCACTCGAGCAGCTCTCTTCTGCCGTAGAAGAGGCGAACCCGGAGCCGGCCGGGAGCGAGTACGCCGGCGCGAAGCTGTGGAACCTGTGGACGGTGGGGAAGGGCGAGCCGTCGCGCCGCGTGTCGCTCGAGGAGCACGTGCGCGAGGGCTCGAGGCCGTGCGGTTCGCGCGAGCTCGCGCTCGTGCGCACAAAGGACGGCGACGCCGTACTGCTGGCCCGCGCGCCCCAGCCGGTGGTGGAGGAGGCACGGTGGAGCGAGTCAGGTGAGCTGGAGCTGTCCGGTGCGCTCGGAGCGGGCGCGCCGCCGTTCGACGAGCTGGTGCTCGCCGGCCGGCTGCACCTCGTTCAGCATCTCTTCCCCTTGGAGGTGGATGGCTCCGGGCGCTTCCGCGCGACGCTCACGCCGGGCCGCGTGAGGTCGCTTGCGGGCGAGCTGCCGCTCCGGGAGGGCAACTGGGAGCTGTTCGCGCGCCCCGCCGGCGCGAAGGAGCGCGCCCAGATGACGCCGGTCCTGATGACCCAGCAGCTCTTCGAGGAGCTGCCGATGCGGCACGTGATCAACCACAAGACGTTCCTTCTCACGGTCACGCCGCAGCTCCAGGTGGTGGTGGCCGCCCACCGCGACCTCGACGACGACGGCGAGCGCGGCCGCTTCCACCAGCGGCAGCTGCGCGAGCACGTGTACGCGCCGGGGCGCGAGCAGGAGCTGCTCGACGCGGTGGTGTTCATGACCTTCGGCGGGCGCCAGTACGCGGACAGCCCGCGCGCTCTCCACGAGGAGCTGGCGCGGCAGGCCTCATCGCTCGAGCGGCTGTGGGTGGTGCGCGACGGCCGTGCCGTGATCCCGCCGAGCGGCCGGGCGCTGCGCGCCGGCAGCCGCGAGTACTACGAGGCGATGGCTCGCGCCCGCGTGGTGGTGGTCAATGGCTTTCTCCCCGAGTGGTTCAGGCGGCGGCCCGACCAGGTGATCGTGCAAACGCTCCAGGGCACGCCGCTCAAGCGCGTGGGCCTCGACGTGCCGCATCTGCGCAGCACCATGCGCCGCTCGTGGCAGTGGTCGAACCAGATGGAGAACTGGCAGTACGTGCTGTCGGGGTCGAGCTTCGCGTCGCCGATTCTCCGCCAGGCGTTCGGCTTCGACGGCGAGATCCTCGAGCTCGGACTGCCGCGCAACGACGTGCTGGCGGCGCCGGACCGAGAGACGCGAGCGGCCGAGGTGAGGCGCGCGCTCGGCATCCCGAGCGGCGCTCGCGTGGTTCTCTATGCGCCCACCTATCGCGACCATGTGGTGGACCGCCGCGGCCGCTACCGGATGGACCAGCACCTCGACGTCGCGCGCGTGCTCGAAGCGCTCGGGCCGGACACGTTCCTGCTGCTCCGCAAGCACCCGTCGGTGGCGGACGTGCCCGAGACCGGCGGCTTCGAGAGGGTGATCGACGTCTCCCTGTGGCAGGCCGCGAGCGAGCTGCTCGCCGCCTCAGACGTGCTCGTCACCGACTACTCGGCGCTCGCAGTGGACTTCGCGAACACTGGCCGGCCGATGATCTTCTTCGCCTACGACCTCGACACCTACCGCGACGACATCCGCGGCTTCTACATCGACTACGAGGCGGAGGTGCCCGGGCCGATCGTGCGCACCACCGAGGAGCTGGCCGAGGCGCTGCGAGCGGTCGACGGCGTGCCGCCGGAGTACGCCGAGCGCTACCGCGCGTGGCGCGACCGCTTCTGCCCGCTGGACGATGGGCGCGCGGCGGCGCGGCTGATCGAGCGGCTCTTCTAGAGCTCGATCACGCTGCGGATGCCGTCCTGGGCCTCCATCAGCTCGAAGCCCTTGTTCACCTCGTCGAGCGAGATGCGGTGGGAGATGAACGGGTCGACGTCGATGTCGCCGTCGAGGTAGCGCTGCACGAGCTCGGGCACCTGGTCGCGGCCCTTCACCCCGCCGAACGAGGAGCCGGCCACGCGGCGGCCGGTGATCAGGAAGCGCGGCACGATGTCGAGCGTCTCGCCCTTGCCGGCAACGCCGATCACCGTGCAGAGGCCCCAGCCCATGCGCGCGGTCTCCACCGCCTGGCGCATCACCGAGACGAGGCCGGTGGCCTCGAACGTGTAGTCGGCGCCGAAGCCGCCGGTCTCCTCGAGGATGCGTTCGCTCGTGTGCTCGTCGGCCTGCCAGAGGTCGGTGGCGCCCTGGC
>JAICJR010000145.1 GCA_025928345.1 Thermoleophilaceae bacterium | reverse complement strand
GCAACGTGGGCGGTCCGCTCTCACCCGGATCCACCCTCTCGTTCCATACCTCCATGCGCTCCCTCTCGAGCGCGTTCCTCGCGCCGAGCGCAGCGGTCAGCCGCTTCCAGGCCGACACGCGCCGGGGCGGGGCGGGGCTCGCCTCGCCATGGAGAGCGACCCACGACCCACTCGGATCCGCAAACGACGCTTCACGCCGATCCGAGCTGATGCACACGTCGCAGCGGTCGCGCGATCCGAGCCAGCCGGTGAGCTGCCAGCACTCCGAGCAGACGAGCACCGGATACGGCTTCTCGCCCAGCACCCGCATGCGCAACTGCGCGGCCTGCATCCCGAGCTCCCGCGCCTTGGCGAGCGGCTCGGTGCGAGCCTGGTCCTCCAGCTCAGCTGCCCGCGCCAGCCGGTCCTCGTCGCTCACGGGGCGACGATAACCGGCTGACGACGGACGGCTGCTTAGGCCTCAGCCTTGGCTGTCTTGATCTTCGCCGTGCCGGGCAGCTTTGGCGCGCCGGCGTACTTGGCGATGAAGTCCTCGGTGTTCTGGCGTGCGACGGAGTCGGGCACCTGCACCGGGGGCGACTTCATGAAATAGGAGCTCGGCTCCTCGAGCGGACCGCCGATGCCGTTATTGAGCGCCAGCTTGCAGCAGCGCACGGCGTCGATCACGATGCCCGCCGAGTTGGGCGAGTCCCACACCTCGAGCTTCATCTCGACGTTGAGCGGCACGTCGCCGAACGCCTGGCCCTCCACGCGGATGTGAGCCCACTTGCGGTCGGTGAGCCACGGCACGTAGTCGGACGGGCCGATGTAGACGTCGTCCGCGGGCAGCTTCTCGTCCATGATCGACGTGACCGCCTGCGTCTTCGAGATCTTCTTCGACTCGAGCCGCTCGCGCTCGAGCATGTTGTAGAAGTCCATGTTGCCGCCGACGTTGAGCTGCGACGTGTGCACCATCTTCACGCCGCGGTCCGCGAACAGCCGCGCGAGCTGGCGGTGCACGATCGTCGCGCCGACCTGCGACTTGATGTCATCGCCCACGATCGGCAGGCCCGCCTTCTTGAAGCGGCCGGCCCAGTACTCCTCCTGTGCGATGAACACCGGGATGCAGTTGACGAAGCCGCAGCCGGCCTCGAGCACCTGCTCGACGTACCACTTGGTGGCCTGCTCGGATCCCACCGGCAGGTAGGAGACGACGACGTCGGTCTTCGTGTCCTTGAGGATCTGGACGATGTCGTCGGTCGAGCCGGGCGCCTTCTCGATCTTCTCCTTGAGGTACTTGCCGAGGCCGTCGTGCGTCATGCCCCGGTGCACCTTCACGCCGAGGTTCGGCACCTCGGAGAACTTGATCGTGTTGTTCTGGCCCGACCAGATCGCCTCGGACAGGTCCTTGCCGACCTTGTCCTTGTCGATGTCGAAGGCGGCCGTGAACTCGATGTCGCTCACGTGGTAGCCGCCGAGGTCCACGTGCATCAGCCCGGGGACGCGCTCCTTGGGATCCGCGTCCTTGTAGTACTGCACGCCCTGCACGAAGGCGGAGGCGCAGTTGCCGACGCCGATGACGGCTACGCGTACCTTCTCCCCCTGGTAGCGCGAGGCGCCGTTCGTAGGTCCGTTTTCAGTCAAGTGTTTGAGCCCTCCTGAGGTCTGCGGCCGGCCCGAGTTGGGCCCCGCAGGGTTATCGAACTCCGCTCGCCGTTAGTGGTTACGCGGGGCTTGTGCGGTTCAGCTCGCGCCTAACGTGGAAGACGCGCTGCAGCACCGTGAAGCTCGTGAGCACGGCCATTACGTAGATCGCCGGCTTGAGCAGCTCAAAGCTACCCAAACTCGCTCCCCGAGCGAACACCAAGCCTATCGACAGGATCACTACCCGGACCGCGCGTGTGGCAATACCCACTTTGCACTCAACGCCGAGCGCCTCCGCGCGTGCACGCGTGTAGCTCACGAGCAGGGAGCCGAGCACGGTGATCACCACGGCGGCCACGGCCACCTGGTCGTGCTTCACGTCGGCGAAGTACGCCGCCACGGCCGTGAGCACGATGCCCTCCTCCGCGCGATCGAGCGTGGAGTCGAGGAACGCGCCGAACGGAGTGCCCTTGCCCGACATGCGCGAATAGCGGCCGTCGAGCGTGTCCATGATCGAGCCGATGATGAACGTGACGCCGGCGAGGAAGAACAACCGCTGGGTGATCAGCACGGCAGCGGCAACGTTGAGCACGAGGCCCGTGAGGGAGATGGCGTTGGGCGTGAGGCGCGACTCGATCAGCCGGCTGCGCGCCCGCAGGCGGACGTCGGCCGCGGTGAGCGGCTCGCCGTTGCGGCGCCCAACCCCCCTCGTCCTCTGGCGCCGCTCCCGTGTGGCGCCCGCTGTATCTCGCGGCTCTTCCGTCAAGCGGTGGCTCCGGCGAATGCCCAGGCGTCAGGTCGTGCCCGGGCAAGCGCCGCTGAAGCGTACGCGGAAATGCCCGCAACGACCGCACCCATCGCGGCATCCAGCCAGAAATGGTTTGCCGTGACGATCACGACGAAGCTGATGAACAGCGGGTAGAGCAGCCAGAAAGTTCTCCCCGGCTTCCACTTGACGAGCCGCACGCCGGTGACCCCGGCCATCAGGGCGAACGCCACGTGCATGCTCGGCATCGCCGCGTACGGGTTGTAGAGCATGCTCGCGCTGTGGGAAGCGCCCTGGCCGAAGAAGTCGGTGACCGTATCCGTGAAGCCCCACTCCGGCAGGAAGCGCGGCGGTGCGGTCGGGTAGACCGCGTACAGGATGAGCGCCAGGCCCATCGCCACCATGAACATGTTGCGCACGAAGTAGAAGGCCTCGTTGCGCCAGAAGTAGAGCCACACGAGGAACGCGGTGGTGATGACGAAGTGGGCGTTCACGTACGTGAAGTCCGCGATGTGTATGAGCCAGGTTTGGCCGATCGTCCACGTCTGCACGCTCGGCTCGAAGAACATGTGGAGCCCGCGCTCGGCATTCACGATCCAGCGCGCGTGGGCGAACGCCGTGGTCACCTCGCCGTCGACGATGCCGCGGACGATCCGGTAGACGTAGTACGCGCCGCCGAACAGCAGCAGCTGCCGGACGGCATCCACAGGCCCCTGCGGAAGTATCCGGGCGGTGATCTTCTGTAAGCGGGCCACCACTGGAGCTTAACGACCGCGTCTGCGGACCGCCGGGTAATTCAGGCGCACCGGCGTCCGCGCACGAACACTCGCCACGGCGAAAAGTCGATGCGCATTCGCACCGTTCCCGTCCGCCGCGCGGTGATGCGCGTCCACGGTCCGTCGCCCTCCACGCACGCGCCGTTCGCGACCCAGTACGGCGTCCACCTCACGCGCACCAGCGCGCTGCCCGGGCGATCCACCTGGAGCAGCACCTGTTCGGCCCCGAACGACAGCGCGCGGATGCGCGCGGAGCCCTGCGAGGTGACGAGCGAGTGCGGGCTCGTGACCTCGTACACGCGCCAGTGCGGATTGATCCAGCGCAGGCGCAGGTAGGGCAGCCCGGACCGGACCAGACGCGCCTCCTGCTGCGCGCTGTAGTCGAGCTTCGTATCCGGCAGCGCCACCCAGCGCACCGCGTTGTCCGCGAGCCATTGCCTGTAGGTGCGCGCGTTGAGCGTGCCGTCGTAGAAGAGTGAGTTGCGGCCGATGTCGAGCTGGCGCTCCCAGCCGCGCGCGATGGGCACGTGGATCGCGACGTCGGCGCTCTCCCAGTGGGCGTCTGTGAAGACCACCTCCACCCGGCCGGGCGGTTGCGCGTTGTCCTGAAGGAAGTCGACGAGCGGCCGGAAGTACGCGCGGTAGCGCGACTGGTTGTCCTCGGCATTCGTGATCGCCCGCACCGGGGCGGAGAGCTGCCAGACCCCGGTCGCCGCGAGCAGCGCCACGAGCGCGGCGGGCGTGGCCCACGAGCGGCGCGTTCCGAGCAGCGCGCAGAGGGCGACGGGACCTGTGAAGAGCTCGCCCAGGCGCGACGCGTTCCCGCCGAGCGGCGTGGGCAGGACGAAGGCAGCCAGTGCCATGAGCCCGTAGAGCGCGACGCCGATGCGAAGGGTGCGCTCCGCGCGCGGCAGGAGCACCACGAACAGGACCACGGCAATCGGCACCGGCACGAACGACATGAACGCGTACGGCTGATGGCCACCCTCCGGGAAGGCGGCTGCAAGCAGGACCGTGGGGACGATGCCCGCAGCGGCTACCAGCACCGCATCACGCCGCGTCGCACCGCGTGAAGTGATCGCCAGGGCCACCGCCGCGACCGCCAGGAACACGCCGGCCACCGGACTGCCCAGCGGCGTGAGCAGGGCGAGCACCACGGCGGGGATGGTCCGGCGGCGCTGGAGGGCGAGCAGCGCCCCGAGCCCCAGCGCGACGCCGAGCGCGTACGGGAGCCGGCCCGTGAACAGCATGGTGCAGGTGGCGGCGCCGAACCAGAGTGCGCCCCAGCGCGCGCCGTCACCGAAGTGCCCGCGGGCGAGCGGCTCGAACGCAGCGGCAGCGGCAAGCGCGGCGAGCACGCCCGCGACCGCCGGACCCGTCGCCCAGGCGAGCGGCGGGAACAGGATGCTGTACGCGGGGATGTGATGGCCGCCGTACCAGTCGCCGTTCCACACGGCCAGGCCGTAGCGTCCGAAGAGATCCGACCGGAACACGTGCGCGGCGAGATCGCCGGTCTTCGGCGCGAGCACCAGGTACAGCGCTCCGGCGAGCGCGGCGGCGGCGACCGGCGCGACTCTCCACAGCTCCGCGGGCGAGCGAAGCAGCGGCAGCTGCCGTGGACGCGTTGTTTCGATGGTGGCCATCAGCTGAGGAGGAAGCCCGCCACTGTGTCGATCACCCTTGGATCGTCGATCCACGGCCAGTGGCGGACGCCGGGCAGGAGCTCGAGACGAGTATCCCCGCCGAGCGCGTCCGCCAACCGGGAAGCGAACTCGCTCGAGATGTAAGGATCGTCCTCTCCCCAGACGATCAGCGCCGGGGAGCGAAGCTCGCCGAGGCGGTCGCCGGCACGCTCGAGCACGGAGGGGGGCGCCGAGCGGTAGAGCTTGAGGATCGCGCGCTGGGTGCCGTGGTCGAAGTGATTCCACACGCGATCGACGAACTCGTCGGACGGGGGCTCCACGAAGCCGCCCCGCAACAGGCGCTTCACGCCCCCGCGCGTGGCCACGCCCATGAACAGCTCGCCGGCGAGCGCCGTGCGCCAGATGCGCGCCAGGCGATGCCACTCGTAGCCGGCCACGAGCGGCACGCAGTTGATGAGCACGACCCGCTCGACACGCTCGGGCGCGCGCTGCGCGAGACCCAGCGCCGCCGAGCCCCAGTCATGCACGACGAGCGAGTAGCGCTCCACGCCGAGCTGCGCGAGGAGCGCTTCGAGGAGCTTGCTGTAGCCCTCGATCGAGTAGTCGAAGTGCGCGGGCTTGCCGGAGCGGCCGAAGCCGGGGAGGTCGGGCGCGATGCCGCCGGTGCGCTCGAGGAACTCGACCCAGTCGTCCGAGTTCGTCGGGTTGCCGTGTACGTAGAGGACGGGCGGACGGCCTGAAGGCGAAGGAGCCTCGCGCCAGAAGACCTCGACGCCGCCGACTTCGGCGCGCTTGTCGTGGACGGGCACGCTGCAATTAGAGCGCAACGGCGCACTACCTTTCTCCGCCGTGTCCGAATGGAAGCCCGCCACCCGTCGCAAGCTGCTCGCAATCCGCGATCGCCTCCGCAAGGCGTACGGCCGTCCTGCTCTGCGGCCGCACCTCGCGCCCGTGGACGAGCTGATCCTCACCGTGCTCTCGCAGAACACGAACGACCGCAACCGCGACGTGGCTTACGCGCGCCTGCGTGAGCGCTTCTCGAGCTGGGACGAGGTGCGCGACGCCGACGAGGACGAGGTGGAGGAGGCGATCCGCCCGGGCGGCATCTCACGCGTGAAGGCGGGGCGGATCCAGAAGATCCTGCGGGCAATCGGCGACGACGACCTGTCGCGGCTCGGCGAGGAGCCGCTAGACCAGGCTCGCGCGGAGCTGTGCGAGCTGCCGGGCGTGGGCCGCAAGACCGCGGCGTGCGTGCTGCTCTTCTCGTTCGGGCGCGCGGACGTGCCGGTGGACACACACGTGTACCGGGTGGGCACGCGGCTCGGCCTGTTCCGCCCGAAGGCGTCCTTCGACGAGGCGCACGACGAGATGCTGCGCCTCGTGGCCGACGATCCCGAGGAGGCGTACGAGGTGCACGTCGGGCTCATCCGCCACGGCCGCCGGACCTGCACGGCGCGCGATCCGCGCTGTGGCGAGTGCCCGCTGCTTAGCCTCTGCCCGTACGGCAAGGCGCGCCGCCGCTCCGGCGAGATATGAGCCAGCGCCACGCCGCCGAGGCGGCGCTCGTGGGCATCGCCGCCGTCTGGGGGCTCACCTTCGTGATGGTCCAGAACGCGGTCAAGCACCTGCACGTCCTCGCGTTCCTCGGCTACCGCTTCACGGCGGCGGCGATCATCGTCGCCGTGCTCTTCAGGCGCGAGCTCGCGCGGCTGCCGCGCGACGGCTGGCGGGCGGGCCTGGCGATGGGCGTCTTCCTCACCGGCGGCTACCTCTCGCAGACGTACGCGCTCGAGCACACGAGCGCCTCCAATGCCGGCTTCATCACCGGCCTCTTCGTGGTGATCACTCCGGTGCTCGGGGCGATCTTCCTGCGCGACCGAGTGGGCACTCTCGCCTGGGCCGCGGCCCTGCTGTCCGCGCTCGGCCTCTACCTCCTTTCGGGCACGAACGGACTCCACTACGGCGACGCGCTGGCGCTGCTCTGTGCGGCCTCCTTCGCGGCGCACATCCTGGTGACGAGCCACGGTGTGCGGAACCACCATCTGGGCGCGCTGCTCGCCGTACAGCTCGGCACCTGCGGAGCAGCGAGCCTCATAGCCGGCGCCATCGCCGGCCAGCTCGAGGCGCCGAGCGGCGGCCAGGTCTGGTCGGCCCTGCTGGTCACAGCCCTGCTCGCGAGCGCCCTCGGCTTCTTCGTCCAGAGCTACGCCCAGCAGCACGCGAGCCCAGCACGAACAGCCCTCATCCTCGCCTCAGAACCAGCCTTCGCAGGCCTCTTCGGCTACCTCCACGGAGACCGCCTGACAGCCCTGAACTGGTTCGGAGCCGGACTCATACTGGCCGCGATAGTCGGGATCGAGGTGATTCCCCGCCTCAGGCCGCCGCGTCCGTTGCCGGAGGGCTGAGTGCCCAGTGCTGGCCGCTGGGCACTGGGCACTAGGAGTGGGCGCAAGCGCACGAACTTGCTATACATCCACTTAGATTTTTTCCGACAGGAGGAAGCAAGCAGATGGCAAAGACAATCGGCATCGATCTTGGCACGACCAACTCGTGCATGGCCGTGCTCGAGGGTGGCGAGCCGCGTGTGATCGAGAACGCCGAGGGCGCGCGCACCACGCCGTCCGTAGTGGCGTTCACGTCCGGCGGCGAGCGCCTCGTGGGCACGGTCGCGAAGCGCCAGGCGGTGACCAATCCCGAGAACACCGTCTTCTCCGTCAAGCGCTTCATGGGCCGCAAGGCCGCTGAGGTGAAGGAGGAGGAGACGATCGTCCCGTTCAAGGTCGTGAGCGGCCCGAACGGCGACGCGCGCGTGAGCGCCGGCGGCAAGGAGTACTCGCCGCCAGAGATCAGCGCGATGATCCTTCAGAAGCTGAAGTCCGACGCCGAGTCCTATCTGGGCGACACCGTGGACAGCGCGGTGATCACCGTCCCGGCGTACTTCAACGACGACCAGCGCCAGGCCACCAAGGACGCCGGCAAGATCGCCGGCCTCGAGGTCAAGCGCATCATCAACGAGCCCACCGCGGCGTCGCTCGCCTACGGGCTTGACAAGGAGTCCGACCAGACGATCCTCGTCTTCGACCTCGGCGGCGGCACCTTCGACGTGTCCGTGCTCGAGATCGGCGACGGCGTGTTCGAGGTGAAGGCCACCGCGGGTGACAATCACCTGGGCGGCGACAACTTCGACAAGGCGATCGTCGACTGGATGGTGGGCGAGTTCAAGGCTTCGCAGGGCATCGACCTGTCGCAGGACAAGATGGCCCTCCAGCGCCTGTACGAGGCGGCGGAGAAGGCCAAGGTCGAGCTCTCCACCACGCAGGAGACGCAGATCAACCTGCCGTTCATCACGGCCGACCAGTCCGGCCCGAAGCACCTCGACACGCGCCTGTCGCGTTCGAAGCTGAACGAGCTCACGGCCGACCTGCTCGACCGCACGGTGGGCCCGACCAAGCAGGCGATGGACGACGCCGGCGTGACCGGCGACTCGATCGACCACATCGTGCTCGTCGGCGGCATGACCCGCATGCCGGCGGTGCAGGAGAAGGTCAAGCAGCTCACCGGCAAGGACCCGCACAAGGGCGTGAACCCGGACGAGGTCGTGGCCGTCGGCGCCGCGATTCAGGCGGGCGTGCTCGCGGGCGACGTGAAGGACGTGCTGCTGCTGGACGTCACCCCGCTCACCCTCGGCATCGAGACCAAGGGCGGCGTGATGACCAAGCTCATCGAGCGCAACACCACGATCCCCACGCGCAAGTCGGAGATCTTCTCCACGGCTGAGGACAACCAGCCGAGCGTGGAGGTGCACGTGCT
>JAICJR010000060.1 GCA_025928345.1 Thermoleophilaceae bacterium | reverse complement strand
CGACGCGGTGAGCCAGAAGCTGTTCAGCCTGGTGCTCACTGCTGAGTCGGTGGAGACGCTGCTCGAGCGCGACGGTGACGCCGCGCGCGCTCAGGTGGAGCGGCTCAAGGAGCTGTCGCGCGAGGCGCTCGACGAATTGCGCTCGCTGATCCTCGAGCTGCGCCCGCCGGACCTGGACCGCGACGGGCTGTGTGGCGCGCTGCGCAAGCACGTGGAGGTGCTGCGGCAGCTTCACCCGGTGGAGATCGAGCTTGGGATCGACGACGCGGTGTCGGCCGGAGGGGATGGCCGCGACCAGGAGGTGTTCCGCATCGCCCAGGAGGCGCTGCAGAACGCGCTCCGACACGCCGGCGCTAAGCACGTCGAGCTGCGCCTCGGCCGCCAGGACGGCGGGCTCGCGCTCGAGGTGCGCGACGACGGCGTGGGCTTCACGCCAGACGACCCTGAGCTCCGCTCGCGGCGGCTCGGCCTGACCTCGATGGAGGAGCGCGCGGCGCGGCTCGGCGGGCGCCTCGAGATCCGCTCGGCCCCCGGCAGCGGCACCGACATCAAGCTGCGGGTGGCGCCGCGTGGCTGAGGCGATCCGCGTGATGCTCGTGGACGACCACGCGGTGGTGCGAGAGGGGCTGCGCACGTTCCTCGAGCTGCAGGACGGGATCGAGGTGGTGGGGGAGGCCGATGACGGGCGGCAGGCGCTCGCGGAGGCCGAGCGGCTGCGCCCCGACGTGATTCTCATGGACCTCGTGATGCCGGTGCTGGACGGCGTGGGGGCGATGCGCGAGCTGCGAGAGAAGCTGCCGGGGTGCCGCGTGATCGTGCTCACGAGCTTCGCCGAGGACGACCGCCTGCTGCCCGCGATCCAGGCCGGCGCCGCGGGCTACCTGCTGAAGAACGTGCAGCCGAAGGAGCTTGCGCGCGCGGTCCGGGCGGCGCACGCGGGCGAGGCACTGCTTGACCCGGCGGTGGCCGCACGGCTCGTGGAGGCGATCGCGCAACCGGCCGGCGAGGGGCCGCGCGATGAGCTCACGTCGCGGGAGCGCGAGGTTCTCGAGCTGATCGGCCGCGGCATGTCGAACAAGCGGATCGCGCTCGAGCTTGGCGTGTCGGAGAAGACAGTGAAGACGCACGTGGGTCATCTGCTAGCCAAGCTCGGCGTGGCGGACCGCACTCAGGCCGCGATGCACGCGGTCCGCACTGGACTCCTCAGCCCAAAGACCTAGGACCAATTACCACTGGTGGCTCGGACCGGTTCGCTCGTAACTTGCCGGTCATGCCAACAGCACTCATAACCGGAGCCTCACGCGGACTCGGGCTCGCCCTCGGGCGGGCGCTCGTCCGTGACGACTGGAAGCTTGTGATCGACGCCCGCGGCGCCGCGGATCTCGAGTCCGTGGCACGCGAGCTGGGCCAGCTCGGGGATGTGACCGCGCTGCCCGGCGACGTGTCCGACCCCGTGCACCGCCGTGCCCTCGTGGATGCCGCCGACGGGCAAATCGACCTGCTGGTGAACAACGCAAGCACCCTCGGTCCGAGCCCGCAGCCGCCGCTCGCGCAGTACCCGCCGAACGAGCTGCAGCGCGTGTTCCGCGTGAACGTGCTCGCGCCGATGGCGCTCATCCAGCTCGCCCTGCCGCGCATTCCGGAGGGCGGGATGATCATCAACGTCACCTCCGATGCCGCCGTTGAGGCGTACGAGGGCTGGGGAGGCTACGGTGCGGCCAAGGCGGCTCTCGAGCAGCTCAGCGCGGTACTGGGGGAGGAGAACCCGCACCTGCGCGTGTACGCGGTCGACCCCGGCGACATGCGCACCCAGATGCACCAGGAGGCGTTCCCGGACGAGGACATCTCCGACAGGCCGCCGCCCGAGGAGAGCGTGCCCGGCTTCATCGCGCTCATCCGCGGCGACCTGCCAAGCGGCCGCTACCGCAGCGCCTACCTGGCGAGGGTGGAGGCGTCGTGATGACTGCCGCGCCCGCCTTCGAGCTGCCGGCCATCCTGGAAGCGCACGAGCCCCCCGAGGCGCGCGGCCTCGCGCGGGACGAGGTGCGCCTGATGGTCGCCTCGAAGGACGACGGCTCGATCACCCACGCGAGCTTCCGCGACCTGGCGCGCTTCCTGCGCGCGGGCGACGTGCTCGTGGTCAACACGTCGGCGACGCTTCCGGCGGCCGTGCTCGCGCGGCGCTCGGACGGCTCCTCGCTCGAGCTGCGTTTCTCGACCGCCGCACCCGCGCTGCCCGACGGCCGCTGGTGGGTGGTCGAGCTCCGCAGTGGAGACGGCATGACGCCATTTGAGGATGGCGAGGCCGGCGAGCACCTCACCCTTGCCGGCAACGGCGACCTCGAGCTAGTGGCGCCGTACGCGGCCGGCTCGCGGCTGTGGCTCGCGCACTTCGATCCTCACGAGCCGCTGCACGAATACCTCGCCCGCCAGGGACATCCGATCCGCTACAGCTACGTGCCGCGGCCTTGGCCGATCGAGGCCTACCAGACCGTGTTCGCGCTTCACCCCGGCAGCGCCGAGATGCCGAGTGCCGCCCGCCCGTTCACCGACGAGCTGGTGGGCGAGCTGGTGTCGCGCGGAGTGCTGTTCGCGCCACTCACGCTTCACACGGGAGTGTCCTCGCCAGAGCGCCACGAGCCGCCGTATCCGGAGTGGTACGAGGTGCCGGCGTCGAGCGCGCGGTTGGTGAACCAGGTGCGTGCGTGGGGCGGGCGAGTGATCGCGGTGGGCACCACGGCGGTGCGCGCGCTCGAGACGGTGGCGCAGCCGGATGGGAGCGTTGAGTCCGGCGAGGGCTGGACCGACCTGGTGATCACGGGCGACCGCGGATTGTGGGCTTTCGACGGCCTCATCACCGGCTGGCACGAGGCCGAGGCCTCACACCTCATGCTGCTCGAGGCCGCGGCGGGCGAGGCGCTGCTCGCCCGCAGCTACGACGAGGCGCTCGAGCACGGCTACCTGTGGCACGAGTTCGGCGACAGCCACCTGATATCGCCGTGACGATGCCCCGCGGCCGCTAGTCCGGTTAGTCTCGCCGCCGTGGCGGCGGCGGTGGTGACGGGTGGGGCGCGCGGGCTCGGGTTCGAGATCGCGCGGCTGCTCGCTCAGCGCGGGCTTGCCGTGAACGTCGCCGACGTTGACGAGGCGGGCGCGCAAGCCGCTGCCGAGAGGATCGGCGGGTCGGCGTGGGGGAGCGCGCTGAACGTGACCGACCCCGAGGCGTGCCGCGAAGCAGCGCGCGCAGCTGCCGAACGCGCCGGCGGCCTCGCCGTGTGGGTGAACAACGCGGGCATCCTCCGGACGGGCCCCTCGTGGTCACACAGCGACGCGGACCGGCGCGCGCTCGTGGACGTGAACGTGCACGGCCTGATGAACGGCACGATCGCGGCGCTCGAGCTCATGCGCCCGGCGAACAGCGGCCACATCCTCAACGTGGTGTCGCTCGCCGGCCTCGCCGCACCGCCGGGCGAGACCGTCTACGCGGCCACCAAGCACGCCGCGCTCGCGTTCACCGTCGGAACGCTCTACGACCTGCGCGAGTCCGGCTGCAAGGGCGTCCGCCTCAGCGCCATCTGCCCGGACGGCATCTGGACGCCGATGCTCTACGACAAGGTGGACGACCCGCAGGCGGCGCCCTCGTGGTCAGGCGTGCTGCTGCAGCCCGAACAAGTGGCGCGCCGCGCAGTCGAGCTGCTCGACAGTCCACGGCCGGTGGTGAGCATGCCGCGCTGGCGCGGGGGAGTGGCGCGCGCGTTCTCGGCCGCGCCGCGACTGGCCACCGCGCTGGTGCCGGCCGTGATGGCTGACGCCCGCCGCCGGCAGAAGCGCTGGGGGCGCAAGCATGCCGGCGACGGGCGCGGTACCGCTTCGTCCTAGCTGGACGGCTTGATGTTCGAGTTGAGGTGGAACAGGTTCTCGGGGTCGTACTTGTCCTTGAGAGCCTGCAGCCGCTCGTACTTCGGCCCGTAGCTCGCGCGCACGCGGTCCTCGTCGTCGTCGCTCGTGAAATTGAGGTAGACGCCGTCGCGGGCGTACGGCTTCATCGCCTGGGTGAGGTTCTTCGCCCACGCCACGTGCGCCTCCGCGACCTCCTCGCTCGGATCCATCCACAGCGAGAGGGCGTGGTAGCACCAGGAGGCGTCGCGACGTCCCAGCGCCGTGTCGTCCTCGCCCATATCCCCGATTGCGCCGCCGAGCGGCTCGAGCAGGAGCTGGACCATCGGGCCCGGACGCTGCCCGCCCTGCGACACGAGCTCAGCGATCGCGTCGTCGCTCATCTCCTGCAGCAACTCGGCCTTCATGTAGCCGCGGATGCCGTAGGGGCCTCCGCCGTCGAGCATGCTCTGGAGCGCGACGTACGGCATCTCGCCGACCATGTCCACGCCCGGCTGAGCCACCTCGCGGATCGGAGCGAGCACCTTCTCGCCCTCCTCCTTGGAGCCCGTCCAGCAGACGACGATGCCGACGATCGGGGCGAAGTGCATCTCCTCCGGCACGAACGGCTCGGGCGGCGCGCTGACGAACGCCACGCCGATGCCGAGGTCCTCTGGCGCCGTTGCCATGTACTCGCGCATGAACGTGAGGATCTCGGTCGCGCGGTCGGGCGCGCAGCCGAGCAGGCCGCCGTAGATCATCGGGCCGACCTTGTGCAGGCCGATCTCGAACTCGGTGGCGATGCCGAAATTGCCGCTGCCACCGCGGATGCCCCAGAAGAGGTCCGGGTTCTCGTCCTTGCTGGCGCGCAGCACGCGGCCGTCGGCGGTCACGACCTGGGCGGAGATCAGGTTGTCCGCGGTGAGGCCGCACTTGCGCTCGAGCCAGCCGCTGCCGCTGCCGAGCAGCAGCCCGGCGATGCCGGTGGTGGAGAAGCGCCCGCCCGTGACGGCGAGCCCGTGGATCTGGGTGGCGCCGTCGAACTCGCCCCAGGTGAGGCCGGGCTGCGCCACGCAGGTCTGTGCGTCGGGATCGATGTCGATCCGCTTCATCTGGCTGAGGTCGATCACGAGGCCGTCGTCCACGCCGCTGTGGCCGGCGGCGGAGTGGCCACCCGAGCGCACCGCGATCTCGAGTCCGTTCTCGCGCCCGTAGTTCACGGCGGCGACGACGTCGTCGGTGCTGATGCAGCGCGCGATCAGCGCGGGGTGGCGGTCGAAGAGGCCGTTCCAGAGGATGCGGGCCTCGTCGTAGCCGGCGTCACCCGGCCTCAGCTGTTCGCCGCTGAAGCCGTCGATGCGGGCCGCGCCTGCGAGTACGTCTGACATAGGGGGAAACTCCTTTGGGCGAGGGAAGGGGGAGTAGTGACTGTCCTACCACGCTTGGGGCAGCTCGTGTTGTGACTTATGTCACTACGCGAACACGCCGCGCGGCCCTACGGAAGGAGCACGACCTTGCCGCGCAGGCCGCCGGCCTCGTTGAGGCAATGCGCCTCGGCGGCCTCGGCCAGTGGCAGCGTGCGGTCCACGCGCGTCTTCAGCCGACCCTGCGCGACCTCATCCACGAGCCGCGTGAGCTCGTGGCGGTCGTGGTGGATGAGGAAGACCTGCTGGCGAATGCCGCGTGCCGGATCGGCGTCGGGCACCTTGCGCGTGGAGACGATGGTGCCGCCGTCCTCCACGGCGGCGAACGCCGGTTCGCCGAGCGGAACGGCGTCGAACACCGCGGGCACGGGGTCTATCGAGCCGAGGTCGGCGTCGCGCGGCAGGACCTCCGCAGCGCCGAGCGAGGACACCCACGCCTCGTCGCCGTCGCTGGCCATGGCGATCACGTGATGGCCCGCCTGCGCCGCGAGCTGGACCGCGAAGCCGCCAACGGCGCCGCTCGCACCTGTGACGAGCACGGTGGCGCCGTCAGGCGCGGCGAGCAGCTCGAGTCCCTGCACGGCGGTGAGGGCGTTGAGTGGGATGGTGGCGGCCTCCACGTAGTCGAGCCCTTCCGGGAGCGGCACGATCCAGTCCTCGTCGACGGCGATTGCCTCGGCGTAAGCGCCCACCGAGCCGTGCTGGTCGTACCACTGGATCATCCCCACCACGCGGTCGTCGCCGACATCGCCGGCGAAGTCCCATCCGAGCACGAACGGCGGGTCCGGCACGCCGCGCGGACCGTGGCCGGTGCGGGCGCCGAGGTCCGTGGGGTTCACGTTCGCCGCGCGCACGCGCACCACCACCTGACCAGAGCCGGGCGCCGGCTCGTCGCGCTCGGCCACGCGCAGCACCTCTGGACCGCCGTACTCGCTCACCTCGATTACCTTCACGGCTCGGAATCCTGCCACCCCGCCGGAAAGGACGCACCGAATGGCTTCCACAGAGTCCTCCCGCCTGATCCTCGACGAAGTGCTCGGCCGGCTGCCCCGCGACGAGATCCCCACGGAGGGCTTCGGTGACGCGGCGAGTGATCTGATCACCAACGAACTGCTCCTCGACGGCAACTCGCGGCTCAACCTGGCCACCTTCGTCACCACGTGGATGCCGCCCGACGCGGCCGCCCTGATGGCCGCGACCGCCGACAAGAACATGATCGACAAGGACGAGTACCCGCAGACGGCGGAGCTCGAGAACCGCTGCGTGAACATGCTCGGCAACCTCTGGCACGCGCCCGGCGGCGCACCCGCCACCGGCTGCTCCACCACCGGCTCGAGCGAGGCGGCGATGCTCGGCGGCCTGGCGCTCAAGTGGCGCTGGCGCGAGCGCATGCGCGCCGCCGGCAAGCCCACGGACCGGCCCAACCTCGTGATGGGGATCAACGTGCAGGTGTGCTGGGACAAGTTCTGCCGCTACTGGGACGTCGAGCCGCGCCTCGTGCCGATGGAGGGCGAGCGCTTCCACCTCGGCGCCGAGGAGGCGGTGAAGCTGTGCGACGAGAACACGATCGGCGTGGTGGCCATCCTCGGCTCCACCTTCGACGGCAGCTACGAGCCCGTGAAGGAGATCGCGGACGCTCTCGACAAGCTCGCCGCGGGCGGCGGGCCCGACGTGCCGATTCACGTGGACGCGGCCTCCGGCGGCTTCATCGCGCCGTTCCTCGACCCGAAGCTCGAATGGGACTTCCGCCTGCCGCGCGTGCAGTCGATCAACTCGTCGGGCCACAAGTACGGCCTGGTCTACCCGGGTGTGGGCTGGGCGCTGTGGCGCGACCGCGACGCCCTGCCGCGCGACCTCGTGTTCGAGGTGAACTACCTCGGCGGGAAGATGCCCACCTTCGCGCTCAACTTCTCGCGCCCAGGCAGCCAGGTGGTGGCGCAGTACTTCATGCTGCTCAGCCTAGGCATGCACGGCTACCGCACCGTGCAGGGCGTGGCGCGCGACGTGGCCACGCGGCTCGCGTCGGAGATCGCGAAGATCGGCCCGTACCGGCTGGTCACCGACGGCAGCCAGCTGCCCGTGTTCGCCTTCGCGCTCGCGCCGGACGTTTCGAACTACACCGTGTTCGACGTGTCGCTGCGGCTGCGCGAGCGCGGCTGGCTCGTCCCCGCCTACACGTTCCCGGCCAACCGCGAGGACCTGTCCGTTCTGCGCGTTGTCGTCCGCGCCGGCATGACGCACGACATGGCCGATCTCTTCCTGCGCGATCTGCGCGACCAGACGAAGTCGCTCGAGCAGCTAACGGAGCGCCTACCTCAGCGCAGCGAGGAGGAGCGCGAGGCGTTCCGGCATTAGCTGATCAGTTCGTAGTTCGTAGTGCGTAGCTCGTAGTTGAACTACCCACTACCCACTACCCAACTTCATCCGCTTCGACGAGCTCGGCGCGCATGTTCGTCTCCATCATGCGCAGCGCCGCCTTCGCGAGATCGGGGTCGATGTGGGCCACGGCATCGGTGACCACGCTGACGGAGAAGTGGCGCACGTAGGCATCGAGCGCCGAGTAGAGAATGCACTGCTCGGTGACCTGGCCGGTGAGGTAAAGACGGTCCACCTCCTCCTGCCTGAGCAGGTACTCGAGCTGGGTCTCGTAGAAGACCGAGTGCCGCGCCTTCACCACGAACGGCACGTCGGGCTGGGGGAGGATGGGCTCGACGAGGTCCGGCGCGCGGCCGTCGAGCGCGTGCCGGCTGAGCTCCTCGCGCGCGGCCGACCAGTCGCCGTGGTTGTCGTTCACATAGACGGTGAGGAGGTCCGTCTCACGCGCCTGCTCGATGAGCCTCGTCATCACCGGCACGCACTCGCGCACCGACTCCATCAGCGGCTCGGCGTCCTCGTGGTCGTACGGGTTGAGCATGTCGATCACGAGGAGCGCCGAGCTCATGTCATTCCGGCGCGTCAGCTGGACAGCCGGCTGCGGAGCATCTCCTTGCCCTGCTCGCCGCCCTTGCGGCTGGCGGCCTGGGCGCGGCGGAAGAACTCCGCGAGGTCGGAGTCGCCGTCGCGCTCGGCGTCCTGGATGTAGTCCTCCAGGCGGAGGGCGTTGCTCAGCGACTGCTCCGTGAACCAGATCAGGTTGTAGTGCTTGTCCTTCGTGCCGGTTACCTGTCCGGTTTCCTGCTGGCTTGCCTCCATGGTTCCTCCTCGTCGTTCGACGTTGCGGACTGGGAGGCGAGTACCCGTTTTGGCGGGCGCGAACCGCGAGTCTCAGGCGGCTTTCTTGCCTACTCCGGTGAGGAACTCGCGCACGCGCAGCGGTCCGCCGGTGCCGGGCGCGAGCGGGGGCGTGGGCTCGCCCTCGGACTTGCTCAGCCCGTCGAGCAGCTCGAGGAGCGCCTGGCCCGATGTGTGGCGGGGGTGCCAGCCGAGCTCCTCGCGCGCGCGCGTGATGTTCATCAACGGCGTGCCGAGTGCCAGGTCGAGCCAGCCGGGCGGCGTGGGCTGGAGCCGGAGGCGCCACGTGGCACTTGCGAGGGCTCGCAGCGCGCGCGCCGGGACGCGAACGCGGCGCGCGCCGAGCAGCCGGCTCAGCTCGGCCGGGTCGAGCACCGGGTCGGCGGCGATGTTGAAGGCGCCGCGCACTTCGCGCGTGACGGCGAGCCGGTATGCCTCGCCCACGTCCGCCGAATGCACCGCCTGGAAGCGCAGCCTCGGGATGTCGGGCACGAGTGGGATGAGGCCGGCGCGCATCAGCGGGCTGGGAGCGAGCGGGCCGATGAAGAGGCGCCGGATGCCCGAGGCGGCGCCGCCCTTGAAGATCAGGCCGGGGCGCAGGCGGACCACGCGGATCGTCTCCCCATGCTCGGCCTCGAAGTCGTCGAGGATGGTCTCCACCTCCGCCTTGTGACGGCCGTAGAACGAGCTCTTCACGCCGGCGGTGGGCCAGCTCTCGTCCACGAGCCTGTCCTTCGGGCCGGGGGAGTAGGCGCCCACGGACGACGCGTACACGAGGGCGGGCACGTTCGCCTCCGCGACGGCGCGGAACACGCGCGCGCTGCCGTCCACGTTCACCGAGCGGGTGGTATCGAGGTCGCGCGAGGGCTGGATCAGCCAGGCGAGGTGGACCACCGCGTCGGCGCCGCTGAAGATCGAGGCGAGGTCGGCCGTGCGGATGTCTCCCTGCCGCCACTCGACCTTGTCGATGTCGAGCTCAGGCAGCCGCCGCGCGACGCCGACGATCGACTCCACCTGAGGATCGGCCGACAGCGCCCGGACGGTGCTCGTGCCGGCGTTCCCGGTGGCTCCCACGACTACGACTCTCATCGTGCCGGGGCTACCCGGGTGCGCTAGTAGGGAACCTCCACGCCGCGGGCGGGGCGGAATGTGCGCTTCTCGGGATAGACGCACACGTCGCCTGGGATGAGGTCGCCCACCGTCACGAGCTGCATGCCCTCCGGGCCGACCTCGATCCGGTGCCCGACGCCGCCGTTCTCGCGGCAGAGCCAGAACGAGCCCGGCCGCAGCTCGTGCGCCTCCTCGCCCACTCGCGCGATCCCGCCGCCACTGCGCACGAACCAGGCCTCCTCGCGCGCGGAATGGAAATGGAGGTCCGTGTTGTGGGTGTCGGGCGGCATCTCGTCCTGCGCCAGCACGATGCTGGCCGAACCCATTTGCCAGACGCCGCGCGTGGCCGCCGCGAGCTTGCCCTCGCGGAACTCCTGGATCGGCAGCTCGCTCAAATTGCGGATCGTGGGCGGGCGCTCGGCGGTCGGATCGGGAAGTTCGAGAGGACCCAGCTCGGCATCCGCCTTGAACGGCGGCGGCGTGTCCGCCGGGGACCACACGGGTCCCATCCAGAACTGGTTCGTGCGCGGCAGATAGGTCACGTGGTTGCGCGTGCCCTCCGCGGCCACGAGCACCGTCATCCCGTCCGCGCCCGCGATCAGCGTGTGCGCGTCGCCGTTCGAGGGATGCCAGAGCAGATCGTCCACACCGACCTCGTATGTGCGTGCCTCGCCACGCGCCGACAGCTGGTAGCTCAGCCCGCTCCCCGCCAGCACCAGGAACGCCTCGTCCTCGTCAGCGTGGCTGTGGGGTGGGGTGGAGCGCTTGCCCGGGTCGATCTCGATGATCGCCACGCCCAGCCGCTTCGCTCCCGCGGCCTGCCCGAGCCGCCGGCGAGACGCCCCGATCTCGCCGGCGTCCCAGCGATGGGGCCGCACGTCATCGATGTGAAACGGCAGGTCCTCGCGCACGCGCGAAGGATGTCACGCCGCCCCATGCCCGTTGCGCGTGGCGAGCGGGGGCGGGGGGGGCCCGAAGCGGACCATGCCCGTCTCGCGCTCCACCGCCGCCATCTGCTCGGCGGTCACGCGCGGGCCGTCCGGCGGCGGCTGAAGCCACGGCCACTTCGCCGGCTCGGCGAGCCCGCGGACGAAGTCCTCGATCCCCGCGGGGGTGGACAGGAACAGCATCCTCGCGGTGTCCGATTCCACCCGGAAGGTGTGAGCCGTCCCGCCGGGAGCGCACACCGCCTCCCCGACCTCACACGAGCGCCCGCGCGTGGCCACCCACTCCGGCGGATCGCCCTCGGCGCGAGCGAGCTCCGGTTCGACCACCCACACCGTAAGGCGCCCCTCCAGCAGGTAGAACGTCTCGTCCTGCGGGTGCGAGTGGAGTGGGGGAGCGGCGCCACGGGGAAGCATGCCCTCCCACAGGGCGAAGCGCCCGCCCGTCTGCGAGGCGTCCAGCTTCATGCGCACGACCGTGCCGAGGAACCAGAGCGTCTCCTCGGAAGTGATTGCGGCACGGTTCATGACCGTGCCGCCAGCTGGAAGTCGTCGGGGCGCTCGTAGGCCCCGCCCGGCGCGCAGCCGAGCGCGAGGATCCGCACACCTTCGGACCCGGGCTGGAGCGTCCGCCGGCTCTCCGGCGTGATCCTGATCATGCCGCCGGTTGGGACCGAGACCGGCTCGCCGTCGACCTCGAAGTCCGCGGACCCGCGCAGGATCACGTAGACCTCCTCCTGGCCGTCCTCGGAATGATCGTGCTCGGGGTAGTGCTCGAACCCGGGCGGGACGTCGAGCACCTGCATCCCGAACGATTCGACTCCGAGCTCGGCGGCCGCCAGCTTCACGAGGCCGTCGTGGATCGACGCCATCTCGTCGATCTGCTTCACCGTGTATCCACTCATCCTTTGCTCCTCTCCGTCTTGGTGGGCTTACGGAAAGGAACGTACGGCGGCTGCGGCGGCCGGACATCGGCCTACCTGCCTAAGTTTGCGCCTCCGTATGCCTATCTTGCGGGAGCAGCCCCTTGGCGCGGGCGTGCTCCACCGCGGCGAGCCTGTTCGAGGCGCCGAGCTTGCCGAGCACGGCCGAAACGTGATGCGCCACGGTGCGCTCGGAGAGGTGGAGCGCGCTCGCTATGGCGGAGTTGGTGGCGCCGGTGGCGAGCTCGGCGAGGATCTCCTGCTCGCGGCGCGTGAGTCCCGCCGGGTTGGCGAGAGTCGAGCGGCGCGGTCCGCGCGGCGCGGCACCGACCAGAGCTTCCCTGTCGCGTGCGAATGCACGCGCCGTGCCGGTGGCGCCAAGCCTGTGCAGCTCGGCCATGGCCTCGCGCGCGGCGCGGTCGTCCCCACGGAGCGCCGCCAGCGCCGCCTCGTACGGAGCCTCGAGCTTGTTCCAGGCACGAATCGCGGCACGCCAGTCGCCCTCGAGCTCGAGCAGCACGGCATCCGGCGAGTTGGGCGGCGGGTCGAGCTCGACGCCGAAGCGGGCGGCCCACAGCGCCAGGTCGCTGGCTGTGCGCATGAAGCGGCGGGTGGCCGGCGATTCTCGCGCGGCCTCGAGCTGTGCGAGCGCGGCCGCGCGGTCTCCCCGCAGCCAGGCGGCCTCCACGAGCATCGCGCGGAGGATGCCGTGGCGGGAACCCTCCGGAACGTCGCGCACCTCCTCCCAAGAACGGTCAATTACGGCGCTCGCCGACGCGTTGCCCCGCCGCATGTCGATCAGGGCCTCCATCGCGCGCACCATCGGCCTCTCCGCCGCCCAGTCGAGGTCGAGAGCGACGAAGGCGAGCGCTTCGTCCCACAGGCCACGATCAATCTGGCTGCGCGCCCGGTAGAGCCGTACCGCGTTGCCGGGGATCGTGGTCTGGTACTCGTCGAAGAGCTCGAGCGCCTCCCGCGCCTTCTCGTCCACGAACGCGTGCATGCGCAGACTGACCCCGATGTAGACGAGGTTCACGTACGTGCGGACGGTCTGGATTGCGAGACCCGCCCGCCGCGCCTCGGCCGAAGCCTCCGCGAGGAGGTCAAGTGCCTCGCGCTCGCCGCGGTGCCCACGTGCGAGGCCGATGCTGATCGAGATGTCGATGCGCGTTTCCTCGAGGCCGGCCTCCGTGGCGAGCTCGAGCGCGCGCGGGCCCAGCTCGATCGCGCGCTCGGGCTCGAAGGCGGTGGCCTCCATTCGCATGAGCGTGGCGAGGGCGTGCGCAAGGCCGGCGCCATCATCTATGCCTTCGAGCAGCCCCACCGCGCGGAGCGCCGCCGTCCGCGCCTCCACGAGACGATCGAGCGACCACAGGGCTCCGGCAAGCACGGTGAGGGCGCGCGCCTCCCGCTCCGGGGCGCGCATCTCGTTCGCGAGCGCGATCGCCTCCTCCGCCGGGCGCACAGCCTCCTCCAGGCGGGTGTCGCTGAAGTTCGCGCCGCGCGAGCGCTTGAGCAGCAGCTCGAAGCGCTCTTCGGGGCTCAGTCCCACGTCCGTCCGCAGCGCTCGCTCGGCCTGCAGGCTCATCTCACGAAGCGCGCCGACACGCTCGGCGTCGGCCATGGCGAGGCTCGCGTAACGGCACGCGTCCTTCAGCAGTCCCGCGCGCTCGGCGTGGTGGGCGAGGCGCGCGTTGTCAGCATCGCCGGGCTGCTCTTCAAGGGCCTTCAACACGCACGCGTGCAGCTCCGCCTGCCGGGGCGGAGCGATCGAGCTCTCGATCGCCTCGCGGATCAGCTCATGGCGAAAGCCGAGCACCCCGCCGTCCACCACGAGCACGCCGCGCGCGAGCGCTTCCTCGACGGCGGCCGCGCTGCCGGGAGTAACCGCCTCGAGCAGCGGCGGCGCCACCCGCTGGCCGATCACGGCCGCAGCGTTGGCCACGCGGCGTGCCTCCGGGGAGAGCCTGGCCGCGCGCGCGAGGGCGGCGTCGCGGACGGAGCCTGGGAGACGCCCGCCCGCAGCGATCACCTCGACAACGAGGAAGGGATTGCCGCCGGTGACGCGCGAGAGCTCCTCGGCATCCATCCCGGCCGGCGCGGCCAGCTCGTCCACGGCGGACTCGGAGAGCGGCGTCAATGCCACGCGCCGCGCCGCCGGGCTCGTGGCGAGATCACCGAGCAGCTGGCGCAGGGGAAGGTTCGACGGCACCTCGTCGTCGCGATAGGTCAGCACGATCACGAGCTGCTGGCGCTCCACCCGCCGGGCGAGCAGCCGCAGGACGTCGAGCGTGGTGGGATCGGCCCAGTGCACGTCCTCGACCACGGCCACCGCGGGCGTTCGCGTCATCAGCGCATCGAGGAGCTGACGCGCGAGCGCGAGCCTGTCGTCGCTCTCCTCTAGATCGCCGAGACCGGCCTGCTCGGCGAGTTCTCGCAACGGCGCGAGCGGCACGGGCACCGACAGCGGCTCGCACGCGCCGACAAAGAACCCCGCGTCGCCCGCCACCCGCTCGCGCAGCGCGCGCACGAGTGACGTCTTGCCCACTCCCGCCTCACCTCCGACGAAGACGAGCGAGCCGTGCCCCGCGGCCGCCTCGCGCACAGCGGCATCGAGCGTCGCGAGCGGGCCCTCACGCTCGAGCAGATGCTCCATTCAGCCGATCCTAACCTGGGACGCAGGCGATTAGCTCTGCCACAATCGGCCACATGGCGACGCTCTCGGCATCTCACGACGACGACCTTCTCCTCACCCGTCTCCAGGCGCCGCCGGACCTCCGCGAGGGCTCGGAGTGCCTCGCTTACTGGCGCCGGCGGCGACGGCGCCTGCCGTGGTACCGCCTGGCCGCGCGGCGCGAGGCATCGCGCATGGTCATGACCTGGGAGCGCCACGTGCGCGAGGCGCTGATCTACCAGCGCGGCGTGCCGATGGGGGCGCGGCTCGACGGCGCGAAGCTCGTGGCCGCGGTGCACCTGCGGCGCTGGATGCGCCGTGCCGGCGCAGTGCTGGCCGTAACGGGCACGCTCATCGTGCTCATCCCGGTCGTGCTCTTCGTGGACGTCCTGGTCCACGTGTTCTGACCGGCTGGCTTTCATCGCCCATTCGGGGTACGGTCGGCTCGTTCCCCCCCGAAAGGACTCGCTTTGGCCCTCTCGCTCCGTCTTAGCCCTGCCGTATTGGGCGCCGCGGCTCTCCTCTTGGTCACAGCCGGACCGAGCGCGGCCGCAGTCACCGTCGGCGATCCGCTGACGAGCGCGGGCACGCCTTTGAGCTGCGGGGACCCCGCTTCTCCGTGCACCATCATGATCAGCGACATCCCGGGCGCGGCAAATGTGACCGTTCCCGCGGATGGCGTGATCACCCGCTGGCGGCTGCGGGACAGCGTCGGAGCGAACTTCACCCTGCGCGTGCTGCGCCACGTGTCGGGTGACGACTACACCTTCATTTCCAGCAGCGCGCCGGCCACGGGGACCGATCCGGGCATCGCGACCTTCCCCACGCAGCAGCCCGTAAAGGCAGGGGATTACATCGCGGTGAGCTGGGATGGAACTCAAGGCTTGGGAGGCATCGACGGCGCATCCGGTGCCGCGTTCGAGGCATTCGACGGCATACCTCCGGACGGCACGACCGCCACAGGGACGCTCTTCGGGCCGAACACGACGGAGGCGTTTTTCAACGCGGACGTGGAGGCCGATGCCGACAACGACGGCTTCGGCGACGAGACACAGGACAAGTGCGTGGGCGTGCCCGGACCTAACGCCGGCTGCCCACCGCCGCCACCGCCGCCACCGCCGGATACGACACCGCCGGCGCTCACCTCATCCGCGCACAGCGCGAAGCTGTCTCACTCCGGAATCGTTTCCTTCGTGATCACGGCGAGCGAGAACGCGAACGGAACAGCAACGGGGACGATCAACGTGCCGAAGCTCGCGAAGGTCGTTCGCTTCCGCAAGCGCAACGTCGCGTTGACGGCGGGCAAGGCGACGAAGATCACCCTCAAGCTCGCGAAGAAGAACGCGAAGCTGGTCCGCAGAGCGCTCTCGAAGCACAAGCACCTGAAGGCGAAGGTCAGGCTGTCGGTGAAGGACGCTGCCGGCAATCCCTCGACGAAGAGACTGTCGCTCAACCTCCGCTAGGAGACAGGCCGGCGGAACGCGAGCGCGCGCCGGAGGCGGAACGCGATGTGACTTCGCGCGCGTCCTGTCCACAGCTGCAGCCGCAGCAAGCGGCGGCGCTCGCACGAGCGCGGGATCACGAGCTCGAGATAGCGCCGGCCGGCGGTCGGGCGCAGCTCGGGCGGGAACGCGTCCGCGTGCGCTGCGGCCGCATCGAAGGCATTCGAGAGCATCTCTGCGAGCCGCGGATGCCCGAGCTCCTCGGCTATTGCGAGCAGGTCGTCGCCCACGCTGTCGGTGCGGCCGACGATCCAATCGTTCTCCCCGAAGTAGAGGACGCCTAGGTCCACGTACTTCTCGAGATGGTCGGCGAGCTCGACGAGCATGAGGCGCCGGTCGTCTTCGTCCCAGCCGGGCAGTTCGCGGCGGAGGTCCGCGAGGGTCTGCGCGTGAAGCCGCAGCTCCCGGAACCTCACGAGGAGCCTCTCCACGCGCGGCCCCACCGCCTCGAGCACAAGCTTGCGGCGCGCGGGCGTGGCCACCTCCTCGAGCCCGTCGCCGAAGTCGGCGTTCCCGTAGATGTTGTGGAGCAGGCCGACAGACACGAACTCGGCGGGTTGGTCGAGCCGGCCGAGGATGCTCGCGACGCCCACTCCGTGCGACACGAACGGCTTGCCGTCTGCCTGGTAGTGGCCCGCGTACAGCGTCGTCAGAAACTCGTAGGCGCGACGGACCTCGACGAGCTCGTCGAGCGGGAGCCCGCGTTCCCGCAGCTGGTTGAAGAGCTGGAGATTTGTTTGCGCGATCTGCACGGCCATCTCCCCTATCCGCCAGGCTCGAGCGCCAGGCAAGACGCCGACTCAGCGCCTGCAAGCGAGGCGCCGAGCCGGAGCGCGAGCGCGGCGATGGTGAGCGTGGGGTGGGAGGGAGACATCGCGGGGAACACCGCGCCACCCGCTACGAACAGGTTCTCGTAGCGCCGGTGGCGTCCATCCGGATCGACCACCGCGTCCGCTTCCGTTCCCATGCGGAGCGTGCCGAGGGAGTGCGAGCCGCCACGCGGGTAGTCCACACTCACCTCGCGCACGCCCAGCGGTGCCAGGCGCCTGGGAAGGTCGTCGAGCACGTGCCTGATCGCCCGCTGCTGGTACTCGCTCGGCTCGCCCAGCTCGATCCGGTTGAGCGGCAGCCCGAACTGGTCGCGCTGAGGCGAGAGCGTGATGCGGTTCGCCCGGTCGGGCAGCTCGTCGGGCGAGAGGACGAGCTTCAGCGTCCGCTCCCAGTCGTCCACGACCGCGCGCCGGAGCGCAGCGCCGCGGCGGCCGGCGATCAGCTCCTGCACGACGGTCTCGGCGCGCAGGCCGGCGCCCGG
>JAICJR010000081.1 GCA_025928345.1 Thermoleophilaceae bacterium | reverse complement strand
CGGCCCGCGCCGGCGCGCCTCGCGGCGTCGATCACCCAGTGGATCATCGGCCGGCCGCAGACCGGGTGCAGCACCTTCGGCAGCGACGAACGCATCCTGGTGCCGTGGCCCGCGGCCATGATCAGGACGGTGGGCTTGCCCATCGAGCGGAGCGTAGCCGAGCGCGGACTTCGAGTTGGTTCGGTGGCCATGGAGTCAGCGCTCGAACCTGCCGCCGTGACACCGGATCGCGAGACGGCGTGCTTCGTGCGCAACCTGTGAGTTAGCGGACTGCGCGCCGCCAGGCGTCCCGCATTGGCTCGCGATAGAAGACGAACAGGATCGGCGCGACCAGTAGCAGCACGGCCTCGTCGAACGGTCCTGGGATAGGTAGCAGCGCCACTCCGGCCAGCCAGCGGAGCGGCCCCGGGATGCGGCCGTCGCGCACGATCAGTTTGGTGGCGCGTATCACGCGTGTGCCGAAGTTCCGCACACGGCGAAGGGTAGGGATGCAGGTGCATCAGCCTTTGCGCTCCCGTTCGTACAGACGAACCCACTTGCGGACCGCGTTGTCGGAAACGCCGTATTTGCGCCCGACCGCGAGGTAGCTCGTCGCGGCTAGCTCGGCCATGAGCTGCTCGTACGGTGGGCGCGCGACTTTCCGCGTCTTCGGTCGCGGCCGACCGGCTCGATCCCAACGGCACCCGCAGTAACGCGAGCAGTAGCGATGCGCGCGGTTCGCCGGAACGAAGTGAGTGCCGCATCTGAGGCAAGCGCGCTGCACCCGCTCGCGGCGATCGCTCCACGTACTTCTTAATGGTGCCGTGATTGCCACCAGCCGGCCGGAGTCCTAACCGTCGCAGCGCATCGCTGAACGTCTGTGACTCAGCAATTACTCGCCTCAGCGTCGGTTCGTCGTAGCGGGCCATTACGAACGTATGTTCGCATGCTCATCGGACGCTCTGCCGACGCAAGCTGGGGAGCCTGGACTTGAACCAGAACTTCAACATCCAAAGTGTTGCGTGCTGCCGATTACACCACTCCCCAAGTGGTCGGGAGGAGCGTAGCGGCGGGCCACGCGAGGATGGTCTGGCGCCGCCGCTTCTCCCGCGAGCCGCGGCGGCGCCAGGTTCTTTGGACCGCTTAGAGGCCAGCCGGGTGGCGCGACACGTAGCCGCGCGTGGACGCGTGGGTGCGACGCCAGCGCGGGCCGTTCTCGCCGCTGCCCGAGGTGTCGAAGCGCAGGCCCGCGACGATCATGAACGCGTGCCCTGAGTTCGCGTAGACCGTGATCCACTTGCCGCGTCCGCGGGAGCCCCAGCTCTCGAAGTCCGTCGAGTCGAGCGGCTGCGTGACGAGGTCGGCACCGTGCAGCGCGTGGCTGACCGCGCCCGAGCAGTCGAACGCGGTGTCGTTGAACCCGCGCCCGTGGCCTCCCCCGTAGCGATACGGATCGTGCGTGATCTCGTTCGCAGCGGCGATGACCTCCTGCACCTCGACAGGAGCGTCGGCCGGCGCCTCGGCCGTGTGGCCGTCGCTCGAGATCACAGCCCTCTCACCCGGAGCCAGCTGGGTGGGATCGCTGGTCTGGTTCGGATCGGAGGCGAGCGCCTGCATGCGCTTGCGGAGCAGAGCCTCCTCCGGCGGGTCGACGATGCCGTCGACCGTCAGGTGCTCGTGGCGCTCGAACCGCCGCACCGACCGCAGCGTGCCGGGACCGAAGTCCCCGTCGATCGATGTGCGGTAGCCGAGATGCGTGAGCCACGACTGGAGCACCTTCACGTCGTGGCCTCGGGAGCCCTTTCGCAGGGTCGAGTCACCAAAGTGCGCGGACGCTACCGGCGCTAGTGCGAGCCCAGTCAGGGCCGTCAGGACGCACGCGAGCCAGGCGCGCCCCAGCGGGGCGTTTCTCATGTGCCAATCTCTCTTTCGTCAGCGCTTCCGGGGTTAGCTGACGGGCTCGCGCGGAAAGAGTCGCGCTACGTCCCTAGACGATTCGCCCCACTAACTGGTTCCCCCGGCCGCCGTCACCACCTGAGCGGTGGCAGCGGTTAAGCAAGGTTGGTTCGGCAGGTTGTAACGCATTTCGCCGACGGAAGTCGCGCCGGCGTCAGCGATCTTTTTCTTCGCGCGGCACCCGGCCCGCCTCAGCGCCGGGCTCGGTGGCCGGGCCGTGGGGGGCGAGGATGCCGAGAACCCGCATTGCCTTCAGCCCCAGGCCGAGCCGTTCGCGCCCGTCGGTGGACGCGACATCCAGACCGGTGAGCTCCTTCACGCGCTCGAGCCGGTAGCGCACGGTGTGGCGGTGCGTGTAGAGGCGCTGCGCCGTCTGGGCGACGTTCCCGTCCGCGTCGAGGAATGTGTCGAGCGTCCGGACGAGCTCCGTCTCGTACTGCTCGTCATAGACCACGAGCGGGGCGACTGTCTCCTCGTGGAAGCGCCGCAGCTCCTCCGGATCCTCGACCATCGCCGGCAGCAAGAGGCGGTACGCGCCGGTCTCCTCGAACGCCAGCTCAGGCGCACTCTGGGCCACGGCCACGTTGGCCGCGAGGAACGCCTCGGCGCCCGCGCGGTGGAGGTCCACGGGGTCCGGCGCGGGACGGCTCCGCGCCACGGCAATCACAAAGCCCTGCGTGCTCGTCTCGAGCTCCTGCCGCACTGAGCGGACCGCGCGCGCTGCCAGGTCGGCGTCCGCCCCGGGGAGCGCGATCACGAGCTCGGCGTCGTGCTGCGCGCGGCCCCAGCTGCGCAGCTCGACCCAGGCGGCGAGGTAGCCGCGCTCCACCGTCCGCACGCCTCGCTCCGCAACGCTCAGCACGCGCGCGCGCCAATCGCCCTCCGTGGGCTGAAGAGGAAGCGCGCGCAGGACGACCATGCTGCCGCCGCCCGCCAGGTCGATCCCGAGCTCGTTCCCGCGCGCGACGATGTTCTCGCGGTCGGTCACTCGGCGGTCGAGCACGTCGGCGATGAATGCGGCGGCCGCGGCCTCGCTCGCGCGCCCGGGCGCCTTGGAGCGCTCGACCTCCTGCGCGATCAGCGTGCCCAGTAGGCGGAGCAGCGCGGGCGGTGGCGGCTCGCCCCTAGCGCGGTAGCGGAGCTGTCCGGCGGCGACGTCGGCCACGCGGAGTTCGAGGATCTCACCTGCTGAGAGGACGGCGCGCTCGTCGTCGGGCGAGGCGCACGCGACGGCGAGCACGTTTGCGGATGCGTCCACCACCGCCACGCTCGCGTTGAGGGCCTTCGACACCGCGCGCGCCACTGCCGGCAGCCCGGCGCCAGACTCCACCGCGTCGGAAACGTCGGCGACTGCTTCAAGAAATGCAGGATTTGCAGCGCTTTCGGTGCGCTGGTCGGCGGGCGGCATCGGTTGAGTTTAAGCGTGCGCGGCGATCGGGCATTTGCCGAACTGCAGCAATGAGGGTCGGCCTGAAGCTGAGGCCGTCCAGACCTGCGAAGACCGAGGAGAGCAAGGACGCAGGGAGACCGCAGGGCGCTAGCCCGCGGTCTACCGAGGACGCAGCTATCCGAAGGTCTGCAGCAGTCTGGCGGTCTCAGCCCGCGTACTGGTCGTAGAACCAGACGATCGCAAAGCCGATCCCGGTTCCGATCCCAAGCAGCGTGACCAGCATGAACAGCGTGAGGAAGCTCGCTGCGAGGCGCTCCCACACGCGCCCGTACGACGCCCACGCGGGCGCGAGTATGAAGACGGTGTAGCCCACCAGCACGACGGCGCCCGTGCCGATTAGGGCCCAGGTTGTGGGTGAGAGGCTGGTCATGAGTCAGGTCCTCGCCGGAGCAGTTTGTCTCATGTAGAGGACGATCAGCGCCACGACGGCGCAGAGGCCGAAGATACCGAAGCCCAGGCCCCATCCGGCGGCAACGTCGGACCAGTAGTGCGCGCGCAGGTACATCCGCGAGGCGCCAACCGAGGCGCACACGAGGATCGTTCCGAGCAGGACGATGAGACGCCGGGTGAAGCCGGGGATCACTCGCCAGGCGATCACCGCCATCGCCACGTACGCGGTGGAGTACGCCGCGTGACCGCTCGGGAAGCTTGCGCCGATGGTGTGCACGAGCTTGTGCGGTGGGCGCGGACGGTCGACGCCCGCCTTCGTCGCGGTCACAGCGATCAGGAGCGCGATGAACCCGACCACCAGCGCCACGAGCTCCACTGGGCGTCGCCTCATCGCGAGCGCCACCACGGACACCGCCACGAACAATCCGACCACGGGCGAGGACCCGACGTTCGTGTACACCTTCATCACGTCCACGAGCCCGGAGATGCGGGTGCGGTCGGCGAGCCGGAGCAGCGAGCTGTCGGCCGGCGTGAGCATCAGCGGGTTGCCCGCCAGCGTGACCGTGTAGGCGACGAACACGTAGAGCCCCACGGCAGTGACAGCGAGTGCGGTGGTGAACTCGAGCCCGAGCGCGCCCGGCGTGAGGCGCTCGCCGAGGAAGCGCAGCCGCGGCGCGGCAATGGCGACGGCCGGCTTGACGAAGCGCCGCCACAGCGGCCCAACCACCGGCTGCCGCTCGATCCACGCGCTGACCCGCGCGCGCTCCTCCGGGTCGCGCAGCTTCTTGCGCGCCCACCAGATCGCCACCCCGACCGCGACCACGAGGCTGAAGATCAGCGTGGCCCGCCCCGCGATCTTTGTCACCTGGTCGAACGACCGCCAGAAGACGTATCCGATCACGCACAGCCCCGGCCCCCAGATGCCGGTGCCGAGGATGCTGTACGGGATGAAGTTCCGGTACTGCATCCCGGACGCGCCCGCCACGAACGGCGCGATCGGCCGGACGAAGCCGAGGAAGCGGCCGACGAGCACGGTCGCCCCGCCTCGCTTCTTGAAGTGCTCGTCCACCTGCGCGAGCCGCTCCGGCGTGATCCGCACCTTCGGGCCGTGCTTCTCGAGGAAGCGGCGGCCGAGGCGGCGGCCGAGGAAGAAGCTGAGACTGTCGCCCGACAGCGTGCACGCCCACACGAGCGCGATCAGCACGAAGATGTTGATCGTGCCCTGACCCGCGATCACGCCGCCGAGCAGGACCGTGAACTCGCCGGGCGCCACCAAACCGACGAATGCGCCCGTCTCGGCGAACGCCATGAACCCGACGAGCGCGTACGTCCACTTGCCGAGCGCCTTCGCCAGGTCCTCGATGCCCTTCTGGATGTCCACGTGCGCGAGGACGCCGCTGCCGTAGACGGCGAGCCCCGCGGCCACCACCAGCGCGACCACGAGGCGCTCGCCCGCGAGCCGCTTCCGCCGGACGAGCACGACTGCCAGCAGCAGGACCGCTATTACGAGGGCGACGATTCGGCCAGGGGTCATCCAGTGGCGAGCCTAGTAACCAGGGCGCCCGGGATGCCGGCGGCCGCGCGTTCCGCCACCGCGGGACCGGAGAAGATGCCGAACGCCGTCGGCCCCGAGCCGCTCACGGCTGCGGCGAGCGCGCCGGCGTCGCGCAGCCGGGCGATGGGCTCGCCGATGTCCGGCCGTAGCGACATCGCCGCCGGCTGGAGGTCGTTCTCAACGCCGGCGGCGAGCATCGCGAGCGTGCCGCCCGCGAGCTGCCGAAGTCCGTCCGGGTCGAGCTGCTCCCGCGTGCTTTCTATGCGGTCGGCTTCTCTGTAGACGTCCGCGGTGGACAGGCCGTCTTCCGACGGCACGAGCACGAGGCCCATCCCCGGCAGCTCCAGGCGGTCCACGTGTTCACCGGCGCCCGTGACGAGCGCATGACGTGGCTCAATCTGGCTTGGAACGTCGGCGCCCAGCTCCGCCGCCAGCTCGCGCAGCTCCTCGCTTTCGAGCGGGCATCCGGCCAGCTCGTTCGCCGCGCGCAGCGCCGCGGCGGCGTCCGCGCTCCCGCCGCCGAGGCCCGCCGCGACCGGGATTTTCTTCTCCACGGTCACCTCGAGCGGAGGCAGTCCGGCGTCCACCCGCGCGCGGAACAGCTCCAGCGCCTTCTCCACGAGGTTGGGGCCGTCGACGCCCGGGCAGACGACGCGGTCGCCGTCGTCGTCGCTCGCGCGCACCGTGAGCTCGTCGGCGAGACGCAGCGAGGCGAAGATCGAGCAGATCTCGTGCAGGCCGTCGGCGCGCGGGCGACCGACCTGCAGCACGAGGTTGACCTTCGCGGGTGCGTGCTCGCGAATCATCTGAGGCGCTCCGCAAGGTCGGCGAAGTCGGACGGGGAGAGACGCTCGGCGCGGGCATCCGCCGGTTGGCCGATCTGCTCGAGCGCTGCCCGCGCACGCTCGCGGATGCCGGGATGCGCGAGCGCCAGCGAACCCGCGAGCGCCTTGCGCCTGTGGGCGAAGCCATCGTGCACGAGCTCCACGATCGCTGCTTCCGGCGGCGGAGCCACGCGGCGCAGGAGCACCAGCGCGGACTCCACGTTCGGCACCGGGTGGAACACGTTGGCGGACACCTTCCGGAGCACCTTCACCTCGGCCGACAGCTGCGCGAGCACCGACGTCGCGCCGTAGATCTTCGACCCTGGTGCGGCGGCCAGCCGCTCCCCCACCTCGCGCTGCACCATCGCCACGACGAGCTCCGTGTCTGGCAGCTCCTCAAGCGCCTTGAGGATCACCGTTGCCGCGACTCCATATGGCAGGTTCGCCACCACCTTGTTCGGCGGGGGATGAAGCGAGCCGAAGTCGAGCTGCACGGCGTCGGCGAGGTGCAGCGTGGCTCGCTCGCCAAATGGATCGAGCGCATCGCGCAGCGCCGGCTCGAGCGACCGGTCCACCTCCACCACGTGCAGGTGCGCCACGCGCTCCGCCAGGTACTCCGACAGCACGCCGAGGCCGCCGCCCACCTCCAGCACCGCGTCGTCCGGCGCGAGCTCCGCCGCGCGGCCGATTACGCCGAGGATGTTGTCGTCCACCAGGAAGTTCTGGCCGAGCTCGCGGTTCGGCCGCACGCCGAACTCCCGCATCCGCCTCCTGCTCGCCTGCGTGCTCACCAGCCGAAGACGCGGGCGGCGTTGCGCTCCACCGCGGCGTCGAGCTGCTCGTACGCCACGCCCCGCAGCTCTGCGACAAACTGCGCCGTGGCCACCACGTTCGCCGGCTCGTTCGGCTTGCCGCGCACGGGCTGCGGCGCGAGGTACGGCGAGTCGGTCTCGACGAGCAGGAGCTTCTCCGGCAGGTCGCGCGCCGCGGCCTGGAGTTCGAGTGCCTTCGGGTACGTGACGTTGCCCGCGAACGAGCACATGTAGCCGCGCTTCACACACTCGTCCACACGGGCCGGCGCGGAGAAGCAGTGCAGGATCACGGTGAGCTCGCCAGCCCGCTCGCCCAGCAGCGCGAACGTGTCCTCCTCCGCCTCGCGCGTGTGTATTACGAGCGGCAGCCCGGTTCGCGCGGCGAGATCGATCTGCGCCTCGAAGGCGCGGCGCTGGTCGTCGCGCGGTGCGTGGTCGCGGAAGTAGTCGAGGCCCGTCTCGCCGATCGCCCGCGCACGCGGGTCGGCGGCGGCGCGCTCGATCGCCTCGAGATCCGCCTCGTCGAAGCCCTCGGTGTAATGCGGGTGGCGGCCGACGATCGCCACCACGTCGTCGAACTCGTGCGCCGCCGCGAGCGCGCGCTCGATCGACTCGTCGTGCATCCCCACCGTCGCGAGGCGCGTCACTCCCGCAGCACGGGCCCGCTCCACCAGCTCGTCGTCCGGCGGCTTGCAGGAGTCGAGATGGCAGTGGGTGTCGACCACCGCTCTAAGCGGCCGCGGCAGGCGGCTCGATGCGTGGGAAAAGTGGCTCGAGCTTGCCGATGCGAGCGCCGCCACCGCGCGCGCCGAACGCCGCGCCGTCGAAGGAGACGTCCTCCTGGCCGAGCGCCGCCAGCAGCCGCGCGGCCGTATCCGGCATGTACGGGTGCACGAGCACGGACACGCAGCGCAGGCCCTCCGCGAGCGAGTAGAGAACACGGTCGAGATGCTCGGCCTCGCCCTCGTCCTTCGCCAGCTTCCACGGCTCCTCGTCCTGCACGAAGCGGTTGAGGCGCCGCACCGCGGTCCAGATCTCCTCGAGCGCCCCGCTCAAGTCAACCGCGTCGAGCTTCTCGCGCACATGATCGGCGACGCCGGCGAGGTCGGCAGCAAGGGCATCATCCACCCCGACACCCGGCACCAGACCCTCGCGATATCGACCGATCATGGCGAGGGTCCTACTCGCAAGATTCCCATATTCGTTCGCCAGCTCGGCGTTGTAACGCGTCTCGAAACCGGCGGCCGAAATCGAGCCGTCCTGCCCGAAGTTCACCTCGCGGAAGAGGTAGTAGCGCAGCGTGTCGGTGCCGAAGCGGTCCATCACCTCGAACGGGTCGATCACGTTGCCGAGCGACTTCGACATCTTGTGCTCGTCCATCAGCAGGTAGCCGTGGATGAAGATCGAGCGCGGCACCTCTATCCCCGCGGCCAGCAGCATCGCGGGCCAGATCACCGCGTGGAACTTGAGGATGTCCTTGCCGATCAGGTGGCGGGCCGGCCAGTACTCAGAGGTGAGGTCCTCGCCCTCGCGCGCGTATGAAAGGGCGGTGTAGTAGTTGAGCAGCGCGTCGATCCACACGTAGATCACCTGCGACTCGTCCCACGGAACCGGCACGCCCCAGCGCAGGCGCGCGCGCGACAGCGACACGTCCTGCAGCCCGCCCTTGATGAACGAGAGCGCCTCGTTGTAGCGCGCCCGCGGCGTGACCCACTGCGGGTTGTCCACGTAAAGCTTCTCGAGCGGCTCCTGAAACGCGGACAGCTTGAAGAACCAGTTGTCCTCCTTCTCGTGCTCGAGCACGATCAGGTGAATCGGGCACTTGTTGCCGTCCACGAGCTCGGCGTCCGTCTTGAAATCGGCACAGCGCGGGCAGTAGTAGCCCTCGTACGTACCCTCGTACACGAAGCCGTTGTCGTGGATCTTCTGCACGACCTCCTGAACACCGCGCTCGTGCTCGGGATCGCTCGTGCGGATGAAGAAGTCGTTGGTGGCGTTCACGCGCTTCACGAGGTCGCGGAACTTCACCGAATTGCGATCCGCGAGCTCGCGGGGCGACACGCCCTCGCGCTCAGCCGCCTGCGCCACCGGCTCGCCATGCTCGTCGGTGCCCGTGAGGAAGAACACGTCCTCCCCGCGCTGGCGCATGTGGCGCGCGAGGATGTCGGCGGCGATGGTGGTGTACGCATGGCCGAGATGCGGCTCCGCGTTCACGTAATAGATGGGCGTGGTGATGTAGAACGACATGCGTCGCCGATGCTACTTGCGGGCGGTCGTGTGGGCCTTGTACAGAGCGTTCGCGCTCGTCCCCGTGAGCTCGGCCACCACGGACGCTGCCGCTCGAGGCTTGGCACCCGCGTCCACGAGCTTGGCCATGGCCTCCAGCGCGGCGTCGTCCACCTCGCCGTCTCCCTCCGGTGCCGGCGCGATCACGAGCACCACCTCGCCCTTGGGCGGCGAATCCGCGTAGCGCTGAGCGAGCTCGGCGGCGCTCCCGCGCACCACCTCCTCGTGCACCTTGGTGAGCTCGCGGCACACCGCCACCTCGCGCTCCGGATCGAGCTCCGCGAGCACGTTCAGCGTCGCCGGGACGCGCCCCGGCGCCTCGAACGCCACGAGCGTCCCGCCGGGCTCGGCCAAAGCACGGCGCAGCTCGCCCTTCTTACGAGGCAGGAAGCCAGCGAAGCGCCAGCGGTCCGCCGGCAGGGCCGAGGCTACGAGAGCCGCGAGAGCGGCGCTTGGCCCAGGCAGCACCTCCACCGGCAAGCCGGCCGCCACGCACGCGCGCACCAGCACGTAGCCGGGGTCTGACACGAGCGGCATGCCCGCGTCCGAGACGAGCGCGACGGTCGCGCCCTCGTTCATGCGCGTGACGAGCTCTGCCGAGCGCCTGTCCTCGTTGTGCTCGTGGTAGGAGACGAGCTTCGCCTTCACGCCATAACGGTCGAGCAGGGTGCGCGTGCGGCGGGTGTCCTCGCATGCGACGAGATCCGCTTCGCGCAGTGCCGACAGCACGCGCAGCGTGACGTCCTCGAGGTTGCCGATCGGTGTCGGGCACACCACGAGCCGCCCGCTCATTCGGGCACCTTCCGCGGAGCTGTGAGATCGAGCGCGAGCAATGCGGCGCCGATCATCCCGGCCTCGCCGCCGAAGTGCGCGGTGACGAGCTTCACGAGCTCCCGGTTCGGGGGCAGCCCGCGCTCGGACAGCACCTCGCGCGCGGGCGCGAGCATCAGCTCGCCTGCGGCCGACGCGCCGCCGCCGATCACGACGAGCTCGGGGTTGAGAGCGTTCACGAGCGTCACGAGGCCGACCCCGAGCCAGCGCCCCGCCTCGGCCAGCACCTCGATCGCCAGCTCGTCCCCGTCGTGAGCGAGCTCGGTGACGAGCGCGCCGCTCACCTCGCGCCCCTGCGCGAGCGCCTTGCCGAGCGCGGAGTCGGGCGACCGCCTGGCCGCTTCCTCACCCGCGCGCCCGATCGCGTTGCCGGACGCGAATGCCTCGAGGCAGCCGCGGCCGGGACAGTCGCCGGGGCATTCCGGCCCGTTCGGGTCCACCACGATGTGGCCGAGCTCGGCGCCCGCGCCGGCCGATCCGCGGTAGACCTCGCCGCCGAAGAGCAGCCCGCCGCCTATGCCGGTCCCGAGCGTGAGCATCAGCGCGTCCTCGGCGCCTCGGGCCGCTCCGGCGCGGTGCTCGGCCAGCATCGCCACATTCGTGTCGTTGTCCACGGCCACGGGCATGTCGAGCCGCTCGCTCATCAGCGCCCGGAACGGCACGCGGTCGAGCGGCAGGTGGTTCGACACCATCACCGAGCCCGTCTCCGGCCGCACCAACGCTGGGATTCCGAAGCCGACCGCCGCCACATCCGGAGCGGCGGAGCGGGCTTCCTCCACCGCGTCCACTATCTTCTCCACCAGCTCTGCCTGGTCGAGCCCGTGGATGCGCCGGTGCACCCGGTGGTGCACCACGAGGTCCGCATCAACCACGCCGCCAAGCAGCTTGGTTCCTCCCGCGTCCATCCCTATTACGCGCCTTGGCGCCATGACCGAACGCTATACAGAGGCAACAGGTGACTGACGGAGCGCCCGGCCCCCCGCCGCCGGACTACAAGGTCTACAAGTCGAGGCCAGGCCTGCTCGACCGCATGCGCTCGCCCGGCGAGGCGTGGGATCGGCTGCGCCGCAACCGCCAGCTCAAGCGCCGCCTGCCAGGGCAGCCGCAGCGCGGCAGGGCGTTCTGGATCAAGCGCGGGATCAAGTACGTGTTGCTCGCGGCCGTGGCATGGGTGGTGCTGTCGGTCGTCCTCTTTTTCATCAGCGCGCAGACGAACTCCGGCCTGCCGAGGAGCGCCGAGGACTCGCTGTCGAGCGGCGGCAACCTGCTGTCGGGCAGCACGGTGCTCGTGCTCGGCTCTGACGCACGACCGCCCAACGAGCACGAGCCGGGAGCCGCCGGTCCCAGCCGCTCGGACAGCATCATGCTGCTGCACGCCGCCTTCGGAAGCGTGCGCCGGCTATCGATCCCGCGCGACTCCTACGCGGCCATCCCCGGCCACGGCTCGCAGAAGATCAACGCCGCCTACGCGTTCGGCGGCGCCGGGCTCGCCGTGCGGACGATCGAGAACTTCCTCGGCGGCGGCGTGCGGATCAACCACGTGGTGGAGGTGAGCTTCCAGGACTTCCCCAACCTGATCAACTCGCTCGGCGGGATAACGATCAACCTCAAGCGCTGCGTGGTGTCCGGGAACGTCTTCGAGAACGGCGACCGCTTCCGCCTGCACAAGGGCACGCACCACCTGAACGGCAAGGAGGCGCTCGAGTTCTCCCGCATCCGCGAGAACCGCTGCGCGCCCAACGAGACCGACATCCAGCGCGCCGAGCGCCAGCAGCTCGTGCTTCAGCGGATGCGCGCGCAGGCGCTCAAGCCCACCACCTTCTTCCGCCTGCCGTGGGTGGCGTGGGACGCGCCGCGCGCGGTGCGCACGGACATGGGCGGGATGAGCCTGGGCACGCTGTTCACCGACCTCATCACCGGCGGCTCCGGCTCGACGCACGTGCTCAAGCCGTCGGGCATCGGCCCGGGGACGAGCCTCATCATCTCGCCGGCGGAGCGCCAAGCGGCGGTCCGGCAGTTGCTCGGCCGCTAACGCCGCCGAGGCGGGAGGTCGGAGGCCGGAGGTCGGAGACTCAGTCCGACGAAGTCGTTGAAGACGACGCCGAGTCGGAAGAACTCTTCGTCTCGCTCTTCGCCTCGGATTTGCTCTCCGAGCTTGAGTCGGTGCTCGCTCCGCCACGGCGCTTCTTGCCGTAATCGGTGTTGTAGAAGCCCGACCCCTTGAAGTGGACGGCCACGGGGTGGAACACGCGCTGCACCGTCGCGTCGCAGGTGGTGCAGTTGGTGATCGGGTCGTCGCTCATTCGCTGCATCACCTCGAAGGTGTGCCCCTTTTCGCAGCGATACTCGTAGATCGGCATAGCACTCTCAGTATAGGAGTGCTGTACGCGGGTCAGGCAGCTTTCATCTCAAGCTCGTCGGCCGGCGGACGCGGGGCTTCGAGGTCCTCCAGCAGTGAGATTCTCATCGACTGCCAGACGATCCAGGCCGCCACATGGGACGTGGCCCGCAAGGCCAAGGTGACCATGCCGTCAAGTTACCCCGGCCCTCGGGCAGCAAACTTCCGCGGACGCGGAGGATGCGGGGTGTTCGTGCCGGAGCTGGCGCGTTAGCACTCATCCCAAAGGCACCGCTAGGGTTCGCTCCCGCATGAGCGACGTCGTCACCATGGAGAAAATCGTCGCCCTCTGTAAGAGGCGCGGGTTCATCTTCCAGTCGTCCGAGATCTACGGCGGACTGGCCTCCACCTACGACTACGGCCACTACGGCGTGCTGCTCAAGCAGAACGTGAAGAACGAGTGGTGGCGCGCGAACCTCCAGGAGCGCGACGACATGGTGGCGCTCGACGCCGCGATCCTCATGCACCCGAAGGTGTGGGAGGCGTCGGGCCATCTCGCCGGCTTCTCGGACCCGCTCGTGCAGTGCCTCGGCGAGTGCAAGCAGCGCTTCCGCGAGGACCACCTGCGCGAAGCCCAGCCCGAGGGCGAGCTGCGCTGCCCGGTATGCGGCGGCGAGCTGTCCGAGCCGCGCCAGTTCAACCTCATGTTCCAGACGAACATGGGCCCGGTGGTCGAGGAGGGATCGACGATCTACCTCCGGCCCGAGACGGCGCAGGGCATCTTCGTCAACTTCAAGAACGTCACTCAGTTCTCGCGTAAGAAGCCGCCCTTCGGCATCGCGCAGGTGGGCAAGTCGTTCCGCAACGAGATCACGCCGGGCAACTTCATCTTCCGCACGCGCGAGTTCGAGCAGATGGAGATCGAGTTCTTCGTCCCGCCGGCGGACGCGGAGGACTGGTACCGGCGCTGGTGCGACGACCGCATGGCCTGGTACCAGCGACTGGGCATCCGGGCCGACCACCTCCAGCTGCGCGAGCACGGCCAGGACGAGCTCTCCCATTACTCCCGCGGTACTTCGGACATCGAGTACCTGTTCCCGATGGGCTGGTCCGAGCTCGAGGGGATCGCCAACCGCGGCGACTTCGATCTCACCCAGCACGCCAAGTTCTCGGGCGAGAAGCTCGAGTGGGTGGACAGCGGGTCGGGCGACCGCTACGTGCCGTACGTGATCGAGCCCTCGGCGGGCGCGGACCGCGGGACCCTCGCCTTCATGGTCGACGCCTATGACGAGGAGGAGGTGGAGGGCCGCGAGCGCGTCCTGCTGCGGCTCCATCCGCGGTTGGCTCCGGTCAAGGTCGCCGTGCTGCCGCTCGTGAACAAGGACGGCCAGCCCGAGCTGGCCCGGAAGATCTACGAGGACCTGCGCACGCGCATGCCCGCGGAGTTCGACACCGGCGGCTCGATCGGCAAGCGCTACCGCCGCCAGGACGAGATCGGCACGCCCTGGGGCGTCACCGTGGACCACCAGACGATGGAGGACGACACCGTTACGCTGCGCGACCGCGACTCGCTGTCGCAGGACCGCATCG
>JAICJR010000024.1 GCA_025928345.1 Thermoleophilaceae bacterium | reverse complement strand
GCCGCGCGCGCGATGCCCACGGCCTCGCTGGTGTTCGTCAGGGTGAGCGCGGAGACGAAGTCGGCGCCCGCGTCCGCGAGCGTCTCGACCTGTGCCGAGTGGTACAGCTCGGCCTCGGCCGCGCTCATCAGATCGTCGGCAGTGTAGGCGTCGCGGCGCGGACCCACGCAGCCGGCGATGGCGGTGGGCGTGCCCTCCGACGCGTGAGTGCCGCGGATCTCCCGCGCGAGCGTCACCGCGCGCCGGTTCACGCCGTCCATGTCCTGCGACGAGTAGCCGAGCTGAGCGCCCCAGTCGCGGCTCGCCCGCCAAGTGAGGGTGTCGAGCAGGAACCCGAGCTCGCGCTTGCGCGCGATCGCGAAGTAGTCCTCGAAGTACGAGCACACGATCTCGGTGTGCTTCTCGTCGGCGAGCAGCGTGAACGACGCGAAGCACGGAAGGTCGATGCCGTGCTGGTGGATCAGGACGGTCTCCATGCCGCCGTCCGTGATGAACAGGCGATCGCCGGCGAGCTGCGGGAGTTCGTGCGAAGACATGAGCCGATCCTCCCCTGCCTAAGGCCGCCGAGGCAATGGGTGTAGCCCTGTAACCGGCAACTATCCTGCGCACCGTGTTCGGGGCCTACGCCGCCGCGGCGGTGATTCTCGCCGCCTCGATCGTGATCGGTCTCGCGTTGTGGCGGCTCTCTGGCTGGGAACGGGCGTCGTTCTGCGCGCCCGCCGCAGGCTATGCCGTGCTGCTGGTCGTGTGCGACGTGGGGGCGAAGCTGCCCGGGCGCACGGTCACCGCCGCGGTGGTCCTCGCGGTTCTCGCCGCGCTGTCCCTGTTCGTGCTGCTCGCGGCGCCGTACCCGCCGGGGCCGCTCGCCGCGGATGGCTTCGTGCTCGGCGTTCTCTCGCTTCTGCTCGTCGGCCTCCCGTTTGCCGTGAGCGGCCACTTCGGAGTCCTTGGCGTGGGCGACAACAACGACATGTCGGTGCACATGGGCGCCGCCTACTGGCTGCAGACGCACGCCGTCCAGCAGGACGTGATGCTCGTCAAGCCGGGCTACCCGCTCGGCCCGCACGCGCTCGCCGCCACGCTCGGCACCGGCCTCGGCATCTCGGTGGAACAGGCGTTCATGGCGGCGATGATGGTGGTGCCCGCGCTCACCGGGCTCGTGGCATACGCGGGGCTCGACCGGCTGTCGCGCGGCCCGCGCTTCATCGCCGCGCTGCTCGTGGGCTTCGCGTACATGGCCGCGTCGTATTACGCCCAGGCGGCGTTCAAGGAGACGATCGAGGGAATGCTGCTGCTCGCGTTCGTGCTCGGGCTGCGCGAGTTCGCGGGCGAGTTGCACTGGCCGCAGGCGCGCCAGGCGGTGCCGCTCGGCGTGATCGCGGCGGGCACGGTCTACACGTACAGCTACCCCGGCATCTACTGGGTGCTCGCGGCGCTCGCGCTCGCGTGGGCCGCGATGGCGTTGCGTGGCGGCGCCGGCTTCGTGGCGCGCGGCGTGTACCTCGTGCGCGACACGGTCTGGCCGCTTGCGGCCGGCGTACTCGCCTTCCTCGTGGCGGTCGCGCCGGAGAGCCCGCGCGTGGTCCACTTCGCCACCTCGCACTACGCGAACGAGCCGCCCGCCGGCCTCGGCAACCTCGAGCACGCGATCACGCCGGCGCAGACGCTCGGCGTCTGGCTCACGCCGGACTTCCGCTTCGACCCCGACCCGCGCTGGCTGACCGTGATCGGCCTCGTGCTGGCGGCCGGCGCGCTCGTGTGGGCGCTCGCGTCGTGGTGGCGGGAGGAGGACGTGACCCTGCCGGCGGCCTTCGTCGCCACGGTGGTCGTATGGCTCGTGGCGTCGAAGACGAAGAACCCGTACAACGCAGCGAAGGGCCTCGCGATCATGTCGCCGCTCGTGATGCTGCTGATCGTGAGCGTCCTGCTCGCGCCGCGCCGCGAGCTGCGCTTCGCGCGGCCGGGGCTCAGCCGGCTGCGGCTGCCGGTGGCGGCCGTGGTTGTGGTGCTTGCCGGCGTGTCGAGCTTCCTCGCGCTGCGCGACGCGCCCGTGGGCTCGAAGCAGCCTTGGACGCAGCTCGGCACCTTCCGGGCGCAGATCAAGGGCGAGCGCACGATCGCCAACTACGACGACGACTTCGCGCTATGGCAGCTGCGCGACGGGATCGTCGGGCGCTTCCGCTTTCTCTACACGCCGCTGCTCGTCCCGCTGCGTGTTGAGAAGCATTGGGCACCCGGGGGCGCCACGGACTTCGACTCGTTCACCTCCAGCACGCTCGACGGCTTCGCCTACGTGGTGACCACCAACACCGCGTTCGCGAGCCAGCCGCCGCCCAACTTCAAGCTCGCGGCCTCCACACCGCAGTACGAGCTGTGGCATCGCACGGGCCCAACGCCGCTCCGCAGCGTGCTGCCCGAGGCGGGACGGCCGGGCGCCATGCTCGACTGCTCCACCGCGGCCGGCCGCGCTTTGTCGCACCGCCGCGGCATCGCGCATCTGATCGCTGCGCCCGTGGTCGCGCAGCCCACCCGCTGGTCGCCCGACGTGCGCGGCGCGGGCGACAGCGCGAGCCAGCAGCTCAAGCTCCCGGCGGGCACCTGGGACATCTCGCTGCAGTACGCCTCGCGCCAGCCGGTGACGGTCACGGCGCCGGGCGTGCGCGCCACGCTTCCCGAGAACCTCGCGCGGATGGGGCCCTTCTATTCAGTGGGACGCGTGCGCAGCGACGGCCACACGCCCATCACCGTGACCGCCGGCATCGCCAAGCTGACCGCTTTCGGCCGCCTGCTCGGCGCGAGCGGGAACACGCGCGCGCTCGACTCGCTCCACAATCGCCCGCTCGGCGCCATCGCGGCCACGCGGCTTGGCGTGCGGGGCCGGAACGTGCCGCTCCGGCGCGCCTGCGGCCACTACGTGGACTGGTACCGCGTCACCGGCCGCTGACCAGCGTCAGCGCAGCCAGGCGCGAACGATCGCGTTCGCGAAGCCCACGCCGTAGCCGAGCGTGGCCGGCTTCTTCGTCTCGCCGTGCATGCGGCGCGCGACGGTGATCGGCACCTCCTCGAGCCGCAGCCCGCGCTTCACCGCCTCGATCAGCCACTCGGACGCGTGGAACTGCTCCTGGCGCAGGTCGAGCTTGGCGAGCGACTCCGCCTTGATAGCGCGATAGCCGCTCGAGCAGTCCGTGATCGGCGTGCCGGTGACGGTGCTGAGCACGCGGTTGAACACGCGCAGGCCGAGCTCGCGGGAGAAGGTGTTGGGGTCCGCGCTGCCGAGCGTGCGCGAGCCGTTCACGGCGTCGGCCGTGCCGGCCACGATCGGCCGGACGAGGCGCGGCATCTCCTCGGGCAGGTGCTGGCCGTCGGCGTCGAGGGTGACCACCACGGAGGCCCCCGCCTCGATCGCGAGCGCGTAGCCGGTGCGCAGCGCGGCGCCCCCGCCGCGATTGCGGAGGTGGCGCGCCACCACCGCGCCGGCCGACTCCGCGGCGTCCACCGTGCCGTCGTCCGAGCCATCGTCGACCACGAGCACCGTGGTCGGCAGCCCGCACACGCGATCCGGCACGCGCGACACCACGGCGCCCACGTTCTCGCCCTCGTTGTACGCAGGAATGACAACGAGGATGCCGCCGCGAACTCGCCCATCGAGATCAGGCAGCGCGACGTCGCGATGTTCGACTAGTTGGGTCAAGTAAGTGTGGAAATGGTGAGGGGACGGGCCGTCAGCACGGCCTGAGAGTGAGGGCTCAGACGAAGATTCTTGTAAATGACGCGTGAGTCTGCGTTTGTAAATCGCCGCGCGTCGGTATTGTCCCGCCTGTGCAAGTCCTGATTTTGGGCGGGGACGGCTACCTTGGCTGGCCGACCGCCCTTCGTTTCTCCGCCCGCGGACACGATGTTGCGATCGTCGACAACTTCGCGCGCCGCTATTGGCATCTGCAGCAGTCCACCGACTCGCTGACGCCGATCGCGTCCCTCGAGGACCGCATCGGCGCGTGGGAAGAGCACTCCGGCAAGCGCATCCAGTCGTATGTCGGAAGCGTGGACGAGGGCGACTTCCTCGACCGCGTCGTGGGCGAGGTGCTGCCGGACGTGGTGATCCACTACGCGGAGCAGCCGTCGGCGCCGTTCTCCATGAAGTCTCGCCACCACGCCGTCCTCACGCAGCGGACGAACGTGATCGGCACGCTCAACCTGATGTTCGCGGTGCGCGACCACGTGCCCGACTGCCACATCGTCAAGCTCGGCACGATGGGCGAGTACGGCACGCCGAACATCGACATCGAGGAGGGTTACATCGAGATCCATCACAAGGGTCGCTCCGATGTACTCCCTTACCCGAAGCTGCCGGGTTCGCTCTACCACTTGTCGAAGGTCCACGATTCCCACAACCTGCATTTCGCGTGCCGGGTGTGGGGCCTGCGCGCCACCGACCTCAACCAGGGCGTGGTGTACGGGATCGAGACCGACGAGACCGCGCTCGATCCACGGCTTGCCACCCGCTTCGACTACGACGAGGTGTTCGGCACCGCGCTCAACCGCTTCTGCGTCCAGGCGATCGTCGGACACCCGATCACGGTGTACGGCGAGGGCGGCCAGACGCGCGGATTCCTCAACATTCGCGACACGCTTCAGTGTGTGGAGATCGCGGCCACGCATCCGGCCGCGGCCGGCGAGTTCCGCGTCTTCAACCAGTTCACCGAGCAGTTCTCAGTGCTCGAGCTGGCGCACCTCGTGCAGCGCTGCGCCGGCGAGGTCGGGCTCGACGCGACGGTTCGCCACTACCCGAATCCGCGCGTGGAGGCCGATCAGCACTACTACCACGCGGTGAACGACAAGCTGCTCGAGCTCGGGCTCGAGCCGCACTACCTCGGCGACGAGCTGATCCTCTCGATGCTCAACGTGATCCGCCAGCACCGCGACCGGATCAGCCTCAGCGAGGTGGCGCCGAAGACGCGCTGGCGTCCGGGCGAGCTTGGAGACGAGGAGCCGCAGCCCGCGACGGGCGCGAATGGCGCGTCGGGCGACGATGACGTCCTTGGTGAAGAGGGCGTGCCGGGCGCGGCCGTCTAGCGCAGCGAGCGAACGGCCTTCTCGAACCAGCGCAGTGCCGGCTTCGCCTGGCCGTTGATGCTCAGGAGGCCGGTGTGGAGGCCCCAGAAGTTCTTGCCGCCGGCGTATACCGGCTGATCGCGCCAGTCGTAGTAGACGATGCCGCGCAGCTTGAGGCGCTTGCGCGCCTTCCATAGGCCGCGGATCGCCTGGTAGGTGTACGGGCCCTGCTTGCGGCCGACGGTGAAACGACCCCGCGGATGCTCCGGCCCGCGGTCCGCCCAGCCGAACTCGCTCACGCGCAGCGCGGTCCTCCTGCCGCCGTAGTGGTCGAGGACCTTGCGGATGTGCGCGATCAGCTTCGGCACTCCGCGGCCGGTGGGCGCGTAGCCGTTGACGGCGAGCGTGTCGAACGCTCCCGCCGCGCCCGCGCGGTACATCTGCTTGATGTACTTGAGAAGAGGAACCGAGCCCTTGATGCGGCTGTCCGGAAGGCCCGCCGTGATGATCTCCGCATTGGGATCCACGGCCTTGATCTTCTGCGAGGCGAGACGCAGCATCTGCACGTACGCCGCCGCATTCGGGCGGGGCTCCCAGTAGACCGGAAGGCTCGGCTCGTTCCAGATCTGCCAGGCGGTGATCGGGTGCCGCGGGATCTGCGGGTTCTCAGCCCAGAAGGAGCCGTTGGTGCCGTAGTGGGCGGCGAGCATCGCGCCGAAGTCGCCGATCGCGCCGAGGTCCGCCGGCGGATAGTTGCCGCGCAGCGCGCCCTGCGCCGGCGCCGTGGTCATCGACGGCGGCGGGTCGAACAGCACCGGCATCACGGTGATGCCCTGCTGTGCCGTTGCGGTGATGAAGCGGTCGAGGTACGACCAGTTGACGTTGGCCGCGCCGTTGCCGAAGGTGAGGAAGTCCCAGTCGAACTTCTGGCGCAGGAGGCCGACGCCGGCGCTGCGGATGCTGTCGAGGTACGCGGACCCGGCGCCTGAGCCGAGGGACGCGAACGTGTCCTCGCTCACCACGCCCACGAACGAGTTGGGTGTGACAGGCAGGATCGCCTTGCTGGCCGCGTGCGCCCGGCCGGGCAGGGTGGCCACGACGAGCGCGGCCGCAAGCACGCCAGTCGCCAGTGCGAGCACGATCGCTCGCCTGAGCATTGCCCCGTTTACAAGCATCAGGTTCTTTATCGGCGCGGGCTTTAATCGCCCCAAGCCCGGCACCGTGTTTATTCCCCGCCGGCGGCGGCTGGGAAACAGCGGGCACTGTAGAGAATCGGGCGGCGGAGTGGCGATTCGGCCACTCCTGGGTTACTTTCGACGCGATGAGCATCCGCAAGGCACTCGGGCTGCGGACGCACCTGCGTACTGCGCAGTACCGGCGCAAGTGGGGCTTCGACCCGCCGCCGCCTTGGGCTGATATCAGCGGCTACGAGACGCTTCTCGACGAGCTCGAGCGCCACGGCATCAGCCGCGTGGAGGGGGACATCGTGGAGATCGGCGTCTTCCGAGGCGGCGGCACCTACAAGCTGTCCAAGTACTTCGAGCGGGTGGCGCCCGACAAGCGCGTCTACGCGATCGACGTCTTCGACCCCTCGTTCGACCAAAGCCCGACGCTCGACGGCAACACGATGGCCGAGGGGTACGCCGCCGTGCTGAACGGGCAGGACCAGCGCGAGTCCTACGACGAGGTCACGCGCTCGTGCACCAACGTCACCACGATCGCGTCCGACTCGGCGAAGGTCACGCTGCCGACCCAGAAGCTCGCCTACGCGCACATCGACGGCAACCACGAGCCGGCCTACGTGCACAGCGACTTCAAGCTCGTGTGGCCCGCCGTGTCGAACGGCGGGATCGTCAGCATCGACGACTACGGCAGCGGCGACGAGGCCGGGCTCGACCACGTGAACCACGCGGTGCACGAGGTGATCGGCGAGCACGCCTCGGAGATCGCCGAGCTCTGGACCGACGGCTTCCGGACGATCTTCCTCAAGAAGGGCTAGCGCGCGGGGCCGTGCCGGCGGGGAGCGACGAGCGGTCGCTACCCTTCTCAGCCGGGCGCCCGTAGCTCAGCTGGATAGAGCGTCGGTCTACGGAACCGAAGGTCACAGGTTCGAATCCTGTCGGGCGCGCTGTGCGGCTATAAGGCGGTTACCAGCGCCTCCGGCATCCCAACCGCTGGCTGATGACCGCGTGGACGCTCGCGGCCTTTTCCTCGCGGTCAAGCGCGGCGCGGTAGGCGCCGAATGCCAGGTCGCGGTCGGGCCATGCGGACGCTGCCCAGCAGCGGTAGGCGCGGCGGAGGTCGTTGCACTCCTCGCGCCACTCCACGTAGCTCTCGATGTAGATGTCCACAAGCAGGTCACGCCGGACCTGCCTGGGGGCTCGCGAAGGTGGCCGTAATCCGCGACGCATGTCCTCCCAGCGTCGAGGGCCGGGCCAGTCTTACGTAGGTAGGTTCGCGGCGCTGCCGTGGCCGTGCATGCGCATGCGGATCGGCGGCCGCTCGGCCCCGCCGCCGTCGAGGAACTCGCACGCGTCGGCGTAGGCGCGGTCGATCAGGAGGTGCGCGTGGCCGAAGTCGATCGGCTGGACCGACAGCGGGCACGGTGGCGGCAGGACGATCAGCTTGGTCCGGTCCTTGTGGGCCTCGATGTCGTCGATCAGCCGGCGCTGGGTGAGCAGGCTGAGGGCGTGGAGCGCCATTGCCAGGGCGCCGCCCGGCGGCTCGCTGAGCGCGCAGGCGTTTCCGGTGGGCAGGACGTAGACCTCCGTCGCGCCCAGTTCGATGGCGTGGGAGATCGGCGTGTTGTTGGCCACGCCGCCGTCCATCAGCTCGCGGCCCTCCCAGGTGACGGTTGGCAAGACCGCTGGGATGGCCGCGCTGGCCATGACGGCCTCGACGGCCGGGCCCCGCGACAGCCGCACCTCTTCGCCCGTGATCACGTCGACCGCGATGACGTGCAGCTCGAGCGGCATCTGCTCGAGACGATCGCGCTCGATATGGCGTGTGATCAGCCTCCGCATCCCGCGGTCAGGCACGAGGTGGTCGTGCGTGCCGAGAAATCCCAGCAGCCCGGTGAGGAGGTTGACCGGGAACACCTGCCCGCGCCTGAGGTCCAGCCAGATCTCCCCGAGTGCGTCGGCCGTCTGGACCGTCTGGGGCCGGGACGCGATGAACGCGGCGTTGAGCGCCCCGGCCGAGGTCGCCACGACGAGCTGCGGCGCGATCCCCCGCTCGTACAGCGCGCGCAGCATTCCCACCTCCACGGCGCCGAGGCTCGCGCCGCCGGCCAGGACGAACGCCACACGTTCGCCCTCGCTCATTGGACGCGTTCGATCACCAGCGCGACGCCCTGGCCGGAGCCCACGCAGATGCCGATCGCGCCGTAACGTAGGTCGCGCTCGCGCAGCTCGGTGGCGAGCGTGAGCACGCAGCGTGTGCCCGAGTCTCCGAACGGATGGCCGAGGGCCACCGCGCCGCCGTTGGGGTTAAGCCGCTCGTCGGGGATGTCGTAGCCGGTCTGGGTGCGGAACTCGCGCAGCACGGCGAGCACCTGGGCGGCGAACGCCTCGTGGATCTCGTAGACGTCTATGTCGCCAGGCTGGAGCCCGGCTTTGGCGATTGCGCGCGGCAGCGCGTAGGCGGGGGCGATGCCCATGATCGTGGGGTCGACGCCGACGGCCGCCGAGGCGAGCACGCGCGCGACAGGCGCCGTTCCGAGCTGCTCCGCGTGGGCGGCACTCGCGAGCACCACACCGCTGGCGCCGTCCGAGAGCGGGCTCGAGTTGCCGGCCGTCATGTTCTCGGTGCCGGGCTGCGGGGGCAGCGCGGACAGCTTCTCGAGCGTCGTGCCGTCGCGAATGGACTCGTCGTGCTCGAACGTGCGCGTCTCGCCGCGGCTTCCCGCCGCCACCTCGAGCGGGAAGATCTCCTTCGCAAAACGGCCGCTGTCCCGGGCGGCGGCCGCGTGCCGGTGCGAGCGCAGCGCGAACGCGTCGATCTCCTCGCGCGGGATCTCGTACCGCGTCGCGAGGTTCTGCGCCGTCTTGATCATCTCTATATAGGCGTCGCGCGCCAGCAGCTTCGGGTTCGGCGGGCCGCCCGCGCCGCCCCACATCGTGTCCAGCATGAACACGGGGCCGCGCGGCATGAACGGAGCATCGCCCTTCATCAACGCCCATCCGGAGCGGCTCATCGACTCGACGCCGGCGGCCATCCCGAGCGAGATCTCGCCCGCGCCGATCGCATGGGCGATCCCGATCGTCGCCGTCAGCGACGAGGCGCAGAAGCGGTTCACGGTGTACGCCGGCACGGCGTCGGGAAACCCGGCGGCCAGCGCAGCCCAGCGCGCGATGTCGCCCATCCCCTCATGCGCCACGTTGACACAGCCCGCGGCGATCTCCTCCACCTGCTCCGGCCGCACATCGGAGCGCTCGCATGCGTGCGTCATCGCCAGACCGAGGAGGTCATCGGTGCGGATGTGCGACAGCGCTCCGCCGTAGCGGCCTATCGGCGTCCGCGCGCCACCGAGAATCACGGCTGATCGTGCTTGGTCCACGTGCTCTCCAGCGTCCCAAACGGGCATCGTCTTACCCCAGCCGGCAGCGGGGTAAGAAAGCGGCCCCCGTTGACGCTGACGAGTAAAGGCACGAACTCCACGTCGCCCACACGAGTTGCGGCGCGGCGGTGGAAGGAGGAAGTTGAAATGGCCCAGCAAACTGTCGACATTCCACGCCGGCCCGCGAAGCCGGCACCATCGAACGGGGCCGTCAAGACCGCGTCTGCGCCGCGCGACGTGAGCACCGCCGCCCATCAGGCGTTCTGGTTGTTGCGGATCACCTTCACGATCGCGCCGATCCTGTTCGGCACAGACAAGTTCTTCAACTGGAGCGTGTACTGGCCGGACTACCTGGCGCACTGGATCAACAACATCGTTCCGGGCAGCGGCCAGGACATGATGTATGTGGTCGGCGGGATCGAGATCGCGGCCGGGCTGCTGGTTGCGTTTGCACCGAGGATCGGTGCGCTGGTCGTCGCGGGCTGGCTGTTCGGCATCGTGATCAACCTGCTGACCAAGAACGCCCCGCAGTACTACGACATCGCGCTGCGCGACTTCGGGCTGATGCTGGCCTCTCTGACCTTCGCCCGCCTCGCGCTGGCGATCGTCCCCGCCCGCAAGTCCGGAGCACTCCCCAAGCGCCCCTGGTAACCGCGGCGGCGGGGGCGCCACCACCTCGTGGCGGCGCCCCCGCCTCCATGACTGTGCGCGGCCAGTCTGATCGAGGGTCAGGTCACGCCGTCCGATCTCGGCGTCGATTCGCGGGGCGGCACCGCTTCAAAAAGGTGCATCGCCACGCGGACGCGCTCGATCCACGGGCCGAACGGCTCTTTCGTCCTTGGATTGATGAGATCGGCGGGATCGAAGCCATGGGCTGCGCCGAGCTGGTCCACCAGGTCGAGCGCGAAGCACACCGCTTTGTAGTCCCAGACCGTGAGGATCGGGACCGAGGCCTCCGGGGGGCTGAGGGAGCTCATCATCCGCTCCTACGGATCAGCCGCTCAGCCCCAGTTGTTGCATGAACGTCACCCAGGTCGTACATCAGGTTCTCCTCCACGATCTGGCCGTCGTCCCATTGCGCGACGGTGTAGAAGTCAACCGCGAACGACTTGCCGGTCGGCTGCATCTCGTCGCCGGCCCAGGTCTTCAGCGGACCGGTCATCGTGCCGCTGAAGTGCGCGACCGAGCACGTGTAGTCGCCGGAGGCGAGGAAGATCCGGTAGGGGCGGTTATCGAGGTGCTGGTCGGGGAACGCGGTCCAGAACCACTCGTCGAGCGTCTGCATCAGCTCCGCGTTGCGCTCCTCTGTGGTCGCCATCGGCTCTCCTCTCGGGTCGTAGGTGAGCTGCCGGAACCGACCGTTGTGTCAGCGCTCGCTCCGCACCTCCCTGTGCTCGGCCAGCGCTGCTCCCTCTCTGGGACACCGAACGGTATCCACCAGATACGGGGTACTGCAAGGTACCCGCACGGCCGACACCGAGCCGGGCGCGCAACGGAACAGCCTGATCAGCGCTCGGGCGACGGCACCCGCTCCCGAAACGGCGACACGTAGTCGCCAACCGGGGTGCGCAGGCCGACCGCCAGTCTGTTCCAGCCGTTGATCGCCACGATCTGGAAGGTCAGGGCGGCGATCTCCTCCGGCGAGAACTGCGCCTCCACCTCGGCGAACACGTCGTCGGGCGCCCCGGACTGAGGCAGCAGCGTGAGTGCCTCGCACCAAGCGAGCGCGGCTCGCTCGCGCGGGCTGTAGAAAGGTGCCTCGCGCCAGGCCGCCAGGACGTGCAGCCTCTGCTCGTCCTCGCCCAGTGCGCGAGCGTCCTTGCTGTGCATGTCGAGGCAGTAGGCGCAGCCATTCAACTGCGACGCGCGCAGCTTCACCAGCTCCAGCAGGGGCGGTTCGAGCCCTCCGCGTCGTACCGCCTGCTCGAGGCCGAGCATCGCCTGGAGACCGCTCGGAAATGCCTTTGCGTAATCGACTCTCATGTGTGCTCCTTCGATATTGGAGATGTCACGCTGCAAATCCAGGTCATCAGATCACTCCCAGCGCGACCATCGCGCCCGTGAGCGACGTTGCCTCACTGCGCCGCGCTCACCAGCACGAACGCCAGCACGATCAGCGCCATACCGGTGAGCACGAGAATCGCGATTCCCGAGAGGTTGCGTCGGCGCTGGCCCACGCTCGAGAAGATCGGGAGCCGGTCCCGGCTCCTGCTGGTTGCGTGTCGCCGGCCTGGGGTTGTCATCGGGTCCTCCTAGGTAGATGAGCCTGCCCTCAAGGCTCGCCTAGAACGGCTGCCGGGCCCATCGGTCAAGCCGACCATTCGGAGAGGGGAAAGACCCCATCCCACCTCACGTTGTGGGTGGGCGGTGGATGGCTGTGGGCCGCGCCCAACCTGAAGATGAGGCCATGGCCCCATGGGCGTGTGACCGGGCGCCTGTGAGCCTTGATCCACATGGCGCCGCGGCGATCCCGCGGCGCCGAAACGTTCCAACCAAAGGAGTGGACCGATGTCTCCCGTCGAGGCAGTCAACCTGAGTCAGACAACCCCGGTCACGCGGGAGGGCCACCGGCGCCTCATCGAGTTGCTGGACCACCTGACCAGCGTCCGGCGGGTCGAGGTGAGCGACCGTCTGCGCGACGCGCGCGGGGATGGCGACAACCCCGGCGAGAACCCCGAGCTGATGCACGCGCTGGAGGAGCAGATGCGCCTCGAGCGGCGCATCGCGGAGCTCGAGATGCGCCTGGCGCGAGCCGAGGTGGTGGCCGGAGGCGTTGACGCCGACGGCGGCGCGGCCATCGGTGCTCGCGTCCGGCTTCAGCGCCTCGACGCCGCGGCGCCTCAGATGGAGTACGAGCTCGTGAGCTCCGTGGAGGGGGATCCGTCCGGCGGGTTGCTGTCGGTGGAGTCCCCGATCGGGCGCGCGCTGCTCGGCCGTGCGGCCGGCGAGACCGTCGAGGTGGATGCCCCGGGCGGACCCATTCGGTTCGAGATCCTGGCGGTTGAGGACTCGGTGATGCCTACGCTGAGTTCGAGCGCCGCTACGCCTGAATCAGCCCGCGCCGGATCGCGTAGCGGGTGAGCTCCACACGGTCGCGCAGGCCGAGCTTGTCGAGGATGTTCTGGCGGTGCCGCTCGACGGTCTTGACGCTGATCACGAGCTGCTCCGCGATCTCCTTGCTGGTATGCGCCTCGGCGATCAGCTTGAGCACCTCGAGCTCGCGCGGGGTGAGGATCTCGGGCTGCTCGTTCTCCCCGCGGTCGATGTAGTCGCGCACGAGCGTGTTCACCGCCGAGGGGTAAAGGAACGATTCGCCGCGCATGGTGGCCCGGCAGGCATCGACGATGTCCTCGTCGGCGCCCGACTTGAGCACGTAGCCGGAGGCGCCGGCCTTGAGCGCCTCGAACAGATACTGCTCGCTGTCGGACATCGAGAGCATCAGCATTCGAATCTCCGGCTTCCGGCGCGAGAGCTCGGCGGCGGCCTGGATGCCGGTCATGCGCGGCATCGAGACATCGAGAATCGCGAGGTCGACGTCCTCGGCGAGCGCCCTCTCCACCGCCTCGGCGCCGTCGGCCGCCTCGGCCACGACGCGCAGGTCGGGCTGCGCGTCGAGCACGCGGCGCAGGCCCGAGCGAACGATCGGGTGATCGTCGGCGATCAGGATGCGAGTGACGAGCGGGATCGTCATCAGCGCTCGGCCTCCGGCTCACTCGCGGCCGGAACCTCGAAGCGCACCTCCACGCCGCCGCTCGGGCCTGGCTTGACGGCCAGCGTGCCGCCCACCAGGAGTGCCCGCTCCCGCATCCCTCTGATGCCGCCGTGCTCTTCCGGGCGGCGGCCGTCCTGGAAGCCACGGCCATCGTCCGACACCGTCAGCACAACGCTGTCGGCGCCGGGCTCGAGACGGATGTTCACGCGACTGGCGTCGGCATGACGAGCGACGTTGGTGAGGCTCTCCTGCGCCACCCGGTAGACCGCGAGCTCGGTCTCGGCCGTCAGCGTCGGCAGCGCCTGCTGGAAGTCGCGGTCGATGCGGATCCCCGCCCTGCGGCTCAACACGCTCGAGAGCTCGGTGAGGGCGCTGACCAGGCCCAGGTGCTCGAGCATCTCCGGTCGCAACTCGCGCGAGATGCGGCGCACCTCCTCGAGCGCCTGGCGGACCGAGCCCTTGGTGCTGACGAGATCGTTCTGGCGTTCCGCGGGGAGCGACGGACCGAGCGTGTCGAGCTCGAGCAGCACTCCGGTGAGCACCTGCCCGACCTCGTCGTGCAGCCCGCGCGCGATCCGCGCCCTTTCAGCCTCCTGGGCGGCCAGCGCGCGACCGCCGCTCTCCCGGCGCTCCGTCTCGAGGCGTTCGAGCATGTCGTTGAAGGCTCCCACCAGCCGGCCGATGGTGCCGCCTCGCGGATCGGGCAGCCGCTGCCCGGGATCCAGGAGGTCCACTGTCTCCATCGCCTGCGCGAGCCGCTCGAGCGGCCGGAAGGCGCGCCGCAACAGCAGGAAGTCCACCACCAGGATCAGACCCAGCCCCGCCACCAGGACCAGCACTTCGATCAGCGCGATACGCGGACTGACCTTCACCGGCGTGACGATCAGCAGGACCGTGGCGAGCACCAGCGCCGCGGCCGTCGCAGTGAAGGCGCGCCAGAAGATCGAGAGTCCCGCAGGATGCATCCACTTCACCGGGCTAGTTTTAGCTGGCCGGCCGTAGCTCCGGGCGGCTTTCGTTTTCGAGCTCAGCCTTCAGCGTCTCGATGTCGAAGTCCCAATCGACCCGCCGCTCGTTGATGAAGAACGTGGGTGTGCCGTTCACGCCGCTGTCCACGCCGCTCTGGAAGTCCTCCATGATGTGCCGCAGATGGGTCTCGTCCGCGAGCTCGGCGTCGAAGCGTTCGAGGTCGAGCCCCAGGGTCTGCGCGAGCGTGCGCAGCAAGGCCGGCTCGAGGTCCTCTTCGCTGCTGTAGATCACATCGTGCATCTCCCAGAAGCGGCCCTGAGCGCCCGCCGCCTCGGCTGCCTCCGCGGCATGCAACGCCAGCGGGTGAGCGTCCCCGATCGGGAAGTGGCGAAAGACGAACCGCAGCTCCCCGTCAAAGCTCGCGCGCAGCTCGGCGAGCTCTGCGGCCGCGGTCACGCAGGCCGTCGACTGGTAGTCGCCGTACTCGACGAGGGTCACCGCGGGATGGTCTGAGCCGCGGACGTGGTCGCGGCTCGGATCGAAGTGCGGTCTGAGCCCACCGCCGTGGGACGCGATCTTGTGGCGCCACTCGTGGTTGGCGGCATAGAGCTTTTGGTCTGCGTGTGAGGTGAGTGACTTGCTTCTCATCGAAAGACCTCCCTGCGTCGCAGCCTTCGCGGTCGCTCAAGCGGTTCGTCCCGGTGCACGACGTGCCCTTCCTCGTCGAAGTAGAGGACGATCGTCGGCACCCCGAAGTGCGAGCGCACTCGCTTGGAGACCCTGTGTTCGCGCCAGTTCTCGTCGCGGCTGCCCGGTACGTGGAGCCTGAGCACGATCAGGTCCGCGTCGAAGTCCACCAGCGCATCGGCGATCGCGGCGATCTGGTCCTCGTCCCCCACGGCTCCGTGGGCATCGAGGCCGCTCGCGTGCATGTGGTCGAAGACCGTGTGCAGGCGCTCGTCCGCGGACACGCGGGCCCGGTCGATGTCACCGGCCAGCGATTGGAGCCAGGTCGTGAGAGTGGGGGCGACGACGTAGATCTCCTCCGCCTCGTCGATGAGGGGAAGAAGCGATTCGGGGACCTCATTGGCGTCGGCCAGGTGCTCGTTGGTCAGGACAAGAATGCGCTTTGCCATCGGATCCTCCGTTGAAGCCCGGGTACCGGCGGCGACTTCGCCGGTGGCGACTTTGAAAATGGACACAAGCCAAGGCTTGCGCCCCGGGGACGCCGCGACAATGGGAAGTCGGCCGTATTAGCGAGCGGCGGAGGCCCCATCCCGGAGCGCATCGAGCGCGATCGCCGAGTGCGCGTAGGCGCCGCCGGCGCGCATCTCTGCGGCCACCCAGATCGCCTCCATGATCTCCTGGTCGCTGGCTCCCTTGCGCTGCGCGAGCCGGGTGTGGCTGCGGATGCAATAGGGGCACTGCGTGACGTGCGCGACCGCCACAGCGATCAGCTGCTTCGTCTTTTCGGGCAGCGCGCCGTCGGCGAACACCTGCTTGCTGAACGCCTGGAAGGCGTCATTGGTCTCGGGTGCAAGCTCGGCCCGGCGGGCGGCCAACTCTCGCGTCGGCGCGGGATAGACGCTGTCACTCATCTCTTACCTCCTGGTCGCGAAGCGCTTTCTCGTCACTCCACCGACCCTAGCCAGCGGGCGTGCCGGTAAGGAGCCGTCGCAGGACGACGCTGGGAGTTGATGACGCAAATCTCCACCACCTCCGTTCGCCCGCAGGCGCTCGCTGCCGTGAGGCGCGAGTTTCGCCGCTCTCGCCGGTTGGCGGACCGAGGGGGCTGGTCTGCACGCCGGCTGCGGGAGCAACTCCCGCGCGTCGCGCTTGACGAGGCCTTGGAGATCTTGCTCGAGTGGCGCGGGGAGCCCCGCTTCGACGCCGGTGCCGTTGCCTGGCACTCGCGCCTTGCCGAGCACGCCCCGCAGCTCACGCTCGACGATGCCGAGCGGGCCCTCCGAGCGCTCGAGCGACTCGGCGGCCCGAGCCCGGAGGTGGGCGCGCTGGCCCTCCGTGCGCTCTGCGAGCGGTATCGCCTCGAGGCCCCGGCATCGGTGCTGGACGACTGGCTCACCCAGCGCCAGTCATTCGGAGGGTTCTAGCCGTGCGGAGCCTCTCGACGACCACCAGGCGTCCCACCGAGGTGGAGGAGCTCGGTGCGTTCGTGTCGAGCGCCCGTTACGCAGACCTCTCGGACGCCGCGCGCGAGGCCCTGAAGCTGCGCGTACTGGACTCGTTGGGCACGGCGTTGGGGGCGCTCGGGGCGGAGCCGGTGGGGCGTGTCCGTGCGCTGGTGGAGAACTTTGGCGGGACGCCGTGCTGCTCGTTGATCGGCGGTGGTCGCAGCGCTCCGGATCGAGCTGCGCTGCTCAACGGCGCGCTGGTTCGCTACCTCGACTTCAACGATGCCTACCTCGCACCGGGAGAGAGCTGCCACCCGAGCGACAACGTCGCGCCGGTGCTCGCCGCGAGCCAGTACGCGGGTGCGGACGGCCGCGATTTCCTTGCCGCGCTCGCGGTCGCCTATCAGGTGCAGTGCCGGCTGTCCGATGTCGCGCCGGTGCGCGCGGCCGGGTTCGACCACACGACGCAGGGGAGCTACGCGGTGGCCGCCGGCGTCTCGCGGGCGCTCGGGCTGGACGCGGCGGCGACGGCGAACGCACTCGCGATCGCGGGCACCTCCCTGAACGCGCTGCGCGTGACGCGCACAGGCGAGCTGTCGAACTGGAAGGGCCTGGCGTATCCGGCGACGGCCTTCGGCGCCACGCACGCTGCCTTCCTCGCCGCGCGCGGGATCACCGGCCCGCGCGAGGTGTTCGAGGGCAACAAGGGCTTCATGGACGCGATCGCCGGGCCGTTCGAGATCGACTGGGACGCCGAGGATCTCGAGGCGGTCACCGGCACGATCCTCAAGCGCTTCAACGCCGAGATCCATTCGCAGTCGGCGATCGAGGCGATGCTCGAGCTGCGCGCCAAGCACGGGTTCGGCGCCGAGGACGTGGAGCGCATCGAGCTCGACGTCTTCCAGGTGGCCTACGACATCATCGGCGGCGGCGAGGAGGGGGACAAGACCGACATCGCGACCAAGGAGGCGGCCGACCACTCGCTGCCCTACCTGCTGGCGGTCGCGCTGATCGACGGCGAGGTCATGCCCGCCCAGTACGACGCCGAACGGATCCTCCGCGACGACGTGCAGCAGCTGCTGCGGCAAGTGGAGGTTCGCCCCGATGCCGAGCTGAGCCGCCGCTTCCCGGCCGAGCACGCGTGCAGGCTGCGCATTCGGTTGCGCGACGGGCGGCTGCTCGAGCGCGAGAAGTCCGACTACGAGGGCTTCCACACCCGGCCGATGAGCTGGGACCTCGTGGCCGCCAAGCTCGAGCGCCTGAGCACGCCGCACGTGGAGGAGGACGTGCGCGAGCGGGTGATCGACGCTGTGGCCCGGCTCGAACAGATCGACATCGAAGAGCTCATGGCGCCGCTCGAGCGAGCGGGCGCCTCGAACAAGGAGAAGCAGACATGACTCCCACTGACACACTCACACGCGACCGCCTCGCGTTCCCATTCCTGAGCAGCGCGCACCGGCCCGAGAAGCCGCGCACTCGCGGTATCACTGAGATCCGCGGGCCGTACTACTCGGTGATGGGGCGGCGCTACCTCGAGGACGTGCTCGACACGATGGGCGACCACGTCGATGCGCTGAAGTTCGCCGGCGGCTCGTTCACGCTGATGCCTGAGCGCGCGCTCAGCGAGATCATCGAGACGGCGCACTCGCATGATGTGCTCGTCTCGACAGGCGGCTTCATCGAGCACGTGCTCACGCAGGGCGTGGACGCCACCGACGCCTACATCGACGAGGTCGCCCGCCTGGGCTTCGACATCCTCGAGATCTCCGCCGGCTTCATCAGCATCCCCACCGACGACATCCTGCGCCTGGTCGAGCGGGTGCAGCGCGCCGGGCTGCGGGCGAAGCCGGAGGTGGGCATCCAGTTCGGCGCGGGCGGGGCCACCACGCCGGAGGAGCTCGAGCAGGAGGGCACCCGGGACGTCGGCTACGCGATCGATCTCGCCCGCCGCTGCCTCGACGCCGGCGCGTACATGATCATGATCGAGTCCGAGGGGATCACAGAGGAGGTCACGACCTGGCGCACCGACGTCGTGGCCACGATCGCCCGCGAGCTCGGCCTCGGGAAGGTGATGTTCGAGGCAGCCGACCCCGAGGTCTTCGGCTGGTACATCAAGAACTACGGGCCCGAGGTCAACCTGTTCGTCGACCACTCCCAGATCGTCCAGCTCGAGTGCCTGCGGCGCGGGATCTGGGGCACCAAGAGCCTCTGGGGGCGCGTCGTGACCTACCCTGCGGAGTAGGCGATGGCGATCGACGTTCGCACCAAGCGAGCCTACGACGAAGCGGAGCCGGATGACGGCTACCGAATCCTGATCGACCACGTCTGGCCGCGCGGGATCTCGAAGGAGCGCGCCCACCTCGACGAGTGGGCGCGCGAGCTCGCGCCGAGCGACGAGCTGCGCAAATGGTTCGACCACGTGCCCGAGCGCTTCGACGAGTTCCGCTCCCGCTACCGCGACGAGCTCATGGCGCAGCCCGAGCGGATCGACGCGCTCCGCCGCGTGGCGCAGAACGGGCCGCTGACGATCGTCTACGCAGCCCGCGACGAAGAGCACAACAACGCGGTCGTGCTCGCGGAGCTGATCCGCGATGGCTGAGTGACTGCCGGACACGCATCGTGAGACATGAGCCATCCATGCCGTGGATATGGGCAGAAGGCCCCATGGGCGCAGCCCCGCTCGGGTGTGAGTCTCGGATCAGACGCCGTGGACCTACCCGGTGTCGCGTGTTCCGAGCAACCGAAGGAGCAGAAGCGATATGGCCGCGCCCTCCGCATCACCCACCATCGACCCTGGCTCAGCCACACGTGCGGGCCCACGTCACTCCGTCGCCACGATCAACCGGGCTGCGATCGACGCGCGGCGCCTCGATGGAAGGTCACAGGCCTGGGTCGACGCGCTCCATGCGCACAGCCCGCGCCGCGACGACGCGATCGCGCGCCTGCACGCGCTCCTCGTCCGCGAGGCCCGGTTCGACGTGGGGCGACGGACGGCCTCGCTGTCTCATCCTTCTGGCCGGGACCTGGACGATCTTGCCGTGCAGGCGGCCGACGATGCCGTCGTCGCAATCCTGGCCAAGCTGGACCAGTTCCGCGGCGACAGCCTCTTCACCACCTGGGCGCGGCGGTTCGTGCAGCGCGAGGCGCCGGCCAAGCTCCGCCGACGCGTGGGGCGCGCCCGGGAGCTCCCCAGCGAGGAGGGATTCGAGCACGCGCGACTGTGGCCGGTAGAGCGCGAATCGCCGCACGAGCTCAGCGTCGCCAGGGAGTCGGCCCAAACGCTGGCTCGCCTGATCGCCGATGAGCTGACCGCGCGCCAGCGCGAGGTCCTGATCGCGCTGGCAATCGACGGTGTGCCGACCGAGGATCTCGCAAAGCGCCTCGACACCACGACCGGCGCCCTCTACAAGACGCTCCACGACGCCCGTCGCAAGCTCAGGGCCGGCCTCGCCGAGGCCTGAACACCGCAGGTAAGAAGCCGGCGCCGGTCGACGCTGGAGTGGCAAAGGAGCGAACGATGGAGTGTTACGCGTGAGCGCGCGCATCCTGATCGCGTATTGCGGCGACCTGGGCGAGGTGGCGCAGGCGTTCGCCGAGGGCGCTCAGCCGCACAGCGCCGAGGTTCGGATCGGAGAGCTGGAGGTCCTCCTACGGGACGAGGGGAAGGCCGCGCTCCGGGAGCTCCCGCGATGCGACGCCGTCGCGTTCGGCATGCCCGCAGATGCCGGAGCGCCCGCCCCCGAGATGATGCGGCTGCTCGAGTTGACCGAGCCGCTCTGGCAGAGCGGGAGGCTCCACGACAAAGTGGTCACCGTGTTCACCGATCACCCTGAGACACCTGCGCCGGACGCGGTCATATTCCCGGTCTACTCCGCGCTCTATCACTGGGGGGCCGTGGTCGTGGGGCCACGCGACTTCGAGCTGCCGGGCGCGACGGCACCCGAGGCTCGGCTCACCGCCGCCCGTTACCGCGGCCGCCGGCTCGCACGCCTGGCGGGGGCGCTGGCCGCGGAGCGAGCCGCTCTGGCCCAGGTCCAGCTGTGACGGCCGCCCGTCAGGAGCGGGCGCCCGTCAGTGCCTGGAGCTTGCCATCGATGCATTCGAGCAGCTGACGGTACGAGTCGCAGAATGACCGCACGCCTTCGCGCTCCAGCTCGCCCGTGATGCCGCCAAGATCGATCCCCGCAGCAACGGCGCCGGCGAGCATATGCACGGCGTCGTTGGGGCTGGCGTCGAGGGTGCGGGCGACCTCGCCGTGGTCGGCGAACGCCTGCAGCGTCTGCTCGGGCATCGTGTTGATCACACTCGGGCCGATCAGCTCCGCCACGTAGAGCACGTCGGAGTAGGCGGGGTTCTTGGTGCCGGTGCTGGCCCACAGCGGTCGCTGCGGCTTCGCTCCGAGAGCCAGCAGCCGCTCCCACTCCGGCCCGGCGAACTTGGCCAGGTAGCGCTGGTAGGCCACGCGTGCGCTGGCGAGCGCGACCTGACCGCGAAGCGGTGAGCCCTCGTGGAGCTGCGCGTCGACCTTCGTGTCGATGCGGGAGAGGAAGAACGACGCGACCGAGGCGATCTGCTGCAGCTGCTCACCCGCCTGGGCGCGCGCGCTGAGGCCGCGCAGGTAGGCGTCGATGACCTCCTCGTAACGCTCGATCGAGAACAGCAGCGTGACGTTGACGTTGACGCCGCGGCGGGTGAGCTCCTCGATCGCGGGCAGCCCGGCGCGCGTGCCCGGGACCTTGATCATCACGTTGGGCTCGTCCAGCCGCTCCCAGAGGTCGCGCGCCTGAGCGATGGTCGCCTCGGTGTCGTAGGCGAGATCGGGAGTGCACTCGAACGAGATGAAGCCGTCGCGCCCGCCGCTGCGGTCATAGGCCTGTCGCAGCTCACGGGCAGCGGCACGGACATCGTCGAGCGCCAGCTCGAAGAACAGCTCCTGAGTATCGCGCTCGCCGCCGGATGCCAGGCGGTGGAGCTGATCGTCGTAGAGATCTGAACCGGTGATCGCCTTCGCGAAGATCGTGGGGTTCGAAGTTGCGCCCGTCACGCTGTAGTCCCGGATCAAGCGGGCGAAGTCGCCGCTCTCGAGCAGCTGGCGCGACAGTGTGTCGAGCCAGATCGAGACGCCGGCTCCGTGGAGGCGCTGCAAGTTGGAATTCGGTGGCATGCCTTCTTCAGCGTTGCGATCGGCCGTTGTCTTACCCTGCGCCGGTAAGAAGGATGGCTCCCGCGACGCTGGAGAAGAGTGGCCTCTCCAGCGGAGCCGGCCATTCCGGCGAGCTTCGAGCGAAAAGAGGACACGATGCCGATTGCACTGCGACGGGCTGAGGTCGTGTGGGACGGAACGCTTGCGGGCGGGGCCGGGGCGCTGTCGAGCGGGAGCGGCGCGTTTGCCCTTCCGGTCACCTGGGCTTCGCGGACCGAGCAGCCGGACGGCAAGACCAGCCCCGAGGAGCTGATCGCTGCCGCTCATGCGAGCTGCTTCGCGATGGCGCTGGCGCTCGTGCTCGGCGAGAATCACACCCCGCCCGAGCGGCTGACCGTGAGCGCGGCGTGCACGCTCGACGAGGTCGACGGCGCGCCGCGGATAACCACCGTCGAGCTCACCGTCCGGGCGCGCGTTCCCTCGGTCGACAAGGAAGAGCTGGGGCGTGGCGTCGCGAAGGCGGCGGATCTCTGCCCTGTCTCGAACGCGCTGCGCGGTAACGTCGAGATCACCGTGCATGACGAAGTCGACGACGGCTGACAGCACCAAGCAGGCGTGGGGCGGCAGAGCCGCCGGCTACGCCGCCATTCGGGATTACGCCGCGATCGGGGATGGTCGCGCCGTTGCCCTGGTCGCCCGCGACGGGGCGATCGACTGGCTGTGCACGCCGGACCTCGATTCGCCGAGCGTGTTCGGTGCGCTGCTGGACGCCGACAGGGGCGGCAGCTTCGAGCTGCGCCCGAGCGTGCCGTACCGGGTAGAGCGACACTACCGGCCCGGCACGAACGTGCTCGAGACGACGTTCCACACCCAGGATGGAGTCGTGCGCGTAGTCGATGCGATGACGCTCGCGGGGCCGGGACTCGGGCCGTTCCGCGAGCTGGCCCGGCGTGTCGAGGGGCTCACCGGCGAGGTCCGCCTCCGCTGGCGGATCGAGCCGCGCTTCGGATACGCGCAAGCGGAGACACGTATCGAGCGGCGGCTCGGCGTCCCGGTGGCTACTTCGGGCGCCAGCGCGCTCGCCGTCCAGTGCTGGAACGCCGATGAGTCGGCCACCGACCAGGACGCGATCGGGGGAAGCGTGGAGCTGCGTGCCGGCGAGTCGGCGCTGATCGCGCTCAGCATCGCCCACCAGGAACCGCTCGTGTTCTCGTCCCGCGAGCAGGTGGAGGCGCGGATCGACGCGACCGCCCGCGGCTGGGCCGGCTGGTCGGCGGGCCGCGACTACGATGGGCCCTGGCGCGACGCCGTCATCCGCAGCGCGCTGGCGCTCAAGCTGCTCGTCCACGCTCCCTCGGGGGCGGTGGCCGCCGCCGCGACGACCTCGCTGCCCGAGGAGGTCGGCGGGGAGCGGAACTGGGATTATCGCTTCTGCTGGGTGCGCGACTCGGCTTTCACCCTGCGCGCATTCCTGGGGCTGGGCTGCGCGGCGGACGCCCGCGCCTACTTCTGGTGGCTGATGCAGGCCTCGCAGCTCACCCACCCGCGCCTGCGGGTCCTCTATCGCCTGGACGGCGGGGCCCAAGCCCCCGAACGGACGCTGCCGCTGCACGGCTACCGCGCCTCGCGCCCCGTGCGGATCGGCAACGGTGCGGCTGGGCAGCTTCAGCTCGACACCTACGGCGAGCTGCTCCAGACCGCGTGGCTGTACGCCGTCAGCGGGCACGGGATCGACGCCGACATCGCCGGGCGGCTGGCCGAGATGGCCGATCTCGTCTGCCGGATCTGGCGGCAGCCGGACGCCGGCATCTGGGAGGTGCGGAGCGAGCCGAGACACTTCACCCAGTCCAGAATGATGTGCTGGGTCGCGCTCGACCGCGCATGTGACCTCGCTCGGCGCGGAGTGATCCCCGACCGCCACGCCGGGCGCTGGCTCGGGGAGGCGCGATCGATCCAGGAGTTCGTCGAGACGCGCTGCTTCTCTCAGGAGAAGGGAAGCTACGTGCGCCACCCCGGCTCAGACGAGCCCGACGCGAGCCTGCTCCTCGGCGTCCTGCTTGCGTACGGAGACCCGGGGTCAGACCGGTGGGCCGGGACGATCGATGCGATCCGTCGCGAGTTGGGCAATGGACCGTTCCTGCATCGCTACACGGGGGAGGACGGCCTCACGGGATCGGAGGGCGCATTCCTCACCTGCTCGTTCTGGCTCGCCGAGGCGCTCGCTCGCAGCGGCCGTGTGGACGAAGCCATCCAGCTGATGGACCAGCTCGTCGGGCTCGCCAACGACGTGGGCCTGTACGCGGAGGAGATAGAGCCGGCGTCGGGTGCCTTCCTCGGGAACTTCCCGCAGGGCCTCAGCCACCTGGCGTTGATCAGTGCCGCGCTGGCGGTCACCGAAGCGATGGCCGAGTGAGCATCTGGGGCGCACTCGCGGGCGGGTTCGCCGGAACGCTCGTGCTCACCACCGCGCTGCGAGCCGGCAACGAGCTCAACCTCACGCGCATGGACCTGCCGTTCCTGCTCGGCACAGCCTTCACGAGCGACCGCACGCGCGCGAAGGCGCTCGGCTACGTCCTGCACTTCCTGGTGGGGCTCGGGTTCGCGCTGATCTACTACGCGATCTTCGTCGCGATCGGGCACAGCGGGTGGTGGCTCGGAGCGATCTTCGGGCTCGTGCACGGGCTCTTCTCCGGCACCGCGCTCGTGGACACCCTGCTACCGCTCATCCACCCGCGCATGGGCACGCGCTCGACCGCCGCCCCGTCGGTCGCCCTCCTCGAGCCGCCGGGCTTCCTGATGCTCAATTACGGCGTCCAGACGCCGCTCGTCAGCCTCGTCGCCCACATCGCCTACGGAACGCTCGTGGGCGGCTTCGTCTCGCTTGCCGGCTGAGCCGGCCGTACCTGCCGCTCAGAGCGTGTCGCCGCTGTCGCGCAGCAGCCGCAGGATGCTGGCGAGCACGCCGAAGGTCGACACGAAGAACACGCACATCACCGGTGCGAGGATCCACCAGCTCTCCACCGCGCCGGCGAGGACCACCGCTCCGACTATCGCCAGTGAGGCGATGAGGTACATCCAGAGCGGGCCGAGGCCGTCGATCGACCGTCCGTCCGGTGCCGGGCGAGCCTCCGGCACCACCGGCGCCACGGGCGTTTGGTCCTGACGCGGACCGGTGTGGGCGTGGTCTCGTGTGGTTCCGCCCGTGGCGGCCCGGCGGTGCTCGCTGGCTCGCGGGCCGACCTGAGTGTCGGGCACCGGGGTCACGCCGCCGCCTTGATGCTTGTCGGCCGGGCGTCGGTGTGCCGCGGGCCAGCCGACACCAGCTTCGGGGCATGCACGATGACGACGGGGCAGCGAGCGTGATGAGCGCACTGCTGGCTGACGGAGCCGAGCAGCAGCCCGGCGAATCCGCCGTGCCCGCGAGATCCCACGACCAGCAGATCGCGCTCGGTGGCGGCGCCGACCAGTACTTCGGCGGCCGTCCCCTCGACGATCTCTCGCACGATCTCGACTCCTTCGGCCTCGGCCCCCAGGCCGGCGAGCGCGTGCTCGATCATGTCCTCGGCAGCGCGGTGCAGATTGCTCAGGCCGGCGCCCGGGAAGTTGGCGAGCGTTTCGCCCAAATAGCCGTAGCCGGCTCCGCCCGGGTAGCTGAACGTCCAGGCATGAACGACTCGCAGCGGGGTCTCCCTGAGGCGCGCCTCTGCCACCGCCCAGCGAAGGGCGGCGCGCGCGCCGGCCGAGCCGTCCACGCCGACGATGACGCTTCCGCGTGTCTCTGAGTTCTGGCGCGAAGCCTCCATGTACCTCCAGCGTCGCGTCGGGCTCGGCTCTTACCGGGCACCCGGTGCGAAGCGCATGCGCGGGGCACTCATGGGCCATCGAGGAGCGCGATATACGGACAGGACCCTATGTGCGCGGGGGCGCACGCCTGTGATGCTTGGCTAAGACGGGATCCGCAGGTTCCCACTCCGCCAAGAACCGAGGAATCACGATGGTCGACTTCACCCTCACCGAGCAGCAGGAGAACATCCGCGAGATGGCTCACGACTTCGCCGAGAAGAAGATTCGGCCGGTTGCGTGGGACTACGACAAGGACGGGACCTGGCCCCGGGAGATCATCGACAAGGCCTGGGAGCTCGGTCTGATGAACTCACGCTTCCCCGAGCGGTATGGAGGGGTGGGCGCGTCCAATCTCGACGGCTGTCTGATCGGCGAGGAGCTCGCCTGGGGCTGCGCCGGCATCGCGACCACGCTCGGCGCCAACGAGCTCGCCGCCACACCGGTGCTGCTGGGCGGCTCCGACCAGATCAAGCGGACATATCTCGGTCGCCTGACCGAGGCGCCGAGGCTGGCCTCCTTCTGCCTCACCGAGCCGGGCGCCGGCTCCGATGTGTCGAGCATGCGCACGACCGCGGTGAAGAGGGGCGACAAGTACGTCATCAACGGCTCCAAGTGCTTCATCACAAACGGCGGCTACGCCGACTGGTACACGGTCTACGCGAAGACCGACATGGACGCCGGCCACCGCGGCATCTCCGCCTTCGTCGTGCCCAAGGACAACACGGTCAGCGTCGACAAGCACGAGGACAAGATGGGCCTCAGGGCGTCCAACACGGCCACGATCTCGTTCAACGACACAGAGGTCCCGGCCGCCAACCTCCTCGGCGAGGAGAACCACGGCTTCAAGCTCGCGATGATGACGCTCGACCGCACGCGCCCGGGCGTCGCCTCGCTGGCCATCGGGATAGCCCGCGCCGCCTTCGAGTTCGCCACCGAGTACTCCAAGCAGCGCGTCCAGTTCGGCGTCCCGATCGCCATGCACCAGGCGATCCAGTTCATGATCGCCGACATGGCGACCAAGGTCGAGGCAGGCCGCCTGCTGACCTGGAAGTCGGCGGCCCAGCTCGACGCCGGCGAGCGCAACACGCTCGTCAGCTCGCACGCGAAGCGCTTCGCCGCGGACTCCGCGATGGAGGTCACCACGGACGCCGTGCAGGTCTACGGCGGCTACGGCTTCATCAAGGACTACCCCGTCGAGAAGCTCATGCGCGACGCCAAGATCATGCAGCTCTACGAGGGCACCTCGCAGATCCAGCGCTCGGTCATCGCGAAGGAGGTTCTCCTTGGCCGCAACGTCGACGAGCCCGCCCCCGAGCAGACGCCCGAGGAGACCGAGGTGGCGAAGCAGCAGTCGGAAACGGCAGCGGCGGTCGCTTAGG
>JAICJR010000221.1 GCA_025928345.1 Thermoleophilaceae bacterium | reverse complement strand
TGGTCGACGTCCACGTACTGCGACGCCTCCTCGATCCGGCGCTTGAGCATGTCCTTGTCCTCGAGCTCCGGCCGCTTGGTGGTGTTCAGCCCGAGCCCGACCATCTTCCCCGTCGGAACGAACCGCAGCGGCTCGAACGTGCCCGAGCGCTCGTCGTCGTACTCGAGGAAGAAGCCGTCGACCTTGAGGTTGTTGAACAGCGCCTCGGCCACGAAGTCGTAGCCACCCTCGGCCGCCCACATCGACTGGTTGTTGCCGCGGCACATGTGCGTGGTGATCGCGAGGTCGTCCGGACGGTCGCCGATCGCGCGGTTGATGTTGTCGATGTACTGCTCGTGCAGGTGATCGGGATCGCCGCCGATCTCGAGAATGTGCTCGCGCTGCGCAGGGTCGTTGATGTAGGCGAGGCTCGTGTCGTCGAGCTGGAGATAGCGGCAGCCGAGGTCGTACAGGCGGTGCATCTCCTGGTTGTACGCCGTGGTGAGGTCGGACCAGAATTCCTCCATGTCCGGGTACACGTCACGGTCGATCGCGGAGTTGCCGCCGCGGTAGTGCACCATGCTCGGCGAAGGGATGGTGAGCTTGGGCACGCTGCCGTTCGAGTTGTCGCGGAGGAACTGGAACGCGTCGCCGAAGATCGTCTCCTTCAGCTCGACCTTGCCGTCCACGCACATCGCGGGCGGCGCGTAGTCGTACTCGCCCTTCTCGTCGCGGAAGTGCACGTGGATGCTCTCGCCCTCCACCTGGCGCACGCCGCCGAGCGAGTAGATGAAGTCCATGTGCCACGACGTGCGGCGGAACTCGCCATCGGTAGCGTCCTTCAGCCCCACGTCCTGCTGCATCTTCACGATCTCGCGGATCGCGTCGTTCTCGATCGAATGCAGCTCGGCGTCGTCGATCTTGCCGGCCTTGTGGTCCTCGCGCGCCTGCAGGAGCTGCTGCGGACGGAGCAGGCTGCCGACGTGGTCGGCTCGGAACGGTGGCTTGGTGCGTGCTGACATGGCGGCCTCTCCCCTCGAGAGTTGCTAACGGCGTTGCATACAGATTTGCGGTGAGTCCCTGGCCGGAACCCCTGAGCCAAGCGTTCCGGCGAACCTCTTTTACCTTACCTGCATACAGCGGAGCATTCGCATAACGAACACAATGATGCCGCGATGGAAGTCGTCTCTCTAGGAAGCGAGGCTGAGCTCGAGGCGCGGTTCGTGCCGAGCGCGGGCATGGTCGGCTGCTCGCTGCGCCATGGCGGAGCTGAGCTGCTCGGCCAGCGCCGCGGCCTCGAGCGCTACATCTCGGACCGCAAGACGATGGGGATCCCGCTGCTCTACCCATGGGCCAACCGGCTCTCGGCCGAGCGCTTCGAGGTCTTGGGACGAGAGGTGGTGCTGAGCGGCGGTCCGCCCGCGGTCACGCCAACGCGCGATCCGAGCGGGCTGCCGATACACGGTCTGCTCGCGGCCGATGCCGGCTGGCGCGTGGAGAGTGCCGACGGCGACCGTCTCAAGGCGAGCCTCGACTTCGCCGGGCGTCCGGACCTGCTCGCCGCGTTCCCCTTCCCCCACCTGCTCGAGCTCGAAGCTGCTGTCACGGGCCCAAAGCTCACGATCACCGCGACCGTGACCGCAAGCGCCGGCGTGCCGGTGCCGATCTCGTTCGGCTTCCATCCATATCTCCAGCAGCCGGACGTGGCGCGGGCCGACTGGGAGGTCGAGGTGCCGGTGCGAACCCGCCTCGTGCTCGACGAGCGCAGCCTGCCGACGGGCGAGCGCGAGGACGCACACGTGGAGCCCGGTGCGCTCGGCGAGCGCACCTTCGACGACGCCTTCGAGGCCCCGCCCCACGGCGAGGCGTTCGTGCTCGCGGGCGGTGGGCGCCGGATCGAGCTCAGCTTCGAGTCGGGCTACGACTACTCGCAGGTGTACGCGCCCGCGGACGACGACGTGATCGCCTACGAGCCGATGACCGCGCCCACAAACGCGCTGGTCACCGGTGGCGCCGAGCTGCCCGTGCTCGAGCCGGGCGAGCGCTACGAGGCGGTCTTCTCGATCGAGGTGCGCTGAGCCCGCGCACAGCAGCCTCTCAGGAACTTCCCAGGATTCCGGACGAGAATCCGTAGGGCATGCCCGAGAAGCTCCGCATCCTCGTCGTAGACGACGAGCCGAACATCCTCGACGTGATCTCGATGGCCCTGCGCTTCCAGGGCTTCGAGGTGGGCACGGCCGCAACCGGCCAGGAGGCGCTCGCGGGCGTCCGTTCCTTCAAGCCGCACCTGATGCTGCTCGACATCATGCTGCCGGACATGGAGGGCTTCGAGGTCGCCCAGCGCCTCGGCGCCGAGCGAGCGGAGCTGCCGATCGTCTTCCTCACCGCGCGGGACACCACCGAGGACAAGGTGCGCGGCCTCACGATGGGCGGCGACGACTACGTGACGAAGCCCTTCAGCCTCGAGGAGCTGGTGGCGCGCATCCGCGCGATCCTGCGCCGCGTCGGGCTCGACGGCAACGAGTCGAGCCGGATCGTGTTCGATGACCTCGAGCTCGACGACGACACGCGCGAGGTCACTCGCGCCGGCCGGCACATCGAGCTCACCGACACCGAGTACCGCCTGCTGCGCTACCTGATGCGCAACCCGCGTCGCGTCCTCACCCGCGCGCAGCTGCTCGACCACGTGTGGAGCTACGACTTCGGCGGCGACGCGCGCGTGCTCGAGACCTACATCAGCTACCTGCGCAAGAAGGTCGACGGCGGCGGGCCGCCGCTGATCCACACGGTGCGTGGCGTGGGCTACTCGTTGCGCCTGCCGAGGAGCTAGGCCGTGTCCCTGCGTGCGCGCCTGATCGTCGGGCTGCTCGTGCTCGCGGCCGTCGGGATGATCACGCTCGCCGCGGTGACCTACGCGGAGCAGCGCTCGCAGCTCTATGACCGAGTGGACCAGCAGGCGGCGTCCGCGGAGGGGCCGCTGTCCGCGAAGCTCGACGCCGCCGGCGCCGACGTGGGCGAGTCACCCGATCACGACCAAGGCTCGCGGCACGACCTGCTGGAGCACGGTCCGCGCGGCGGCCTCCCTCCCGGCTACGCCGTGGGCCAGCGGCGCGACCCGAGCGGCAATCCGGTCGGACGGACGGTGGTGGTGCGCGGCGCCGGCCAGCAGACCCTCGCCGCCCCCCGCTTCCCCAGGACGGTGAACGCCGGCCACCCGGTGACCGTGAGCGCGGTCGGGAACTCGGACCTTCACTACCGCGTGTACGCCTTCCCCACCGGTGACGAGCCGGGTACGACGCTCGTCGCGATCCCGCTCGACGACGTCACGCAGACGCTCCACCACCTCGTGCGCGTGGAGGCGCTCGTGATCATTGGCGTGCTGCTCGCGCTGGGCGCGCTCTCCTGGTGGCTCGTGCGCCTCGGCCTGCGCCCGCTCGACCGCATGGGCACCACCGCCGGCGCCATCGCGAAGGGGGATCTCTCTGAGCGCGTCGATCCCGCCAATCCGCGCACGGAGGTGGGCCGCCTCGGGATCGCGCTCAACGACATGCTCGGCCAGATCGAGACCGCTTTCGCCGAGCGCACAGCGAGCGAGAACCGGCTGCGGCGCTTCCTGGCCGACGCCTCGCACGAGCTGCGCACCCCGCTCGTGTCCATCCGCGGCTACGCCGAGCTGTTCCGCATCGGCGCGGCGCGCGAGGAAGACGACGTCGAGAAGGCGATGCGACGCATCGAGGACGAGGCGCGCCGCATGGGCGTGCTCGTGGAGGACATGCTCACGCTTGCGCGGCTCGACGAGGTGCGCGAGCCCGTTCGGGACCCGGTGCGGCTCGATCTCATGGCGGCCGACTCGGTGGAGGACGCCCGCGCCGTCGCTCCCGAACGCACGATCGAGCTGATCGCACCCGAGCCCGTCACCGTGCTCGGCGACGCTCATCAGCTTCAGCAGGTGGCGGGCAACCTCGTGCGGAACGCGCTCACTCACACGCCGGTGGGCGCCGTTATCGAGGTGAAGGTGTCACGCCAAGGCGAGCAGGCTCTGCTCGAGGTCCGCGATCACGGGCAGGGACTGCCGCCGGGCGATCCCGCCGAGCTGTTCGAGCGCTTCTCGCGCACCGAGCCCGGCCGCGGACGCGGTCCCGCCGGCGCGGGGCTTGGCCTCGCGATCGTGGCGCGCATCGCCCGCGCCCATGGCGGGGACGTGAGTGCCTCGAACGCGGCGGACGGCGGGGCGTCGTTCGTCGTCACGCTGCCCGCTCACGAGCCCGCGGCGGTCGCGGCCCAGCCAGCGTCCTGACCGCGAGCAGCACCAGGGCCGGCAGCACGGCGATCGCGATCATCAGGAGGAACCAGCGGGTGCCTGCGTCGGTGCCCTCTCCGAGCGCGTGCACGAGGCCGAGGATCCAGGCGAGCGCGGTGAAGCGGTGCATCTTCCGCCAGCGCCGCGGCTCGATCCTGCTGCGCACGTAATACGAGAGGCCGAGCAGGATGAGCGCCCAGCCGGCGACGATGCCGGTGCTCGTCCAGAAGGTCTTGTAGCCGCTCGCGAACGGGAGCGTGACGTCGAGCAGGCTCAGGTGAACGAAACGGTCGCCGAGGAGCGACACGGCGTGCACGGCGATCGCGGCCATCGTCGCCAGCGAGAGCGCTTCGTGCGTCACGCGCAGGTCGAAGCCGCGCCGGCGCGCGTAGCGCCCGCCCATGACGAGGCCGACGCACACGGCAGCGCTCGACAGCAGAAGCGCTGCCGTGCCGGCGGCGCGGCTTGTGATCCAGAAGAGGTGGGGCCCGACACTCGTCGCGATCAT
>JAICJR010000154.1 GCA_025928345.1 Thermoleophilaceae bacterium | reverse complement strand
ATGTCGTACCAGCCCTCGGTCTCGTACAGGCCGGGCTGGAAGTAGGAGGCGTGCGAGCCCCGGCCGGGGTAGGTGACGGGGTGGCCGTCGGCCGTCTTCCCAACCTGGTCCCACGGCTTCGACTCCGCGTACGCGTGCTGCGCGTACAGCGCGAGCTCCGGCTGCTCGGCGGCAGACAGCCGGATCTGCACCATTTCCCAGTCGCCCTCGTGAAGGCCGAAGCCGGCGGCCAGCTGGTAGTCGTTGTAGAAGTACCAGAACCAGTACTGGAGCCAGACCCTTCCGTCCGCTCCGGTCGCCGCGTGGCCGTACACGACGTTGCGTAGATCCGGGCGCGCCTCGCGCAGCTTCGCGTACTGCGTCCGGTAGTCCTTGCCGGCGATGCCGAGCACGTCGCTGGCCTCTGCGGCGGTGCCGTCCGGGTACGTGGTGCCGAGGGTGTCGAGGCTCAGGTCGCTGCCCGCCCGAGCGATCACCGTGCCATCCGCGCGACGCAGCTCGTTGCCGGGGTTCGCCGTCATCTCCTCGGCGGAGTCGGCGAAGAAGGCCTCCTGCGAGTCGTACTTCGGGTGCGGCTTGAAGCGCTCGAGCAGCTCCTCAGGCGTCACGGCGCAACGCTACGCCCGCAGCCGCTCGAGGTCCAGGTCTCTCAGCTCGCCGATCGCCTCGATCGTGATGTCCGCGGCGGGATAGCGCGCGATTTGCTCGGGATCCAGTGCATAGTGGCCCTGCCGCGGGAAGACGGTGGTCACTTTGTCGCCCCACGCCTGCTTCACCGCGTGGAGGATGCGGAGCTTGTCGTCCACGAGCACGTAGTGGTCGGCCGGGTAGCGGGCCTCGACGTCGTCGAGCTCGTGCTCCTTGTGCACGTAGATCAGCACCTCGCCGCGCACCGCCTCGCCGATGCCCGAGCGCTCGACCTTGAGCGGCTGGAACACCACGTCGCCGTCGCTCAGGATCACCGGCGTGCCGTGGTCGCGCAGGCGCGCGATCGCGTCGAGTGCGCCGTCGTACACGCGCTCGGCGAAGGGGTAGTGGACGAGGAAGCTCGATATCTCGAGCAGGCGCGTCTCGCGCGGGTACGCGAGGCGGAAGCGCTGGAGCGCGCCGAGGTAGTCCGCGTAGCCGAGCTCCGAGCGGATCTCCTCGAAGAACTGCCAGTAGCGCTGCTGGCGCTCCTCGCCGAACGCTTCTGTGAGGTGCCGGCGGAGGTCATCGGCCACCGCGTCGTTGTCGAGCAGCGTGTTGTCTACGTCCAGCAGGAAGACGATGCTCACGAGCTGTCGCGCACGATGCCGGTGAAGAGCTCGATGTCCGCCGGCTGGAGCTGGCAGATCTCGAGCAGGTGCCCGAGCTCCGCGCTCGTGTCGACGTAGCCGGCGCGGACGCGGTCCGGGATGAGCACGGTGTGGTCGAAGCGCAGGCCGGATTCGGCGAGCAGACCGCGAATGTCGTCCCACACGTCGTCGCCAAGTGGGACGTGCGTGGCGAGGTGATGAAGGCGAACCGCGAACGATCCATCGGAAGGAAGGAAGCGGCGGTAGAAGTCGACGTCGCCCGCGACCGGCTCAATCAGCTCGATGATGAGCCCGCCGCGAGCACCCATCGCGATGCGCGCGCTCCACTCCACCTGCTCGTCGTTGTGGTCGAGCACGCGCGCGGTGTCGGTGGGCACCTCGACGCAGTGCTCGAGCCCGAAGCGCTCGCGCATGAAGTCCATGCCGCGGTCGAGGTCCGGGCACACGTAGCCGAGCTGCCAGACGCTCGCGAAGATGTCCGCGATCGCGTTGACGGGGCGTGGCGGGGCGAAGATCGCGGCGGTCATGGCGCGACTGTATCTGGGTGCGCGCGCACGAGGAGTGAACGGCCGCGCGGGGCGTTCGGGCGGAGGTCGGCGTCGTCGAGCACTTCGGCCTCGACCCAGCCGGCGTTTCGCAGGAGGTCGAGGTGCGCGTCGCGCGGCAGGATGGTCCGCCAGGGCTCCTGCCGGCCGGTGCGGCGCGCCGCGTTCGCGAACTCGAGAACGGCGTGAGTCGGGAGACCGGGTGCGTGTGTGGCGAGACTCGCGGCGAGCTCGCTTTCCGGCGCGGCGCGCGCGGCGAGCCCGGCCAGCAGCTCCGTGATCTTCTCCGCACCTAGGTAGACGAGGAGTCCCTCGCAGATGAAGAGCGTGGGACGCGTCTCGGAGTGGCCGGCTTCCGCGAGCGCGGCGGCTATCGAGTCGCGCTCGAGGTCCACCGGCACGAGCGCAGGCAACTCCTCCGAGAAGCGGCGAAGGCGACGGCGCTTGTCCGCCTGGGTGCGCGGATGGTCCACCTCGAAGAAGCGCACGCCCGGAGAGCGAAATCGCAGAGCGCGGTCGTCATACCCGGCGCCCACGATCACCACCTGGTCGACCCCGCGCTCGAGCGCCTCCAGCACCACGCGGTCGAAGAACGCGGTTCGCGCCTCAAGGTGCTCGCGCAGCAGCACGGCGCGCCCGGGACGCATACCCCGCGCGAGCCGGCGCTGAGCTTCCGGGTTCCCGCCGGGTGTGGAGGGTCGCTCGAAGCCGGCACGAAGCGCCGCAACGCTCCGCGCGGTACGCGAACCACGAGCCCACGGCAGCCTCATCGGCCGCGATCGTATGCCGTTGCAACACTGTGGCCCGTGGCCGACGACCTGCCGCAGCTCCCGTTCGAGTCACCCGAGGCGTGGCACGACTGGCTCGCGGAAAACCACGAGTCCGCTCGCGGCGTGTGGATCAAGATGGCGAAGAAGGGCAGCGAAGTGCCGTCGGTGCGCTACCCCGAGGTGCTCGACATAGCGATCTCGTTCGGTTGGATCGACGGCCACCGCAAGGCGCTCGACGAGACGCACTTTCTCCAGCGCTTCACGCCGCGAGGCCCGCGCAGCAAGTGGTCGAAGATCAACCGCGACAAGGCCACGCGCATGATCGAGAACGGGGAGATGAAGCCGGCGGGCATGCGCGAGGTGGAGCGAGCGAAGGCCGACGGCCGCTGGGACGCAGCCTACGACGGCCAGCGCACCATGGAGGTGCCGCCGGACCTGCAGGAGGCGCTCGATGCGAACCCGGCGGCGAAAGAGTTCTTCGCCACCCTCAACAGCCAGAACCGTTACTCGGTCCTGTACCGCGTGCACGACGCCAAGCGGCCGGAGACACGCGCCCGCCGCATCGCGAAGTTCGTGGAGATGCTCGCCCGCGGCGAGAAGCTCTACCCGACGTAGTTCTCCGCCAGCGTCGTCATCGCCGCGCGGGACGTCGTGACGTAGTCGAGCTGGGCGAGCTGCAGCTGGTTCTCGAAGTCGTCCGCGCCGCCGAGGCGATGCAGCATCGACGTCATCCACCAGGAGAAGTGCTGCACGCGCCAGACCCGCCGCAGGCATGCATCCGAGTAGCCGCGCAGGAGCGAGTCGTCGCCCGACTCGTACCAGCGCGTGAGCGCCTCGGCGAGCAGTTTGACGTCGTGCACCGCGAGGTTGAGACCCTTGGCCCCGGTGGGCGGGACGATGTGCGCGGCGTCGCCCGCGAGGTACAGCCGGCCGTACTGCATCGGCTGGGCGACGAAGCTCCGCATCGGCGTGATGCCCTTCTCCACGATCGGCCCCTCGTCGAGCTTCCAGCCGTCCTCGGTCGCGAAGCGGGCGTGCATCTCCTCCCAGATGCGCTCGTCGGGCCAGCGCGCGATGTCGTCATGCGGGTCGCACTGCACGTACAGCCGGGAGAGCTCGGGCGAGCGCAGGCTGTGCAGGGCGAAGCCGCGCTCGTGATTGGTGTAGATCAGCTCGTCGGTGGACGGGGCCACGCGCGCGAGGATGCCGAGCCAGCCGAAGGGGTACTCGTGGTTGTAGATCGTGAGCGCGCCGTCCGGGATCGCGGGCCGGCACACGCCGTGGAAGCCGTCGCAGCCTGCGATCACGTCGCACTCGATCTCCTCTGACTCGCCGCCGCGGGAGAAGCTGAGGCGAGGCGAGTCGCCGTCGAAGCCGTGCGGCGTCACATCCGACACCTCGAAGTAGAGCTGCTGCCCGGCCGCCAGGCGCGCCTCGATCAGGTCCTTCACCACCTCCTGCTGGCCGTAGATCCAGATCGAGCGGCCGTCCGTGAGCTCGCTCATCGGGATGCGGTGGCTCTGCCTCCGAAAGCGCAGGTAGATGCCGTGGTGGACGATGCCCTCGCGGTGCATCCGCTCGCCGAGACCCATCGAGTCGAGCAGGTCCGCGGTGCCCTGCTCGAGCACGCCCGCGCGCACGCGTTCCTGCACGTACTCCCGCGCGCGGGCCTCGAGAATGATCGAGTCGATCCCGGCCTGATGGAGAAGCTGCGCGAGTACCAGCCCGGCGGGACCAGCGCCGACGATGCCGACCTGCGTCCTCAGGGCCATGGCAGGAACATAACATTTGGTTTATTGGGGTACCCGGCAAACGGCTGGCGCGCATGAGCGACTACGACGTGATCATCCTGGGGGCCGGCCCTGCCGGCGAGCACTGCGCGGGGCGCCTTGTGGAGGGCGGCAAGCGCGTGGCGATCGTGGAGCGCGAGCTGGTGGCGGGCGAGTGCTCCTACTGGGCGTGCATCCCGTCGAAGACGCTGCTGCGGCCGGGCGAGGCTGTGGCCGAGGCGCGCGAGGCGCCCGGCGCGGCCGAGGCCGTGAACGGTCGGCTCGACGTCGGCGCCGCCCTCGCTTGGCGCGACTTCATGGTGTCCGACTACGACGACTCGGGACAGAAGAAGTGGCTCGACGACATCGGCGTCACGCTTATCCGCGGGAATGGTCGCCTCGCCGGGAAGGGCACCGTGCAGGTGGACGGCACCACGCACACGGCCGATCACGTGGTCGTCGCCACGGGCTCAGGCCCGCAATTCCCGCCGATCGACGGGCTCGACCAACTCGACGGCGTCTGGACCAACCGCGAGGTCACCGGCGTGAAGGAGATCCCGGGGCGGCTGCTCATCATCGGCGGCGGCCCGGTGGGGGTGGAGATGGCGCAGGCGATGAGCCGGCTGGGCGCGTCGGTGGCCCTCGTGGAGGGAGAGGATCATCTGCTCCCGCGCGAGCCGGCCGAGCTCGGGCGCGCGCTCGGCGAGGCGCTCGAGAAGGAGGGGATCGAGCTCCACCTCGGCGCGCATGCCGAGCGTGCCCGGCGTCACGGCGACGGCTACGCGCTCGACCTGCCGGACGGAAGTGAGTTGCGCGGCGACAAGCTGCTCGTGGCCACCGGACGCGTGCCGCGCACGCAGGACATCGGCCTCGAGAGCGTGGGCATCGAGCCGGGCCGCAAAGGGATCGAGGTTGACGAGCGCATGTCGGCCGGCGAGGGCGTCTGGGCGATCGGCGACTGCACTGGCATCTGGCCGTTCACGCATGTGGGCAAGTACCAGGGGCGGGTGGCGGCGTCGAACATCATCGGCCGCCCCTCGCGCGCGTCGTACGACGCCGTGCCGCGGGTGGTGTTCACCGATCCTCAGATCGCGAGCGTGGGGGAGGCCGACGGCGAGTACACCGTGACCGCTCAGCTCGCCGAGATCGCGCGCACGTCCACCTACACGCGCGCGTACGCGGAGAAGCCGGGCTTCCTCACGCTCGTGTCGGACGGCGAGCGCCTCACCGGCGCCCGCGCGCTCGGACCCGAGGCGGGCGAGTGGCTGCAACAGGCCACGCTCGCGATCCGCGCGCGAACGTCCCTCGACATCCTCCTCGACACCATCCAGCCATTCCCGACCTTCTCCGAGGCGTACCTAAACGCGCTGATGGAGCTGGGGGCGAAGGTGGAGGGCCGCGAACCCACCGCCGTCTGAATAAGGTGGGGCGGTGACCGCGTTCGAACCGTGGGAGATGGAGCTGCACGGGCACCGGGTGATCTACCGGGTGGCCGGGAGCGGGCCGCCCGTGGTGCTGATCCACGGGATGGTGAACTCCTCGCGCCACTGGGAGGCGGTGGCGATGCGCTTGGCGGAGCGCTACACGGTGATCGCGCCTGACCTCATTGGCCACGGGGACTCTGCGGCGGTCCGCGGCGACTACTCGCTGGGCGCGCACGCGGCGAGCATCCGCGACATGCTCGCGGTGATCGGGATCGACCGCGCCACGATCGTCGGCCACTCGCTCGGCGGCGGCGTGGCGATGCAGTTCTTCTACCAGTTCCCGCAGCGCACGGAGCGGCTCGTGCTGGTGTCGAGCGGCGGTCTCGGCCACGAGGTGAGCCCGCTTCTGCGGAGCGCCGCGCTGCCGGGGATGAACGGGGTGCTTGCGCTGCTGGCGCACCGCAGGATCCTCGACGCGGTCGCGGTGCTTGGTCAGCGGCTCCGTGAGCGCGGGAACAGCAAGGGCGTGTACGTGCAGGCGATCGTGCGCGCGCTGCGGCCGCTCGAGCAGCCGGGCGCCCGCGCCGCGTTCCTGCACACGCTTCGCGCGGTAATCGACGTGCACGGCCAGCGCGTCAGCGCGGTTGACCGCCTCTACCTGCTCGACTCGATCATGCCCACGCTCGTGGTGTGGGGTGAGCGCGACAACACGATCCCGCTCGAGCACGGCCGCGCGATGCACGAGGCGGTGCCGCACAGCCACTTCGCAACGCTGCCGAAGGCGGCGCACTTCCCGCACCTCGAGGACCCGGAGGGGCTTGCGCGCGTGCTCCGCGACTTCATCGAATCAACCGAGCCGGCACGCATCGAGGATGCCGACTGGGGCTCCATCATCGAGCCGCGCACGCGGCACGAGCGCCAGAGCTCCGCGGCGTAGCGCACACACCGCTTGACCCAGGCGCTCCACTGGGCGTAGCGTTGCCTTGGAGGCTCGTGAATGGTCAAGAAAGTCGTCCTCCTCGCTCTTCTGGTGTCAGCCTCGGCCGCGACCGCCCAGGCGTCATCGGTGAGGGTGTCCGGCGGGGAGCTCCGATACACGGCGAGCCCAGGTGAGACAAACCTCGTCGACGTGACGCAGGGAGGCGGTCGCCTCAACGTCACGGATCCGGGCGCGACCATCGCGGCCCGGCGGGGCTGCACCCGCATGGGTCCGCACTACGCCACCTGCCGCGGCGCGGGCGTGAGCTCGGTGTTCGTCGACCTCCGCGACGGCGACGACTCCGTGGCGCTCGACGGCATGCTTCTCCCGCTGACGGCGCAGGGCGGTGACGGCAACGACCGCCTCGTCGGCGGCGGCGGAGCGGACAGCCTCGACGGAGGCGCGGGCGACGACACCCTCACCGGCGCGGGTGGCGCCGACGAACTGAGCGGTGGCGACGGCAACGACACGATCGATGGCGGCGCCGGGGACGACGTCCTCAACGGCGGCGCGGGCGGCGACACTCTCACCGGCGAGGACGGCAACGACGTGCTCGACGGCGGCCTCGGCTTCGACACGCTCGACGGCGGCCCCGGCGACGACACGCTGCTTGGCGGCGGCGACGCCGACCAGCTCACGGGCGGGCCGGGATCCGATCAGTTCGTGGGCGGACCGGGGAACGACACACTGTTTGCCGCGGACGGGCAGGTCGACACGATCGACTGCGGCGACGGCACGGACCGCGGCATTTTCGACCCATTCGACCAGGCGGACCAGAGCTGCGAGCTGCTGCCACTCCTCCCGCAGACCCGGGCCATCGGGGGCGTGCACGTGCACGGCGGCGGCCGCATCGCCCGCCCGCGCGGCGCCCGCCCGTATGTCCTCGTGAGGCTCCCCGCGGGCGGCACGATCACGATCCGCGCCCACTTCTCGCTGCGCGCCCGCAATCACCGCACCGTCGGCTCGTTCAACCGGACGATCCAAACCAACCGCTGGGAGACGAT
>JAICJR010000299.1 GCA_025928345.1 Thermoleophilaceae bacterium | reverse complement strand
GTCGGGGAGAGTGCGCGCGTCGTGGCTGCGACTCGCTCTGGATCGCTCACTTCCCTGCGTGAGCTGAATCGCCTTAGGGTTCTCGAAACCGTGCGTGAGCGCGGTGCGGTGAGCCGCGCCGACATCGCCCGCGAGACCGGCCTCGCGCGCTCCACGGTGTCGAGCCTCGTGTCCGATCTTCAGGCCGCCGGGCTGGTGGTGGAGAGCGCCGCCACGAACGGGCGCGCCAACGCGAGCTCGAAGGGCGGTCGCCCGCCCGTGCTGCTCACGCTCAACCCCTCGGCCGGCGCCGTGCTCGGCATCCACTTCGACCACCGCTTCGTGCGCGTGGCGGTGGCCCAGCTCGACCATCGCATCCTCGCCGAGGAGGCGCGCGAGCTGGACGTGGACAACGACGCCGCATCCACGCTCGACGTCGCGGTCGAGCTCGCTCACGAGGTGGTGGGACGCGCGGGCGTGAAGCTCGACCGGCTGCTCGGCGTCGGCGCGGCCGTACCGGGGCCGATCGACCACGCCACCGGCGCCGTCGGCTCTACGACGATCATGCCGGGCTGGGTGGGACTTGACGTGGCGGCCGAGCTCGAGAGCCGGCTCGACCTCCCCGTGCACATCGACAACGACGCCAACCTCGGCGCGCTGGCGGAGTCGGTGCTCGGCGCCGGGCGCGATGCGCGCGAGATGGTCTACGTGATGCTGTCCTCGGGCATCGGCGCGGGGCTCGTCCTCGGCGGGCGCCTGCACCGCGGGGTGCGCGGAACCGCCGGCGAGATCGGCCACGTGCTCGTGAACGAGCAGGGACCGATCTGCCGCTGCGGCAACCGCGGCTGCCTCGAGACCTACGCGGGCGCGTGGGCGATGCTCGAGCTCTTGCGCGCCGCGCACGGCGAGCTCACCCCCGAGCGCATGATCGCGCTGGCGCAGGAGGGCGATCCCGCCTGCCGCCGCGTGATCAGCGACGCCGCCCGCACGGTCGGCAGCGTGGTGGCCGCGCTCTGCAACCAACTGAACCCCGAGCGAGTCGTCGTGGGCGGAACCGTGTCGCCCGCCGGTGAGCTCGTGCTCGAGCCCATGCGCGAAATGGTGCGCCGCTACGCGATCCCCGCGGCCGCGGACGACGCCCAGGTCGTGCAGGGGGCGCTCGGAGAGCGAGCCGAGCTGCTCGGGGCCCTGATCCTCGTCGTCGGCCAGTCGGACCGCGCGTTCTCCGGGCGCGTGCGTGCGGCGGTGGGGAGGTGAGGCGGTCGCGCAATCGCTTTGGCAGTGACGCAACTTGTCGTTCAAAAGGGTCCGAAGAAGAAGAAGACGTCAGCGGACACAGGAGGAGGTAAGACAGTGCCTAGAAAGACATGGTGGAGCCTCGCGGCTCTCGCCGTGGTGGTCGCGTTGGTGGCGGCCGGTTGTGGTTCGTCGAACAGCTCGACATCCACTTCCGGCGGCGCCGCGGCGAGCACCTCGGGCGGTGGCGGCAAGGTGAACGGGAGCATCGCGGTGCTCCTGCCGGACACCCAGTCGTCCGTGCGCTGGGAGCAGTTCGACCGCAAGTACCTGGATCAGGCCTTCACGGCCGCCGGGATCAAGCACACGATCACCAACGCCCAGGGTGACCCGGGCACGCAGCGCACGCAGGCTGAGCAGGCGCTCACCAACGGCGCGAAGGTGATCCTGCTGGTTGACCTCGATCCGGGCAGCGGCAAGTCGATCATCCAGCTCGCGCACGCGCGCGGCGCGAAGGTCATCGACTACGACCGCCTGACTCTCGGTGGCGGCGCCGACTACTACGTGTCGTTCGACAACGTGAAGGTCGGCAAGCTCCAGGGCCAGGGTCTCGTGAACTGCATCAAGCAGAAGGGCCTGAAGAACCCGACCGTCGCCGAGCTCAACGG
>JAICJR010000085.1 GCA_025928345.1 Thermoleophilaceae bacterium | reverse complement strand
GGATCTCGTGGCTGCCGCGGACACGGCACTGCTCGAGCTGAAGGCGGCACGGGCGAGCGCGCAGTAGGCGCGCGCTATCCGACGATCGGAGCAGCCGCTGCTTCTTCGATGCCCAGCGCAGCCATCTGCTCGCACGCGCGAGCGACTTTCTGGCTGTCCTCGTAGGCGTGGAAATACGCGACGCGCCCATTCCGTATCCGGAACACGTGCGTGCCTTCATTGACCTATGGCTCGCCGGCCATCGGGGTGACGTGGGCCACCCACTCGGCGGCAACGAGGATGTGCCAGGGAGGGCCGGATGAGAAGACACGTTTGACGTCGAAGCTGATCTGTGGGAACAGGGTGAACAAGCGCTCAAACCAGCGTTCGACCGCGGCGCGACTGCGGCGTTCGCCACCGAGCGGGGTGTCGCCGCCGAATACGTGGTGGACGTCGGGAGCGAGCTGCGCGACGACCGGCTTGTAGTCGCCGGCGCTCAGCCGCGCGAAGTTTGAGACGACCCGGCGGCGGATGATCGCCCGGTACACGCCGCCAGAATAGCCTCGTCCACGGCCCTGAAAGAACTACGGTCTTTAGGGGGCCCTTATAGGGTGCCACTCCTGACCCAACCTTGAAAGGACCGGACTTGCTTCAACGAAGTCGACTCGCCGCACTCACCGCTGCGCTCATAGGGCTGCTGGCCGCAGCCGCGCCCGCGGCGCCGGCCGCCGCCAAGTCGCCGACGATCACCGTGATGACGCGCAACCTCTTCCTCGGCGCGGACCTCATCCCGCTCGCCACGAACCCGCCCGGCCAGCAGTTCGAGCAGGCCGCGAGCAACATGTTCGCCGGCGTGAGCGCCCAGGACCCGACCGCGCGCATGAAGCTCGTGGCTGGCGAGATCGCGAAGGCCAAGCCGGACCTCGTGGGCTTCCAGGAGCTGTCCCTCTGGCGCACCGGCCCGCCGCCCGCATCGACCGTCGCCTACGACTACATCGCGACGATCATGTCGCAGCTCAAGAAGCTGCATCAGCACTACCGCGTGGTGGCGATCAAGCAGGGCTTCAACGTCGAGGGCCCGATGGGCGGCGGCAAGGACGTCCGCCTCACGCTCGGCGACGCGATCATCGCGCGCAAGGGCGTGAAGGTCAGGCACTCGCGCTCGGGGATCTTCAAGGACCAGCTCACGATCCCCACGCAGGCGATCGGCAACGTGGTGACCAACCGCGGCTTCAACGAGCTCGACGCGACCGTGCACGGCGTGACCGTCCACGTGGTCAACACCCACCTCGAGGCGTACTCGGCAGACTTCAGGCTGAAGCAGGCGCAGGAGCTCGTGAAGGGCGCGCTCCGCTCGAAGCTGCCGACGATCCTGATCGGCGACCTCAACTCGGGCCCCAAGCTCCCGAAGCCCGAAGACCGCCCGCCCTATCTCGCGATCGCGAAGGCCGGCTTCAAGGAGGAGCGCACGCCCAAGTTCAGCTGCTGCTTCAACGAGCTGACCGACAAGAGCGGCTGGGACCACAACGTCGACCACATCATGGCCAAGCCGAGGTTGAAGCTCGTGCGCTCGTTCATCACGGGCAAGGAGACCACGCGCGCCGGCGTGCACCCCTCCGACCACGGCGGAGTGGTGAGCGTGCTGCGCCTGAAGCGCTAATCAGTTCGCGCGGGCCGCGGTGGTGGCGAACGTGCGCAGAGCGCGTCCGCCATTCCACTGCGCCTCCGCGCGGATGGTGCCGCGGCTGTTCGGATGAGCCCGGAGGTTCCAGGTGCGCTGCGTGGAGCGGCCCGCGTCGAGAGCTGAGATCGCCACCCATCCGCCCGTGGCCGCCCAGCCCCCGGGCGCGATCACGCGCACGCGCAAGCCGGGAGCGGCAGCGTCGCCCGCATTGTGCACGCTCACCAACAGGCGCACCTGGTGGCGGCGGCCGCGCACCTGACGCACGCCGAGGCGCAGGTCGGCGGTGGGCGGGTTGGCGGAGCACGCCGAGCCGGGGGTGCTCGCGCCGGTCGCCCAGCTCGAGCCCGCGGCTGCGCCCAGCGAGAACGACAGGTGCCCGTCGTGAACGAGGGCCGCGTGTGACACCACGCTCGTGCCGAGCGGCGAGCCGTTCAGAGTGGCGCCCTGGATGTGGCTGAGGCCGGCGGAAGCTCCGGGCGCATCGATTACGAGCTTCCCGTCCGGCTGCGAGATTTCCGCGTGGTCGAAGAGCGGCGTGGTGAGCGCGTAGTGGTCGTCGCCGCCCGTGGTGGGGTACAGCCCGAGCGCCGACAGGACGTACCAGCCGGAGAGCGTGCCGAGGTCGTCATCCCACGGGAGCCCGTTGGGCGCGGTTGTGTAGAGCGTCTCCGCGGCTCGCACCATGTCCTGCGTCTTCCACGGCTGGCCGAGGTAGTCGTAGAGGTAGGGCGCCTGGAGGTCCTCCTCGTTACGCGGCGTGTAGCGCGACGCTCCGTGCCAGGCGCGCTTCGCAGCGCTCGGGTTACCGGCCACGGCGTTGTAGTCGAAGAAGTTGTCGAGCTTCGCGATCGTCGTGTTCGTGCCGCCGAGCGCGGCGCTGAGCCCTGACACGTCCTGCGGGACGAGCCACGTGTACTGCCAGGCGGAGCCCTCCTTGAAGCCGCTGTGCGAGCGCGGGTTGAACGGCGTCTTCCACGCGCCGCTGACGCGCCGCGCGCGAGCGAAGTGGAGCCGCGTGTTGATGCTGCCGCGATAGCGCTTGGCGCGGCGCAGGAAGTAGCTGGCGTCGGCGTTCTGACCGAGCCGGTTCGCCATCAACGCGATGGCGCAGTCGTTGATCGAGTACTCGAGGCCGATGGCCCCGGAGAAGATCCTGTCGCCGTCGGCGAGATACGGCACAAAGCCGCGGTTCACGTAGTCCGCGAGCCCGGTCCGGCCCTCGAACGGCGAGTTCGCCGGCACGTCGGTGGCGTTGTGCAGCACCGCCGCGTATGCCGCCTGCACGTCGGCGGGATGGACGAGCCCCTTCAAGACGGCATCCGCGATCACGTTCGCGGCGGGGTCGCCGATCATCTCGTTGGTGTGGTAGTGGGCGTACACCCACTTCGGCAGCCAGCCGGACTCGCGCGAGTCCTCGATCAGGCTGTGGATCATGTCCCCCACGCGCTCCGGCGCCACGAGGTCGATCACCTGCTGGGCCGAGCGGTAGGTGTCCCACATGGAGAAGCTCGTGTAGTGCGCCTGCCCGGCGGGGACCGTGTGCACGCGGTTGTCGAAGCCCTCGAAGCGGCCGTCGGAGTCCGAGAACACGCTCGGATAGAGAAGTGCGCGGTAGAGGTTCGTGTAGAAGGTCTGCGTCTGCTGGTCGCCGCCGCCGGAGACCTGCACGCGGCCGAGCATCGCGTTCCACGCGGCCCGCGCGCTCGCCTGAGTGGCGTCGAAGTCGTAGCTCGTGCCGGTCTCGGAGTCGAGGTTGCGCATGGCGCCCGCGGGATCGACGTACGAGATGCCCACCTTCGACACCACCGGGCCCGGCGCGGCGGCCGTATTGAACGACACGTACGCGCCCACATCGCTCCCCGATGCATCACGCCGGTTCGGGCTGAGGCGGTTGTCGTGCCCCGTGCCGAACGCGGCGAAGGGACGGTTGAACCTCATCGCGAAGTACACGCGGTAGCGGTTGTGGCTGCGCTCGTTGCACGAGTTCCAGTAGCCCCACGTGCTCACCGAGCCGACGATCGTGTTGTTGCCCGACACGTGCACCTTCGCGTCCTCGACGCCGCGGAAGTTCGCCCCCGGATCGATGATCACGTTGGCGTGCGGCGTGGCCGGATAGGTGAAGCGCGCCCAGCCCGTGCGCGTGGTGGCGGTGAGCTCGGCGCGGATTCCCCAGCGGTTGAGCGTGGTGGCGTAGTAGCCGGGCGAGGCCTGCTCGTTGGCGTGCGAGAACGTGGTCCGCTGGTGGGTGGCGTCGACGGTGCGGACGGTCCCCGTCGTGGGCAGGGACACGATGTCGCCCATCGCGGCGCAACCCGTTCCCGACAGGTGCGTGGTGCTGAACCCCCACGTGACCGGGTGCGAGTACTTGTACCCGCCGCCGTCAGCGTCGTCGGTGTTCGGGCTGTACTGCACCATTCCGAACGGGGTGGTGGCCCCGGGGAAGACGCCGCCGGTCTCGGTCCCCGACAGCGGACGTACGAAGGCGGCGAAGTCAGCCGGCTGCGAGGTGTCGGACACGGCGCGCGAGGCGCCGTCGAGCGACCCGATCAGGACGAGTGCCAGTGCGACAGCCAGCGCGCAGGCGCGCGGGAAGGCCGCGTTCAGCCGCCCTGGCTGCAATGCGAGTCGAAAGGCAGGGACACCGAGTGAGAGACATTACGACACGCTGAGGCTAGTCTCGGCACATGGACTCAGAAACCGTCAGCATCGTGACCGGAGTCGACTTCGTCTCCGTGCCAACGCAGGACCTCGACCGGGCGGTCGACTTCTACGGCAACAAGCTCGGCCTGCGCCGCTCCGTCCACATGCCCGAGCGCAACTACGCAGAGTTCGAGACCGGCACCGTCACCTTCAGCGTGGTCAACCCGGAGAAGATGGGCATAGGCGACTTCCGGCCGAACGCGAACCACTTCGCTCTGCACGTCGAAGACGTCGCCGCCGCTCGAGCGGAGCTCGAGTCACGCGGCGTGACCTTCATGGGCGACATCTTCGACACCGGGGTTTGCCACATGGCGTTCTTCAACGACCCGGACGGCAACGCGCTGCTGCTGCACCACCGCTACGCGCCGCGCCAGACCGAGAGCTAGCTTCAGTCCGCCACCGGCGCCGCGGCAGTATGCGCACGGGCAGGCGGCCGGCGCCAGAATGGAACCGCCCCGGCCACGCCCAGCGCGACCGCCACGGCAAGCGCGGCCGCGGCTCCTGCGGCGGACGGCTTCGTGCTCATCACGAACACCACCCCGAGCATGAGCATCCAGGTGGTGACCTTTGCGCTCCAAGACAGCGGGTCGCGCATCAGCCTCTGCGCCCGCGTGGACAGACCGGCTGTCTGCAACTCACGCTTGAGCGCCCGGCCGCGGCTGCCCTCGATGCCCGAGCCCAACGCCACGATGAGCGCCAGCCCGACGAGCCCCGCGATGATCCACCCGGTGGACCAGCTCCACTCCTTCTGCGTCATGTAGGCGCCACTCGCCACGAGTCCGAGGGTGGCGACCGGGAACATCGGCACGACTCTGCCGATCAGCATCCCCCACCCGGCCGCCTCCCGCGGACTCCCCGAGTCACGGAGGCGCAGCGCGGCGAAGCCGGCCAGCGCCGCCGCCACCGTGGCCACAAGCAAGGACAGCAAATGGATGAACAGGGCCACCGAATAAGCGCTCATCGAGTCCTTCCTCCCGTACTAGTACGCTCTTGCTGAAGTGCGCTCTATCCATTAGAGCGTACTCTATTTAAATGGCCGCGGTCAAGCGCACATATCGATCTCCGCGCCGGCGCGAACAGGCGCAGGCAACGCGCGAGCGCATCCTCGCGAGCGCGCGTGAGCTTTTCGTCGCAAATGGCTATGGCGGCACAACGATCGAGAGCATTGCCCGGCAGGCCGGGGTGGCCGTGCAGACCGTGTACGCCACGTTCGGCTCCAAACGCGGGATCCTGTTCGCCCTGCTCGATCAGATGGCGATCGATGCAGACCTGCCGCGCATGCAGGCCGAGATCGCCGCAGCCGCGGGCGATCCGCCGCGGCAGTTGCGCGACCGGATCGCCTTCAACGCGCGCTTCTATGCGACAGGCGCCGAGCTGATCGACATCGCTCGAACGGTCTCTGGCGTCGAGGACGACCTCCAGGCCATGTGGCGCGAAGGCGAGTCCCGCCGCCACCGCGCCGCTAGGGCGCTGATAGACAAGTGGAAGCGCGCGGGAGCCCTGGCGCCCGGACTGAGCGCGAATGCGGCAACGGACATCCTCTGGACCCTCACCGGGCCGGACGTATTTCGTCTGCTCGTGGTCGAGCGCCGCTGGAGCATCGCGCGCTTCGAGACGTGGCAGTACGACACGCTCGCGCCGGCGCTGCTCGGCTAAGCGGCGAAGCGCTGCGCAGAGCGCGCCTTGCGCTTGGCGGCCTCGACCTCGCGATCCTTCGGCGGAGCGTTCGTCACGAGCGCGGCCAGCAGGTGCGACGTGGTGTGCGCCACCTCGTCCACCGCGCGGTTGAACGCCTCTTCGTTCGCCTGCGACGGCTTGTTGAAGCCGCTCACCTTGCGCACGTACTGCAGCGCGGCTTCGCGGATCTCCTCGTCAGTCGTGGCCGGCTCGAAGTTGTAGAGGGTGCGGATGTTTCGACACATGCACTCAACGGTACAGCGGGGCCGGGCGCTGGGCAGACCCGGCCCCGCCAGCTGCTACGCCTGTCCTGCGTCGGTCCCCGGCGTGGCGCCCGCACCGTTTCGGCGGGCGACAAGGCGGCGGGCGAAGCGGGCGATGGCACCGATGAGGGCGGGGATGAGGAAGATCATGTCTTGCTCCGATGTTCGGGGGCTCTTGGGATACGCCCCAAGGATCGGCCCGCAACGCTGCCCTTTCATCGGCGCGCGGGTCGAACTTTCGCCTCCAACCGTGGGTGGAGAACGGAGGCGTCGTACTCCACCCAGGCGCCGATGACCCGACGGGTTCCGAGTCGTATCTTCTGCGCATGCTCAGGCGGCTCGCGCACCGGTACTCCCGCAGCCGCGGCATGGTCGGAATGCCCGGCGAGCCGCGTGCGGTGGAGGTGGGATTCCTGCGCGCGCTTGGTCTCGGCTACCTGGCGATCTGCCTCGCGGCGATGTTCAGCACCGAGCCCAAGCCCTCGCTTGCGGGCGAGGGGCTTGGCGTGCTGATCGCGTTCTTCGTGGTCGTCGCGGGGGTGATCGCCACGAACCCGCTGGGCGACATACCGGAACGGCAGCGCGTGGCCGGGTTGCTCACGGTGGCGGCCGGCTCAGTTGCGCTCGCGGCGCTGCAGCCATCGGGCCTCTGGGAGGCGACCCCCTACTTCATCGGCATCCTGGCGGCCATGCGGCTCGACCGGCGAACTGGCCTGGCCGTTCTCGGCGTGTCGCTCGTGGCGCTCGCCGTGACCGCCGCTCTGCGAGGTCACTGGGGACCCGCGCTCTCGGTGATCGTCGGGTCGCTGCCGTGGTTTCTCATGATCCGCGTGATGCGCGCATTCAGAGAGCAGCACCTCGCGCTCGAGCGTTCGCGGACGGCCGAAGCCGAGGCGGCCGCCGAGGCAGAGCGGGGCCGCGTGGCGCGCGAGATGCACGACGTGCTCGCGCACTCGCTTTCCGCCCTCGCCATTCAGCTCGAAGCCGCGCGACTCAGCGCCCGCAGCCAGAGGGTCGAGCCGGAGCTCGCGGCCACTCTCGATCGCGCCCATCAGCTGGCGGTCGCCGGTCTGGACGAGACGCGCCGAGCGCTCGGCGCGCTGCGCGGTGAGGACCTGCCCGGCCCTGAGGCCGTCCCGGCGCTCGCACAATCGTTCGAGGAGGAGTCCGGGCTGCCGGTGGCGCTGGAGGTCGAGGGGGAGCCAAGGGCGCTTCCCCCGGAGGCGCGGCTGGCCCTCTACAGGACGGCGCAGGAGGCCCTCACAAACGTGCGCCGCCATGCCACGCCCGAGCGCGTTGACCTGCGGCTCGACTACCGCCCCGATCAGACCGTGCTCGTGGTGGCCGACCACTCGCGCGAGGAATTGCCGACGCTCGTCACGGGAGCGAACGGAGGCGGCGGCTACGGGCTGACGGGCATGCGCGAGCGCGCGGAGCTCCTCGGAGGCGAGCTCCTGGCCGAGCCGACCGAGGACGGTTTCCGCGTGGAGCTGCGCCTGCCGGTATGAGCGAACAGCGTTCCACCGTTCGCGTGCTGTTGGCCGACGATCAGCGGCTGGTGCGCGAGAGCCTCGCCACGATGCTCGGACTGCTCGATGGCATAGAGCTGGTGGGCACTGCGTCCAACGGCGAGGAAGCGGTCGACCTCGTCTTGGAGCGCCACCCGGATGTGGTCCTGATGGACCTGAGGATGCCGAGGGTGGACGGCGTGGAGGCCACGAGGCGGCTGCGCGAGAACGACGCGAACGTGCGCGTGCTCGCGCTGACCACGTTTGCCGACGACGCGAGCGTGCTGGGCGCACTACGCGCTGGAGCGCGCGGTTACCTCACGAAGGACTCGAGCGCCGAGGACATCCAGTCGGCGATCTTCAGCGTCGCGGCCGGGCAGGCGATCCTCGATCCCGCGGTGCAGCACCACGTCGTGGCTGCACTGGCGGCCGATGAGGCCCAGCCTGCCGAGTCGACCGATCCCGAGCTGCCGGACGGGCTCACTCCGCGCGAGGCCGAGATCCTCACACTGATCGCTGACGGACTGACCAACAACGAAATCGCCGAGCGTCTCGTCATCAGCCCCACCACCGTCAAATCTCACATCAACCACCTCTTCGCGAAGGCCCGGCTCCGCGACCGCGTGCAGGCGGTCACGTACGCCTACCGCACCGGCCTGGCGACGCCGCCGCGCGACGGCTAGCGGTTCTCGTCTGCCGCGTTCGCCACGAGCCGGAACCACACAATGGTCATCGGCTCGTCGTCGCTGAGGCGCCAGCCGGGCTCGCCGAGCAGCACGGCCGTCTCGTCGCGGCAGCCGTCGTAGAAGCGGCGCTGGTCGGCGCGCCACTCCTCGAGCGTGGCCGCCCCGGCGCTCTCGGCGTCCACCACGTCGGGCGTGATCTGTCCGAACGGCAGGACCACGACGCGCGTCACTTCCACCTCGCCCCAGCGGCGTCCGTCCTGGTCACGCAGCGGCAGCCGCATGCCGAGGCTGGGAGTGCCGCCCTCGAGCTCCCACTCGCGGGCGAGCGAGATCGCGGCGGTCTTGCGGCCATCGAGGATCGCGCGGATGAGACGCGCGCCCGATCCGTCGTCGCCCTCATGGCCGAACTCGAGGAAGGGCTCGCGCGCGTCGCGCCAGGGCGAGAGCGGGATCTCCGCGTTGATGCGGGTGCCGTGGCCGGGCGGGCTGTCGATCTCGAGCTTGCCGCCGAGCGACTCCACACGGTCCACCAGGCCGGCGAGGCCGGAGCCCCCCTCTACGGTGGCGCCGCCGATGCCGTCGTCCGACACCGTCGCGTTGATGGCGCGGCCGGTCTGCGTGATCTCCACCTTCACAGCGGACGCGTTCGCATATTTCGACGCGTTGGTGGCCGTCTCCGACACCAGGTAGTAGAGCGTGACCTCGACCACGTCCGGAAGACGCCGCTCAGGCAGCGACACCACCTCGAGCGGAACCGTGAGCCGAGCCGCGAGTGTCTCGAGCGGCTGCGCGAGGCCGCACTCCACGAGGCCGGAAGGATGAAGGCCGCGCGAAAGCTCCTGCAGCTCCTTCAGCGCCGCGCCCGCCTCGTGCTCGACCGTGGCGAGAAGCTTGGCCGCGTTCTCAGGATCGGAATCGAGCTGGCGGCGGGCCAGCTTCACGAGATTGCCGAGCGCGAGCAGCCGCTGCTGCGCGCCATCGTGCAGGTTGCGCCCGATGCGGCGGCGTTCCTCGTCGGCCGCCTGAACCACACGCGCGCGTGAGGCGTTCACCTCCATCTCCTGCTCGCGCAGGGCGATCTCGTGCCGGCGGCGCTCGATCTCGGCGGCAGCCCGCGAGGCGAAGATGAACAGCGCGGCAAGCTCCTCGTCGCTCGCCTCGAGGCGGCGCTTGGATTGCACCCCGATGTAGCCGAGACGCTGCCCATCGGAGCCGCGAAGGACGATCGCCAGATAGCCGTCGAGACCGTACTTAGCCACCAGGGTGTCGTCCGGGAAGTCTTCGCGCACGCCGTCCGGGATCGACACCACGTCGCGGTCGAGGGTGAGTGCACACGGCGAGCCCGCGAGCGGGAACTCCACTCCCTCGCCGATAGCGTCCGCCGCGCCGGGCCAGGCGGCGATGGTGCGGCCGCGAAGCGGCGGCTCGCCGATGTATTCCGCCACGAACGCAACCTCGGCGCCAAGAGCCTCCGCGACGTTCCTCACGAGCGAGCGGAAGAAGGCCTTGCCCACCACGGGGGCGGTGCCGGCGGCGATCGTGCGGAGAAGATCGCGCTCGGTTGCTTCCTGCGAGGAGGCGAGGGGAGCGGTCATAGAACGAGGGAGGCCATGCGCAGAGCCAAGTCGATCGTAGCGACAGCGATCGCCGCTGACAGTAGGGCTAACCGCCCCTCCTACGTTCGGCCATGAACCTTGATCCCCCCATTAGGAGGGGATAGTTTCACCATGCCAATCGCCCCACACAACAAGGAGGACGATCTGATGATCGACCACTCCGGCATGCCTCTCGGCAAGCAGCGCGCCCGTCACGACCCGCGCACCCTCCAGCTTGCCGACTACCTCATCACGGAGGCGCTCCCACCGGCGCCCGCGAGTTGCAACTGGGGAAAGAAGATTCCCGACAAGAGCTGGGGCATGATGCTCAACGACGAGATCGGCGACTGCACCTGCGCGGCGGCCGCGCACATGGTGCAGGACTGGACGTCGAACAGCGGCAGCGAGGTGACGATCAGCGACCACGACGTCCTCACGGCGTACGAGAAGCTGAGCGGCTACGACCCGGTGACGAAGAAGAACGACAACGGGTGTGTCGAGCTCGACGTGCTCAAGTACTGGCGCAAGACCGGCATCGGCCACCACAAGTTCGACGCATTCGTCGCGCTCGAGCCAAAGAACCACGATCACGTGCGCGACTCGATCCACCTGTTCGGGGGGGCATACATCGGCCTCGCGCTGCCGATCTCGGCACAGCGCCAGACCACGTGGACCGTGCCGCCAGGCGGCGCGACCGGCCAGGGAGCGCCCGGCTCATGGGGAGGCCACGCCGTGATCCTCACCGGCTACAACCAGCGCCGGGTGACCTGCGTCACCTGGGGCGAGGAGAAGCAGATGACGTGGGAGTTCCTCGACGCCTACTGCGACGAGGCCTACGCGCTGCTGAGCGTGAAGGACTGGACGCCGGCGAAGCACAATCCGGATGGGTTTGACGTGGACGCGCTGAGGCACGACCTGGAGATGATCAAGGACCACCCCACGGTGGTACATGCGTAGCTGTTTGTAGGGAGTAGGGAGTAGGGAGTAGGGAGTAGGGAGCTCCCTACTCCACTCCCGCTAGGCGCCCGATGTCGCGGCAGTGGCTTCTATGAGCTCGACCAGCTCTTCGGTGCGATAGCCGTGCTGCCGGCCAAGCCTTACCAACTCGCGTGCACTCTGCATCACGGCGCTTTGACGCTGAGTGCCTGTGACGGTCACGCCGCGTCCACGGGTGAAGTCGAGTAGCCCCTCATCGCGCAGCGCGCGGAGAGCGCGCAGCACGGTGTTGCGGTTCACGCCGAGAACCGCGGCCAGATCACGTGCTGGTGGCAATCGGTCACCGGGGCCCGCTTCGCCATCGGCGATCGCTCGGCGGATCTGGGCCGCGACCTGTTCGTGCAGGTCGGTCGACTCGTCTCGATTGGGCTTGACGGTGAAGATGGTGCTAGCAATACTAGCTCCATCCGATTAGCCGAGAGAGCTCAGCCGATCGACACCGAGGCGTCTGCCGCGGAGTTCGCCCGCGCCGCCGCCGCGCTGTTCGAGGAGGCGCGCCAGCGGACGCGTCGCCGGCACCGAAGAGTTGCGATCGGTGGATTGGCCATCGCGCTTGCTGCGGCAGGTCTCACATTCGCGGTCGTCACCGACGAACCCGGCGGTCCCAGCCCGACCTGGCCAACACCCCCTCGGCTTCTCGGACCTGAGCGGGTGCTTGCCCGTAAGCCCTACTTGGGTGTTTCGTGTCGAAGGGCGAACTCGATCGCCTGCGACCGCGTCGGCCTGGCGGTCTGGACGCGTGAACGGGCTCGAGCCGTCCGCGCCAGCATTGCCGGGCGGAGTTTCGTGCTGACGGACGACCGCGCTTTCGTGGGCCCTCACCGGCCCGGGGAGCCCTGGATGTTCGTCGGGTTCCTCCACCATGCCGGCCTGCGCCACGGCCCCCTCGCGGTGCGGGTCGAGAACGGGCGCAACCGCTGGACGGGCAAGCACCCGGCCCACACACGACTGCGGCTGGTGATCACCTTCAGTGACCGCTCCCAGGTCACCACGAGCCTCAAGGTCCCACTCGAGCCTGGCTGGGGATAGGGCTCCCTACTCCCTACTCCCTACTCCCTACTCCCTACTCCTCCAACACCTTCTTCGCGATAGCGAAAGCGCTGTTGGCGCGCGGCACTCCCGCGTATATCGCCGTGTGCAGGATGACTTCGGCGATCTCTTCCGGGGTTAGGCCGTTCGTGATCGCCGCTTTCACGTGCATCCCGATCTCGTTCTCTGCTCCAAGTGAGACGAGTGCTGCGAGGGTGATGCAGCTGCGTGTCTTGCGGTCGAGGCCGGGGCGCGACCAGATCTCGCCCCATGCGTAGCGGGTGATGAAGTCCTGGAAGGGCTCGGTGAAAGGCGTGGTGTTGGCCACCGCGCGGTCCACGTGCTCGTCGCCGAGCACCTCGCGGCGCGTCTTCATGCCCTGCTCGCGGTCGCTCATGACGTGTTCTCCAGATGGTCGAGGATCAGGTCGGTGACCTCCTGCGCGCGCTCCACGTTCGCGAGGTGCGCGGCGGGGTCGAGCACCTCGAGGCGGGCGCCGCGGATGCTCTCGGCGATCAGCTTCGCGTCGGGGTCCGGCGGCGTGGAGGGATCCTGTGCACCTGCGATCACCAGCGTGGGCGCGCTGATGCGGGACAGGTCGTCCCGCAGGTCGAGCCGCGCGAGCACCCCGCAGAGCTCGGCGTAGCCGTCGTCGGGCTGCGACTCGATCATCGCGCGGAAGCGTGCGGCCACGCCCGGCTGGCTCGCGCGGAAGTCATCCGTCAACCAGCGTCCGAGCCCCGCCTCCGCGACGCTCTCGGTGCCGTGCTCGCGCACCTGCGCGATCCGCTCCTCCCACATCTCCGGCGTGCCGAAGCGGGCGCTCGTGCAGAGCAGAACCAGGCGGTCGATTCGCTCCGGCGCATTTGCCGCCAGCCACATCCCGGTCGCGCCGCCCAGCGAGAGCCCGCAGAAGTGCGCGCGCTCGATCTCGTTCTGGTCGAGCAGGTCGATCACGTCGCGGCCCAGATCTTCAAGCTCGTACGGCCCCGGCGGGACGGGGGACGCGCCGTGGCCGCGCGTGTCGTAGCGCAGCACGCGGAAGCCGATCGACAGCGCGGGGACCTGCGACGCCCACATCTCCATCGACGCGCCGAGCGAGTTCGACAGCACCACCACCGGCGCGTCGAACGGGCCGTTGATGCGGTGGTTCAGCTCGAGGCTCATGAACGCCGCGCTTCCAGTGCGCGGTCCACGAGTTGCCGCGCGACGCCGAGGTAGTTGTCCGGGCTGAGAGCGGCGTCGAGCCCATCGTCCCCGAGCGCGTCCATCACGGCCGGCTCGCCGGCGAGCACGTC
>JAICJR010000110.1 GCA_025928345.1 Thermoleophilaceae bacterium | reverse complement strand
GTGGAGATGATCAGCGAGACGTTCCACACCTTCAGCATCCCGCGCTTCTCCTGCACCATGATCGAGTGCAGGAATGCCGTGCCCGCGAGCCACGGCATGAGCGAGGCGTTCTCCACCGGATCCCACGCCCAGTAGCCGCCCCAGCCGAGCTCGGAGTACGACCACAGCGCCCCGAGCATGATCCCCAGGCCGAGGAAGGTCCAGGCGATCAACGCGAAGCGGCGCGTGGAGCGGATCCATTCGGCGTCCGTGCGGCGCGTGATCAGCGCGCCGATGCAGAACGCGAACGGGATCGTGAAGCCCACGTAGCCCGAGTAAAGCATCGGCGGGTGGAACATCATCGCCGGGTGGCGCAGCAGCGGCTCGAGCCCGTTGCCCTCGACGGGCGCCGGCGAGAGCGTGTCGAACGGGCTCGAGTAGAAGATCATCAGGCTGATGAAGAAGCCCGCTATCACCGCGAGCGTGGCCTGCGCGTAGGGCGCGATGTCGCGGTGGCGGTGGCGCGTGAGGCGCAGCACCACGCTCGAGAAGATCGAGAGCACGAACGCCCACAGGAGCAGCGAGCCCGCCTGGCTCGACCACATGGCGGTGAGCTTGTAGAAGGTGGGCGTGTCCGTGGAGGAGTTCTGCGCGACGAGCGAGTACGAGAAGTCGTTGCGCAGGTAGGCGCTCTCCAGGATCACGACGGCGAAGATCGTGAGAGCGGCCAGGCAGTAGAAGGCGTGACGCCCCGAGACCACGAACTGCCTCTTCCCCGTCCGGGCCCCGTAGACGGACGCCACGGCCGCGTAGACCATCGTGAAGAGCCCCACGACGAGGCAGGCGTAGCCGACGGTCGCCACTACGTCTTCGAGCTGTTGGTAGGCGCCGCCTGGAACTTCGAGGGGCACTTCGTCACGAGCGAGTCGCGTTTGCCGACGAAGGTGCCGCCGCGCATCGTGCCGTTCACGATGATCTCGCGCCCCGCGCGGAACGGATCCGGCACCTCTCCGCTGTACGTGACCGGGAGCTCAGCTCCCTTGCCGTTGCGGTCGCGGACCGCGAAGCGCATCGAGTTGCCGTTCTGGACGATCGACCCCGCCACCACCTTGCCGGTGAGCTGGTAGGAGTGGCCCGAGGCCGCCGAGCGCAGCAGCTGCGAGGGCTGTTTGGCGTCGGTGGCGGCGCTGAAGCTCGTGTATATGAGGGCGCCGGCGAGGAGCATCGCAGCGGTGAGCGCGATGACCAGCCGGATCCTGCGCTTGCGACTGGGATCCATCTGCCGCTGGATTATGACGCCACAGGATTAAGAGACGATTGTTACCCGTCCTTGCGCGACGGATGGCCCTCGCCGGGCCACGGCGAAAGGATCAAGAGCAGCCGAGCGTCCGAATTCGCCCGCACCTCGTGGCGCTCGTTCGGCTCGAAGTGCACGAGCAGGCCGGCCCCGCCGCTCTCGGTCCGCCCGTCCTGCTGGATCTCCACCTCGCCGTCGACGACCACCACGTAAGCGCGCTCGTGCACCTGATGGTCTTGGAGCTGCTCGCCTCCGGGTAGGTTGATCACGATCACGCGCGACTCGTCGTCGGTACGCAGGATCTGGGGACGATGCGGTTCGATGTCGAGGGAGCGGATGTCCCAGCTGTCCAATTGAGGCCTCCTGTTCGGCGTCTGACCCGAGGATGATGACGCAATGCCCGTCTTCGCCGCCCTCTTGACGACCATCGCGCTGCTCGCCCCGGCGCCCCGTCCGCACATCGTGCAGAAGCGGATTCCGTTCCCGCCTCGGCGCGAGCGCGAGACCCGCAGCTACGCGATCCGCCACTACGGCATCCACACCTTCAAGCTGCGCAATCCGAAGGTGATCGTGGAGCACTTCACGGAGACGACCTCGTTCGCGCCGGTGTGGAACACGTTCGCGCGCGACGTACCGGACGTCGAGCTGCACGAGCTGCCACAGGTGTGCGCGCACTTCGTGATCGACCGCAGCGGCAGGATCTACGAGCTCGTCCCGCCCAACATCATGTGCCGGCACACCGTCGGCCTCAACTGGACGGCGATCGGCATCGAGCACGTGGGGATGAGCGACGCTCAGGTGATGGGCGACCGCCGCGAGCTGCGCGCCTCGCTCGCGCTCACCCGCTGGCTCCAGAGCCGCTACGGCATCCTCACCCGCAACGTGATCGGGCACTCCGAGAGCCTGTCGAGCCCGTATCACCGCGAGCGCGTCGCGTCGCTGCGCAGGCAGACGCACGCCGACATGCAGCACGCCACCATGGTGCGCTACCGCCGGCTACTGCGAGCGCGCTAGCAGCGCCTCCACCCGCTCACGCAGCGCGGTTGGGCTGAACGGCTTCTTGATGTAGTCGTCGGCTCCCACCTGGTAGCCGTAGGAGGCGTCGCCGCCGCCCGCCCGCGCGGTGAGCAGGATGAGCGGCATGGTGGCGGCCTGCGCGTTGCCGCGCAGGCGCTTCACGACCTCGTAGCCGTTCAGGCCGGGCATCATCACGTCGAGCACGGCGAGGTCGGGAAGCCGCTCCTCGGCAAGTGCGAGCGCCTCGTCGCCGCTGCGCGCCTGGATCACCTCCATGTTCCCTCGCTCGAGCTGCAGCGAGACGAGCGACAGGATGTCCTCGTCGTCGTCGGCCACGAGCACAAGCGGGCGGGTGCGCTCCTGTGCTGCGCTCATCCGGGGAAGCCTAATCAGCCAAACAGATGTCCAGTCGCGTGAGGTTTCGCGGGGTCGGGGGGTTGTGGGGGGTGGAACCCGACCCAAGGAGGCCGATACGAATGCTTCGGAAACCCCTTCTCTGGATCGCAGCCCTCTCGCTGGCTGCCGTCCTGGGCCTCACCGCTCAGGCCTCGGCATCCACCGTCAAGGGCACCGTGGTCCACACCAACAAGAGCGCCCACGCCTTCGTGGTCGCGAGCCGCAATGGCCACCTCACCCTCGTTTCCTCGCGCCACCTCGCGCGCGCGGGCAGCAAGGTGAAGGTATCCGGGCGGAAGACGAAGAACGGCATGAAGGCCCGCCACCTGAAGGTGCACGGGCACAGCCGCCACGCGAAGCTGCACGGGATCGTCACGTGGGCGAGCTCGCGCGGATTCACCGTCGCCTCGGGCAACGCCTCGCTCCTCGTCCACAAGTCGAGCTCGGATGACGGAGCTCCGGTCGGCACCCCGGTGCAGACCGAGGTGACGATCGACGATCAGGGCGACCTGGACGACGACAACACGCAGCAGATGGGTGAGGTGCCCGGCCAGATGAAGCTCGAGGGCGTCGTCCTCAGCACCGACCCCACCGCAGAGACGATCACCATCTCCGGTGACGACGACGAGGGCGATCAGGCCAACATGTCGGACGACAACGGGTCGGGCGACAACGGCGACGACCAGGGCGACGACAACGGCATGAACCCGCAGATCGTCGTCCACGTGCCCGACGCGACGGCGTTCATGGTCGGCGACAAGGTCGAGCTGATCGTCACCGGTCCCGCCAGCGACGGCTCCTTCACGCTCGTGAAGGTGGACGAGCAGGAGACGGGTGCCGGCGAGGACAACGGCGACAACAACGCTGGTGACCAGAACAACCAGGGCGACCAGAACAGCCAGGGCGAGGACGGCCAGGGTAATGACGGTGGCTCTGGCGACGGCCACGGAGACGGGTAGCGGGAGCCCCTACGGCGAGGGCGGTGGCGCGATCCCGCGGCGCCGCCGCCCCGCCATGCTCCTCGTGCGGGGCGCGAACTGCAGGCCGAGCAGCGCGATGTCGTCCCTCGGCAGCTCGTTCTCGTCGCCGCCCGCGCTGTCGAGCAGCCAGTCGAGCACGTCGCCGAGGCTCGAGTGGTCGATGCCGTCGATCAGCCTGCACAGCTCCTCCGCCACCACGAAGCGGCGCGGCGCATGTGCATCGGTGAGGCCGTCCGTGTAGAGCACGAGCAGCTCGCCCGGCTCGAGCGTCGCACGCTCGGTGGTGAAGCTCGCGTTCTCGAAGCCGATGAGCTGGCTGGAGGATCCCCACTCCGTGCACGGCTCGCCCTCCCGCAGGAGCAGCGGCGGCGGATGGCCCGCAATCGCCAGCTCGAGATCTAGTCGATCGCCCTTCACCGCGCCGGTCACGCAAGCCACCGTGAGGAGCCGGTCACCGGGCTCGCTCTGGGCGAGCACGGCGTCGTTCAGCGCCAGGAGCAGGTCCGCCGGGTGCGTCTCGTGTGAGGTCTCGGCGCGGAGCGTGTAGCGAGCGAGCGCTCCCACGGCCGCGGCCTCCGGACCCTTGCCCTGAACGTCGCCGATCCACGCGACGAAGCGACCGTCGCCGAGCTCGACCACGTCGTAGAAGTCGCCACCCACGACCTCGCCCGTGCCGGCGGGACGGAAGCGCGCGCCGAACACCACGCCCTCGAAGTCGGGTAGCGCCGTGGGCATGAGGCTGCGCTGGAGGGCGGCCGCCGTCTCGTGCTCGCGCTCGTACAGAAGGGCCCTGGCGATGCCGCTCGCGCAGCGCTCGGCCACCGCTTCGGCGAACTCGAGCTCGTCCGGCTGGAAGGCGCGCGCTGCCCTGAAGGTGATGAGGAGGCCGCCGAGGCAGCGGGGGCCGGACAGGAGCGGCAGCGCCAGCGACGCGGCAACGCCGTTGCGGTCCCGCTCCGGCGCGATCTCCGGGTAGCGGGAGCGGTGCGTGGCGGCGTCGCCCACATGCACCACGCGGCGCGTGCGCACCGCATCGGTGAGCGGGCTCCTCACGCGCAGGGGCATGTTGGTCAGCCGCTCGCGCTCCTGGAGCGGCCAGCCGATGCCGGCGGCCATCGTCACGGTCTGGCGGGGCTCCTCGAGCAGCGCCACGGCGCCGCCGTCACCCTCCAGGGCGAGCACGGCCTCGGCCACCACCGCGCGGCTGACGTCGAGCGGCGTGGCCGCCTCGGAGATGGTGGTGGCGAGCCGCTCGAGCTGGCGGGTGCGCCGCGCCGCCACCCGCTCACGCTCGAGCCGCTCCTCGCGGTCGGTCACGTCGGACACCACGGCCGCCACGCCGATCAGCTCGCCCCCCGCCCGGCGCACCGGGAAGAGGCCGACGGTGCAGGTCAGGCCCCCGCCCGTCACGCGCACCGCGCCGACCGGGCGCCCCTCGCGCAGCACGCGCCCGAAGTCGGCCGTGAGGTCGGGCTGAAAGGGGCCAAACACCTCGGCCACCGTCTTGCCGCGCTGTTCGTCGGGGTCGCCGCCCGTCAGCTCCGCGAGCGCGCCGTTGCTTCGGAGGCAGCGCAGGTCGTGGTCGAACAGCGTGAGCCCGATTGGCGTCTGCTCGAAGATGGCGGAGAACTGGGCGGCGCTGCTCTGCGACAGGCGCTCGAGCTCGAGCGTGTGCTGCTCGAGCGACGAGGCCATCTGGTTGAACGCCAGCCCGAGATCCTTCAACTCGGCCGCGCCGCCCGGCTCGACGCGCTCCTCGAGCTTCCCGGCGGCGAGCCTTCGGGCCCCTTGCGCGAGGCGCCGCAACGGCTCGGCAACGAAACGGCTCACGTAGACGCCGCTCAAGATGACCATCAGCACCAGGAGCGCCATCGCAATGATCGTGAGTACCCGAGCCTCATGCGCGGCAGAGTTGGCCGCGGCCCGCTGTTTCGCCTGCAGCGCGTCCTCCACGCTGGTGAAGCGTCCGAGCGTCGCGCGGATGCCGTCCACGCGGGCCTTGCCCTCCGACAGCCGGCGCACGCCGATCCTCCGCCCGGCGCCGACGGCCGCGATCACCGGCACGGCGTAGGCGGACACGTACGAGTCGAGCTGAGTCCTGAGCCGCCGCGTGAGAGCCGCCTGCGGCGGGTTGTCGCGCACCAGCTGCTGGAGCTCGCGCAGCCGCCTCGGCTGGGTCGTCCTCGCGCGCGTGTAAGGCTCGAGGAAGCGCGGCTGGCGGCTGATGATGTATCCGCGCACGCCTGTCTCGAGGTCGATCACCGAACCCTCGATGCCGCTCGCCGACTCGAGCACGTCCGACGAGTGCCTCGCCTGAGCCTCACGCGTGCGCGACACGGCCACCGTGTGCAGCAGCAGGCCGAATACCGCTCCGAGGGCAAGGGCGACCACGAGCGTGGCAAGGCGCACACGCGCGGTCAGGCCAATCCGGAGGCCGCGAGCCCGTCCCATGGGCCAATTCTGCCCCAAGCGCCAGACCACCGACCCGGGGAGGCAGGCGCAAGTGACGCGCCCTACTCGATAAGCGGCGGCTCTTCGAGCTTCGAGTTGATCCGGTCAGACAGCGCCTTGGCCGCGGCGATCTGCGCCTGGCGCCGCTCGGCCTCGCCGGCATGCTGGCTGAGCGCGGCGTCGTAAGCGTCGGCGGCCACCTGCCAGAGCTCCTGCTGGCGGGCCGTCTCGAGAGCGGCCTCGTGGCGCATCGTCTCGGCGCGCTCAACTACCACCGCGCTCAGCTCATCTGGGTCGTGCGTCTCCGAACCCTGCAGCTCGCGGATGAAGGTGAAAGTGCGTTCGCCAGCCTTCACCGGCCGGTGCTGCCAGCGCTCGATGCGGATCGACCCGTCGTCCAGCACGTTCGTTGTGACGGACCAGCGGGTGTACGGCTCGAGCGACTCGAGCCAGCCCTCCCGGCGCGCGTGCCAGCCGGCGCTTCCGCGCTCGGCGAGCGCGTTCGCGGTGACCTCGGCGAGGTGGACCCAGCCCCAGTGGGTTGCCACCAGCATCACCCCGACGGCGATGAGCAGGAGGTTGAGCCCGCCGATGCCGCCCGCGAACGCGAGGACGATGCCGAGAACGGCGAGCGCCGCTCCGCCGATCAGGGAGAGGCCAGTGAGAGTTGCTCCCGCGGCAACGATCGGGGCGCGCGCCGTGCTCTCCGGCTGCGGCGTGGTGAAGCGCTCGCTCTCCGGCAGATTCGCCTGATCTTCGGCGAGCCGCTCGTCAGCGCGCAGACCGACGAACTCGGAGGGATCCGCTACGCCACCTGGCAACTCCGCCACCTCACTGAGTGAATCTTGCGCAGCCGTCGGCCGTCACCTAGCGTGTTGATGGACCCACCGCGCAGAAAGGAAGCGCCCATGCCGATCTTCTTCTTCACCGTAGAGCAACAGGAGCGCGCGATCGTGGAACGCTTCGGCAAGTTCGTCAGGGTGGTGGGGCCGGGGCTCAACCGCAAATCGCCGTTTGTCGAGCGCGTGGCGGCGACGATGAGCCTCCAGGTCGAGCAGCAGAACATGGAGATCGAGACGAAGACGAAGGACAACGTCTTCGTGCGGGTGAAGATCGCCATCCAGTACAAGGTCGGCGACAGCGACGAGCAAGTCAAGAACGCGTACTACAAGCTCGACGATCCCGAGGTTCAAATGGAGGCGTACGCGTTCGACGTGGTGCGCTCCCATGTGCCGACGCAGGACCTCGACGCGGCCTACGAGGACGCCGAGACGATGGCCCAGCACATCAAGGACCGTCTGTCGAGCCAGATGGACGAGTACGGCTACGCGATCGTGAAGGCGCTGGTGACGAACATCGAGCCCGGCCAGAAGGTCAAGGACGCGATGGACAACATCAACGCGGCGCGGCGCAACCAGGAGGCGGCCAACGCGCAGGGAGAGGGCGACAAGACGCTCCGCATCAAGAAGGCCGAGGCCGAGAAGGAGAGCATGCGGCTGCAGGGCGAAGGCGTGGCCGAACAGCGCAAGGCGATCACCGAGGGACTCAAGGCGTCGGTCGAGCAGCTCGCCGAGGCGGCCGGCGTGGAGCCGCGCGAGGCCATGGCGCTCGTGTCGCTCACTCAGTACATGGACATGCTTCGAGAGGTGGCGAGCGCCGCGCGCACCAACACGATTCTGCTCCCCCACTCGCCGGACGCCGTCGGCCAGCTCCAGGGGCTGCTGCGCGACGGGCTGCTGATGGGCAACCTCGCCGCCGACGCCGCCACGTCCGGGGACGGGACGAGCCGGCCGCCTGCCGCGACGGGCTAGGCGGGCTCGGGCTCTGGCTCGAGGTCGATCCTGACCGTCGTCATCTGGGTGGCGGTAAAGCGCAGGAGCAGCCCGTCGAGCTTGTAGCCGAGACGGCCCTCACCGAGCTCGCGATGGCGCGCGCGGGCGTCATCGTCGGGGAGCGGGTGCGCGGTCCCGCTGCGCCAGCGCAGCTGGCCGTCCTTGGCAAGCCCGACGCGCACACGCGGGTCGGCCAGCAGGTTCTGGAAGTAGCGCGCGTGCGGCCCGTGGGCCGAGATCAGCCAGAACGTGTCGCCCTGCAGCCCGTTCGCCACCGGTGTGCGACGAGCCAGCCCGGTGCGGCGGCCCGCCGTCTCTAGGACCGCGTATGTCGCGCCGAGCTTCCCCGCGAACACGAGGCGGCGAACGATCGGATTGACGAGCCGCCGCTCGATCTGGCGGCCCACGCGGCGCTTGAGCCCCTGCGTCTGCATGGTCGTGGTCTAGCGGATTGTCATCGTCCCTGCCGGCACCGACACGCTGTTCTGCCGGCACGGCTCGTTGAGCAGCGTGTCGCAGGCCGGCAGCGGTGCCTCGGCGCGGCCGCCCTTCAGCTGTCCGAGCACGATCGCCGACGGATGCGCGGCGTCCGCGTAGACGCTGTTGACGGCCGGGGCGTTGAGGAAGTCGAGCGACCAGCCGCCGGTCATTCCGGTGGGCGCATCGATCCAGAGGCGGATGCTCGATCCCTTGCGGAACACGTAGTCAAACGGCCACAGCTGGGCGCGCATGTAGGTCGGCACGCCCGGCGTGAGTGGGCTCGCGTCCGCCTGCTGGTCTGTCTGGTACGGAGCGAGTGCGGTCGAGCGCTGCGGGTCCAGAGCTCGCTGCGACGCGCGCAGCCAGCCACGCCCGACGTACACCTCCTGCCCGTCGGGCCGGACCTCGGTGAGCGTGATCTGGAGGTCGGTGTCGGGCGCCGTGGAGCTCAGCCAGATGTTCGCCGACCCGGAGCCGAAGAACTCGGTGTCGCGCGTGAGCGGCGGCGTGGTGTAGGCGAGAGATGAGCCCGGCGGCTCCTCGGTCTTCCACAAGAGGTTGTGCTGGCCGGCGACGACGCCATCCTCGTTACCGAGGTCGGGGCCGGGGTACGCGTACTGCTCTGGCTGCGTCACCCCTTGCGGCCGGGTGAGCGAGAGCTCGCCGCCCGAGCGGAAGTAGAGCGCGAGTGGACGGATCGGAATCGACGAGTAGGAGCTGAAGCTCGTGATCCAGCTCGGCACGTTGTTGCCGGCGTTGTCCGTGGTCGCGTCGTGCCAGATCTGGATGTGAGGCGTTTGCTCGAAGCCGTTCGACTCACCATTCACGAACCGGTTGAAGAACGCCACCAGCTCGTCGGTGACCTGCGGCGTGCTGAGATCGCACATCCCGTGGTAGCCGTTCGTGGCGACCACCCACGTGCTCGACGGCTCGAGCTCGCTCAGGTAGGAGGAGCCTCGGCTCGAAACCTCGTCGTCCTGCCAGCTGAGACAGCCGAACGTCGGGACATCGATCTTCGCCGCGTTGGCGCCGGGCTCGTGTGCCTGCCAGAACGAGTCGACGAACGGGTGCTGCAGGCCCTCGAGCGCGATGTTGTGCGTCGGCTCCCCCGCTGCATGCGTTGCCTGCGCCTGGGCGCAACCGGTATCCCCGGCGTTCACGGCCTGCTCGATCCCGCTGCGGTACGAGTTGTTCGGCTGGTCGACACCCGCCCAGAAGGCGCCGAACCCGACATTGGTGATTCCGCCCGGGTATGAGACATCCCGGTACAGATCGGTGGTGACCTGCCACGGCGCGATCGCGTCCAGGTGCGGCGGCCGCTGACCGGCCACGCCCACCTGCGTGATCCCGGGGAACGAGTCGCCGAACGTGCCGACGTGCCCATCAGACCACGACTGTCGCGCCGCCCACTCCACCGCCGCCGCGCCGTCGCTCCACTCCTGGTCGCTGAAGGCGTCGAACGTCCCGGTCGAGCAGCTTGTGCCGCGCACGCTCACCCCGAGCACCGCGTAGCCGTTCGCGAGCAGGGCGTTGGCGGCCGTCACGTCGTTGCAGGTGAGCGGCCCGGCGCCCTCGCAGTAACCGTCGTACACCATCGCAACGGGGAACTTGCCGGTGGCGGCCGGAAGGTCGACGGTGTACTCGAGCTGCGTACCGTCGGCCATCGGGATGTAGCCCTGCTTCTCCACGGTCGCGGCCGAAGCCACGCCTGCGCCCGCGAACAGCCACACGGCACAGATCAGAACCAAGCCGCAAGCCACGCGGCCGATCGCGAACCGGCCCCCCGTCATCCCCTGTCCTTTCCCCGCCATTCCCGCTGCGCACCTCAGCGGCCGGCGCACCATACCCGCGCCGGAGCGCGAGCGCGCCAGTTAGCGCGACGCGCAGTAGGCGTCGCGGATCGCGCGGTAGCCCGGCTGCGGCGTGGCAGCGATCGACGCCGCCCAGGCGGCCGCGTTCTCCTCGATCGAGTCGGCGACGGCCTGGCGCTGCGCGTCGGTCTTCGCCGCGAGCAGGCGCTCGGCGTTGCGCCACACCGCTTCGCGCCAGCCGCGCACCAGCTGCAGGCCGGCGAAGTCGTCGATCGGCGTGAGGTCGGAGTTGGTCAGGCCCACCATCGGGTCGAAGCGCTGGGTGATCGCGTCGACGACGTTCTTGTAGGCGTCGTCGAGGATGTCGTTGAACGCGTCGTGGTCGGCCTTGCGGCTCGTGCCGTCCGGCATGCGCGTGCCCAGCGCAGCGACGACGAACGCCATGTCGTTCTGCACGTGCGCGTTGATGCCCAGCAACATGTCCTGCGCGGCGTTGACCTGGCCCGTGGCGTCGGTCTGCAGCGCGATCCGCCACGCGGCGGGCACCGGCCGCCCGGCGTCCCAGTCGGCCATGGTGTTGAAGAACACGTCGGCGAACAGCGCGTCCTCGGTCTCCAGGTAGTCCGGGTCGGCAAAGCGGTCCGGGTGCGTGTCACGGTCCCTGCGGAACTGCTTCGTCAGCTCCAGGTAGGTGGTCGCGAACACGCCGCGGTGATCGCAGCCGTACTGCTGCTGGGCGGCGGTCATCCGCTGGATCTCGGTGTCGATGCACGCCACCGAGGGATGCGCGCAGTAGGGCACGGAGGTCGGCTGGATCTGCGAGTCGCTCGGCATTGCCGGCAGCAGGATCTCCCAGTTGGGCTCGATGCCGTGGACGATCGGCGTCGTCGCCCCCGCCACGGTTGCGCCCGCGAACAGCCACACCGCACCCAACAGGATCAAGCCGCAAACCACGCGGCCGATCGCGAACCGGCCCCCGGTCATCCCCCTGTCCTTTCCCCGCCCGTCGGGCACCATATCCGAGCAGGAGTGCGAAGGCGCCGCTGCTCGGGGCGTCAGCCTTTGAACGCCTGAGTGGCTGTTCTTTGCCCGATCGCGCTGAGGCGGGCGTAGCCCGTGGTGCCGTTCTCGCGGAGCTCTGTCGCGGCCTCAG
>JAICJR010000064.1 GCA_025928345.1 Thermoleophilaceae bacterium | reverse complement strand
CCCGGGCACGTCAGCCTCGTCGGGCACGAGCTCCGCCCGGCCGCCCGGCGCGAAGCTCACGCGCAGACGCGACCGCTCCGCCGCGCCATTGAGCGTGGTCAGCGCGCTCGTGTCGAGTGGCGCGCCGTTGTTTGCGAGAAGGAGGGCGCGAAGAGCCTCGCGCACCGCGAGCGCGCTTTCGAGATCGCCGCCGTTCACCTGTGCGCCGCTCGGAAGCAGCTCGCGCTCGCCGAGCCACGCACGGAGCGCCTCAGGGTCGCGAAGCGTCTCGCCGTCCGGCTGGTCCAGCTCGTTGGTGTTGACGAAGTCCTCGATCAGCTTCGTGCCTGCGGGAGTGGGGATGAGCTCTTCTGTCATCCTGATCAAGTCTAGTGCGTTACCTCCTAATTGACTTGGGTGGTGACGTTCTTCGGGGAGAAGAGAACACAACATGGCGAGCCGCTACGACGACGAGCTCTGGGAGCTCGTGCCCGAACTCGGCAACCGCCCGCCCGCGCACCTGATCGCCTTCGTGCACTCGCTGGGAAGCGCGGAGAGGGCGCTCGACCTCGGCTGCGGCGACGGTCGTCTCAGTGCCGAGCTCGACGCTCGCCGGCTCGTGGTCGCGGACACCTCCCGCGTGGCGCTCGACCGGGCGGGCGCAAGGCTGGGCGCCGAGGTCGAGCTCGTGGAGCTCGAGCCCGATCGGGAGCTGCCGCTCGAGGACACGCAGTTCGACCTCGTGCTCTGCGCGGAGACGCTCGAGCACGTGCGCGACGTGCAGCTGCTGCTGTCAGAGATCCGGCGCGTGCTGCGGCCGGGCGGCACGCTCGGGCTCACCACGCCCGCGCACAACAGGCTCACCGGCCTGCGCATCTTCGTGCGCGGATTCGAGCGATGCTTCGATCCGCTTTCACCTCACCTGCGCTTCTTCAGCAGGCGCTCGCTCACTCGCTTGCTCGACGAGATGGGCTTCGACGTGCGCTCGATGCGGAGAGAGAAGGGAACGCTGCTCGCGACCGCGCGGCGCTGACTACTCGCCGGGCGAGGGCGATGGCGCGCCTGCGGCCGGCGACTTCGGCGCGTGCGGCTTGGTCTTCACGCCGCGGGCCGCGGCGCTCGCCTGGAGGAACAGCGCCTGCGCGGACTGCTCGAGCGGGTCTAGATAGAGCTCCGCGCGCAGCGCCTGCAGGGCCGCGCGCGGGTTGTGCAGGCGGTTGAGCTGGTAGTCGGCGAGCTTCTCCCACAGCTGCGGATTGCTCGGCTGCTCGATCACCGCGGACTCGATCGTGGTGAGCGCGTCCTTCGTGTCGCCACCCGAGTCCTGTATCGCGGCGCGCACGAGGAGCGGCTTGGGGGAGAGCGGATTGAGGTTGTGCGCGCGGTCGGCCTTGGCGAGCGCCTGCTGCAGGTGGCCCTGCGCGGCGAGCGTCAGGGCGGTGCGGGTGGCGGAGTCGGAGCGCTCCGGCTGGTCAACCGCCCATGCGCAGAGGATCGCTGCGATCGCCACCGCCACGGCTGCGCCGGCTCGCGCCGGGTCCTTCGGAAGGAACCATCCACGCGGAGTCCGCGGAAGCTGCGCCGATGTGGAGGCCACGGGCGCGCCGGCGATCGCGGTGCTCAGCACGGGCAGCGGTCCGCGGCCGGCAACGAACCCGGCGGTGAAGATTCCCAGCACCGCGCAACCCGGCACGAACCACGTCCAGTCGATCGCCGAGTGCAGTCCGAACACGAGCGCGGACAGGGCGAGCGCCGTCACGCCCACGCGCTCCGCATCCCAGAGCGCCGGGCCTTCCGGGCGCGGCCGCCAGAAGCGCAGCCGCCCGCCCGTGGTCCTGAACACGGCCGCGAACCACGCCGCGGCGAACGCGAGCACCACTACCAGCCCGACCGTGCCGAGATCAGACATCGTCTGGGCGAAGAAGCCGTGCGCGTGACGCGCCAGGAGCACGTCCTTGCGGTAGCGAAGCCGCGCGGTCCCGAAGGTGCCGGCGCCGGTGCCCGCGACCGGATGGGCGGCGTAGATGTGGCCCGCGTTGCGCCAGTAGCGCCCGCGCGAGGAGGAGGTCTGCGTGAGCCGCTGCGGCCCGCCCGAGGTGGTGGCGGTCTCGCTCGTGAGGTCGTGGAAGCGGTTCGAGATCGTTCCGGTGAGCCCGCGCGAGCTGAACGCCACCGAGGTGAAGACCGCGAGCGGCACGAGGCACGCGCACGCCACCGCGGTAACGCCGACGCGGCGGCGGATGCGGAACGACGGAGCCGAGAGGCTCACCCGGAAGCCGATCGCCAGGCCCACCGCCAGCAGGACCACGACCATTGTGAGGAGCAGCAGCCCGAACTCGCCCGCGGCGCTCTCGCGCACGCTGAGCGGGACGAGGTCCTTGGTGAACGCGGCCCTGTTGAGCGCCCACACGATCACCGGCGCGGAACCCACCACCGACACGCCGAGCACGGCGAGGCTGCGCACGCGGAGCGGCACGAACGCGAACCACACGATCATCGCCACCACGGCGGCAGCGAGCGCGCCGCGCGAGTAGCTGAGGAAGAGCGCGACGATAAGGAGACCGAGCAGCGGGTAGGCGAGGGCGTTCGTCGGCGCGTGACCGGAGCGGCGGGCGCCGAGCCACACCGCCGGCGGAATCGCGAGCGCCGCCGTGACGCCCACGGCGTTCCAGTAGTCGTAGGGCTTGCTGATGCGCGCGTATATCTCGTCAGGCGCGAGCGTGCCCGGCCAGATGCGCGAGGCGAGCGCGTACACGACGATCGCCGCGGCCGCGATCAGGATGCCCTTCAGCAGCACGCTCCACGACGCGGGCACGAGCCTCGCGAGCGCCATACCGCCGGCGAACACAACGAGGTAGGTGAGCGTGCGGTTGGCCTCGATCCAGCTGAGGTCGGGCGCGATCGACCACAGGAGCGACAGCACGGTGAGCGCCGCCAGAGCCACGAACGCGAGCAGCGCAAAGCCGCCGTCGATGCGGTCGCGGCGGCCGTGCACCACAGCCGCCGCGACGAGCAAAGCTCCGCCGATGATCAGAAGGATCTCGACCCATGTGAGGGCGGAGAGCTCTGAGCCGCCCTTTGCCCCGAACGCAACTCCGGCGAACGCGGCGCCCGTTAGGACGCTAGCGGCGGAGGAGGCGTAGCGCCGCACCAAAGACCTCGGGGAACCTGCGCCGCAGCGCGACCACGCCACCTGTGGCGGTGAGCAGCCCAACCGCGATCAGCGCGAGCAGCACGGGCATCGGCACGCTGTTCGCGGCACCCGCGGTCTTGAAGACGCCGCCGGTGCCGGGCACAACCTTCTCGCCGTGCAGCGAGAGCGAAGGGGCCTTGCCGCTGCTCTTGGCGTGGTTGAGCGCGTTGACGTCGCTCGGTGAGACGGAGGAGTTGCCCCCACCGCCGCCGGAGCCGGAGCTTCCGCCGGGCCCTCCGAGTGGGCCGTTCGAGCTTCCGTTGCTGTGGCCGCCGGAACCCTGCTCCTCGGCCCGGTTGATCACGTCACGGCAGTTGGTGTACTCGTCGACGTCGGTCGGCAGCTTCTTCTCTGCCTTCTTGAGGTCGCTGAGCGAGTAATGGTGGTCAAGTTTGCCGTCCTGCGCGCAGTCGCGGATCACCTGTTCGGGGCTCGCCATTGCCACCTGGGCAGACACGAGCACGGCCGCGACGGCCACGAGCAAGATCAGCGTGTCACGAATTCGACGCATAAAAAGAACCTTCCCCTGTCGGGCGACTAACTACACAACTCCCGGGCCTGCGCCATGCGGACGTATTGCAGTGACGCGAAGAGAGCCGTGGACGGCCGATCGCTCCTCAGGCTAGCAATGTGCATTCGCTAGGTCCTTTCGGCGGCTGCGAGTGCGCGCCTCATCCCCGTGACCCACGCAGCGTATGTGAAACGCTCGACGTCTTGCTTTGCCGCTGCCCCCAGCGCGGCTCGAAGCCGCGGATTTTGCGCAAATCCGCGCAATCTGGCGGCCAGCGCGTCCGCATCGCGCTCGGCTACGACGAGCCCGTTTCGGCCGTCCTGCACGAGCCCGCCGCGCGCGGCGCCCACGGCGTCAGTGGTGATTACGGGTGTGCCCTGATGCATGGCTTCGTTTACAACCAACCCCCAGGGCTCGAGGAAAGTTTCGGTCCGGATCGAGGGCAGAACGAGCACGTCGGCGGCGGCGTAGAGAGCAGGCAGGTGATCGCGCGGAACGAAGCCGAGTCCCTGCACGTCGGCGGGCTGGCGGGCCACCTCGGAACGCAGCGGGCCCTCGCCCGCGAGCGCGAGGACGGCGCCCTCGCCGAGGTCCGCGCGGCGCCATGCGTCGAGGAGAACCTGCACGCCTTTCTCCTTCTCCAGGCGGCCTACGAAGAGCGCGAGGAAGCCGCCTTCCGCGGGCGCACCGGCCTGGACGCGGGCATGTGTTCTCAGCTCGGGCGAGATCTCCTTGCCGAACTCCTCGGCGTCCACCGCCTGCGGCGCCTCGAACACGTTGTGCGAGTTCCCGCGCCGCTCGCTCACGTACGCGCTCACGTGCGGGCCGTAGGTGGCTATCGCGTCCGCGTGCCTGTAGATGTGTCTGAGGGGCAGATAGGAGAGGGCGTGGGCGGGCGTGCGCGGGTGGGCCCAGATCGACGCCCAGAGGACGAACGGCACGCGCGCGCGGCGCGCGGCGACGTAGCTCGCCGGGAGCGCGATGCGGCCGCCGAGGCCGCAGATCACGGCTCGGTAGCGGCCTTCGGCCACCCGCTGCGCGGCCTCGAGCTGGCCGATCTCGCCGTCCGCCCACGCGAGCACTTGGACGTTGGCCTCTTGCGCGAGAAGGGCGAACGGCTCGCGCCTGTAATCGGTCACGGTGTTGGTGATCAGCGCGGCGGGCTTCAGCGCGGCCCCTCCTCGATCGCCCGCTCGTAGGCGTCCACGGTCGCCCGCCCGCAACGGTCCCAGGAGAACTCGCGCGCGGCGGTATCGCGCGCGGCGTCGGACAGCGCGGTGAGGCGTTCGGTGTTTGTAAGCAGACTTGCGATCTGGTCTGCGAGCGCGTCCGGGTCGCGCGGCGGCACGAGCAGCATGCCTTCGCCCATGGCCGCGATCTCCTCGGGCCCGCCCTCGTTCGCGCAGCCGATGGCCGGCAGCCCGCAGGCGAGCGCCTCCACGTATGCGACGCCGAAGGCCTCGTCGAGGCTCGGCATCGCCATCACGTGGCAGCGCGAGAGCTCGCGCAGCGCCTCGTCCGGCGGGAGCTGCCCGAGCCAGTCGATCCTGTCCGCCACGCCGAGGTCGGCCGCCAGGCGCTGGAGCGGTTGCCGTTCGGGGCCGTCGCCGATCGCCACCCAGCGCGCGTGCGGCACTCGCGCGGTGATGACGGTGAGCGCGTGCAGCACGTCCACGTGACGCTTCCGGGCCACGACGTGCCCGAGCGTGGCGATCGTGGGCTCGGCGCGCTTCGGCGGCGGGTCGGCCGGGGCCTCGGCGCCGAGGTGGATGACGCACATGCGCGCGGCCGAGCCCGTGAGCGCCGAGCAGCGGATCAGCGTGTCCCGGCTGTTGCAGAGCACGACGCTCGCGCGGCGGAGCACCCCGCTCACGCGTGCGCGCGCCTGCGGCGTCGACACGAGCGGCCCGAGCACATCGCCGCCGTGCACCGATACCGCGAGCGGCAGCTTCTCCTCCTCGCTGAAGGCGAGCGCCGCGGCCGCCGCGGGGAGCGCGTAGTGCGCGTGGACGAGGTCGAGCGGCCAGTCGGCGTGCAGTTTTGAGAGCGCCCTGCCGAGCGGCGCGCGCGCCCAGCGGTCCCAGGTCGTGTAGCTGCGCTCGCGCGGTGGGGAGACGAAGCGCACGTACTCCACGTCGAGCCCGTCGAGGGTGTCGTGGCGCGGTTGGGTGGCGGCGCCGGCCAGGGCGCTTCCCAGCCGGCGCGCGGACTTGAGCGCGGACACCGGCGGCACGGGCCGCTCCAGCACGAGCACGCGCACCTCCGCTCCCGCGTCGCGCGCGGCGAGCGCCTGACGGTGCGCCCACACGCCCAGCACCGGGTCGCGCCGGCGCGGGTAGTACTCGGCCACCACGCACACCCTCACGGCTGCACCTTCCGGTGGGTCACGAGTGTCTCCTGTGCCTGCGCGGCGGGGACGAACGGCCGCCCGCTCAGGAAATTGCGTGCCTCCTCTATGGCCTCCTCGTGGCCGTATGCGGTTGCCACCGGCGAGCGCTCGTGCTTGACCGGCAGAGCGTCCACGATGCCGAGCCGCCAGCCGCGCCCCTGCGCGAGCGCGGCCCAGTGCAGGTCGAGTCCCCAGCCGTAGCGCAGGTCCGGGAAGGGCGTGAGCTCGAGCGCCGCATCGCGCCTGAAGGCGGTCACCGGGCCGATCTCCACGAAGCGGGTCTCGCGCGCGAGCGAGCCGGCGCGGCGGCGCGTCACGCGCCAGGCAGCGTGGCTCATCAGCGTTTGTGCCGGCTGCGCGAGCGCGAGGTCGAGGCGCTCGGCCACGCCGAGGAAGCGGTCGAGAAAGCGCGGCGGGAGCTCCACGTCATCGTCGAACACAAGCAGCCAGTCGAAGCTCTGTTCGCCCTCGAGCAGTGTGTTGAGGTTCTGGAACTTGCCGCCGCCGAGGTTGGTTGCCGCGGTGCTGTCCGCGAGCGCCGGCAGCGCCGCGCCGGTGGAGCCGAGGCGGAGGTGGAGCTCGTGGCGCGTGCGCTGGAGCTCGCCTGCTGCGCTTTCGACCTGCGAGCTGTCCGGCCGGTACACCGACAGCGCGAGCACGCTGCGGCGCGGGATCGCTGCGGCTATGCGGTCGAGCGAGGCCGCGGCGCTGCGAGCGCGCAGGTCGAGCAGTGCGTCGCCGAACCGCCGCGACAGCGTGCGACGGATGCCCGCCACGTGCCCCGTCTCGCCGGAGAGGAACTCCTCGGGCTCGGGCGCCGTCACCGGCCACGCACCGCCTGAAGCGTTCGACCCGCGGAGTGGGCGCCCATCACGAGCCCCTGCGGGCAGCCGCGGCGTAGCGTGTGCCAGCCGCAGCCAGCGAGCGTGATCAGCTCATGCGAGAGCGGCGGCTCCACGCCGCGCCGCTCGTCGTACGCGCGCAGATTGCGCCCGCGGAAGTAGGCGCTGCGCATCAGCGAGCGCAGCCGCGCGTCGTCGCCCACGCGCCGGTGGTCTAGGCCGGCGGCGGCGATGTACATCACCTTGCCGCCGTTCGCGCGGAGGCGCCGGAGCCATTCCTCCTCGTCGCCGCCGGTGGGGAGCGTCTCGTCGAACTCGCCCACGCGCCCGATCGCGGACCGCCGCACGAGCATGTTCGCGCTCCACACGAGCTGCGCCTCGCGGTCCTCCGGGCCGAGGTCGAGCGTGGTGATCGGCGGCAGCTCGCGCCCGCAGGCACGCGGCGCCGGTCCCTCCAAGCGCGCGCGGATCGGGCCGCCGAACGCCTCGGCTTCGGGGTACTCCGCGGCACCTTCCACCAGCGCGTTCAGCCAGCCTGGCGGCGCGTGCACGTCGTCGTCCACGAACGCGATCAGTCCGGATGACGCCACGCGCGCGCCCTCGTTGCGCGCCGCGTTGACGCCTCGAGCGTGGCTCAGGCGTATGTAGCGCGCGCCGGCGCGGCGGGTGACCGTCAGAGTGTTGTCCGCCGACCCGTCGTCAACCACGATCACCTCGTACGGTGCCTCGATGTCCTGCGCGTTCAGCGAGTCGAGCGCGACGGCGAGGTACGCGGCCCGGTCATGCGTCGGCACCACCACGGACACCACGGGCTGCGCGGACACGCGCGCAGGTTAGATAAATGACCATCGTCGCGCCCCCGGGGACCGGGTGTCACCCGCGGATGCACCTATGGCGCACCAAATGGAGACACCTGGGCACGGCGCGCGGCATGCCCTCTTCTAAATGCTGCCGTTGGACGCCGGTCATTTAGCCTGCGCCGCGTGGACATCGGGCTCGTATCCCTCGGCACCACACCGGGGCTGAGGCGTGCTGACGAGGCGCTCGCCGATCAGATCCGCGCGGCTGGCGCGAGCTGCGAGCTCGTTCCGGTGCGGGTCGGACGCGGCGCCGCTGCGCTGCGGCGCAACGCGGCGGTCACCGATCTGGTGGAGGCGCTGGCTGCGCGCCGCGCCGCCCGCGGCGTCGAAGCGCGGGCGCTCATCTTCTCCTCTGTCACCGCCGCGCTCCTTCAGCCGGCGCCCGAGGTTCCATGGGCCGTGAGGTTCGATTCCACCGCGGCGCTCAACCGCCCGGGCATCTCGGGCGCGTGGCAGCGCGCGAGGGAGCGGCGGGTGCTGGCGCGGGCGCCGCTGCTCCTGCCCTGGGGCGAGCAGTCGGGCGAGGGGCTGGTGCTGCGGGTGCCGATCGAGGAGATCCCGCGCGGGGCTGAGCGCGACATCGACGCGATCGCCTATGCCGGCTATCCACGCAAGCGGGGGCTCGACGTGCTCTGCACGGCGTGGTCGAAAACGGCGCATGCCGGCGAGCGGCTGGTGGTGGGCGGAGTGGAGCGCGAGCGCGCGCTCGCGTGGCTCGAGCGCTGCGCCGTGCCCGAGCCCGCCGGGGTGAAATGGCCGGGTCCCTTGCCCCGCGACGAGTGGCTGGCGCTCGTGTCCCGTTCGCGCGTGTTCGTGAACGCTTCGCGTCGCGAGGACCACGGACTCGCTCAACTAGAGGCGCTGTCGGCGGGCTGCGCGCTCGTCACGGTGCCATCGCCGGGCCCGTACGAAGCGCTCCCGCTGGCCCGGCGGCTGGCCCCCGAGCTGGTGTCTGACGACCTCAGCCCGGCTCTGCGCGCGGGGCTCGACCTCGCTGACCCCGAGGCCTACGCCGCACGGGCGCGCGAGCTGCTCGCGCCGTTCCGCCCCGAGGCGGTGCAGCGGGTGGTGGCGGAGGAGCTGCTGCCGGCGCTGGGGATCCGATGAAGGTGCTCGTCCTCCACAACCGCTACCGCCTGCCCGGTGGCGAGGAGCGGGCGCTCGACCTTCACCTCGACGCTCTGCGGCAGGCGGGCGTGGACCACCGCGCGCTGGTGCGCGACTCGGCTGAGGCCGGGCGCCTGCGCGCGGCGGGCGCGATGCTGCGCGGAGGCGACGAGCCGGGCGCCGTGGCGCGTGCGGCGCGCGACTTCGGCGCGGACGTGGTGCACGCGCACAACATGCAGCCGCTGTTCGGCCCGCGTGCGCTCGCGGCCGCGCGCGGCGAGGGCGCCAAGGTGGTGCTCCACCTGCACAACTTCCGGCTCTTCTGCGCGATCGGCGTGTCCTTCCGGCTCGGCGAGCCTTGCTTCCGCTGCCACCACGGCAGAACGCTTCCCGGCTTCGTCCTCAACTGCCGGCGGTCGCTGCCCGAGGCCGCGGTGTACGCCGCGGGACTCTCGCGCCAATACCCGCAGGTGCTCGAAGTGGTGGACCGCTTCGTGGCTCCAAGCCACTACGGCGTGGGTCAGCTCATCCGCCTCGGCGTGCCGCGGGAGCGGATCGAGGCGCTGGCACACTACCTGCCGGACGGGTCGATCGCGGCGGAGTCGCGCGCGGACGAGGGCGAGTTCGCGCTGGTGGTGGCGCGGCTCTCGGACGAGAAGGGCGTGGACATCGCGATCGACGCCGCTGGCCTCGCCGGCGTGCCGCTGAAGGTGGTGGGGGACGGCTCGCTGCACGACACGCTGGCCGAGCGCGCGCGCCTGTCATCCACGAGTGTGGATCTGCTCGGCCGCGTTCCGTCCGACGAGCTGGGCGAGCTCGTGCGTCGCGCCGCCGTGGTGCTCGTGCCGTCGCGCAGCGACGAGTCGTTCGGTCTCTCCGCGCTTGAGGCGATGGGAGCGGGTGTGCCGGTGATCCCCACGCGCGCGGGCGCGCTGCCCGAGATCGTCGGCGGCCAGCGCTGCGTCTCGCGCGGCGATCCCGCTGCGATGGCAGACAGGCTGCGTGAGCTGTGGCGCGATCCGCCGCGGCGCAAAGCCGAGGGCGACGAGCTGATCGCGCGGGTGCGCGAGCGCTACGGACGTGAGCGCTTCACGCGCGACCTGCTCGACCTCTACTCTCGCGTCACAGGCTCATGACTCGCACGCTGATCGCATTCGTTCCGGTGGCCGCGCTGCTCTCGCTGGCGCCCGGTCCGGCCACGGCTCTCGTGGTTCGGAACGCGGCGCGCGCTGGGCGCCGCGACGCGCTTCTCACCACGGTCGGCAACTCGCTTGGAGTGCTGGCGTGGGGCTGTTTCGCCGCCCTTGGCATCGCGGCGGTTGTGGCGGCGTCGGCGGAAGCGTTCACGGTGATGAAGCTGATCGGCGCGGCATTCCTCATCTATCTCGGCGTGCAGTCGCTGCGAGGCCGTGGTGTGCTGCCGCGGACTCCGCTCAGCCGCTCCGCGCTCCGGGACGGCCTGGTCACCTCCATCGCCAATCCCAAGCTGGCCGCGTTCTTCGTCGCGCTTTTCCCGCAGTTCGTGCCGCGTGGAGCGCCCGTGCTGCCGTCGGCGCTGCTGATGGCGGGCACGATCGTGGCGGTCGACCTCGTCTGGTATTCGCTGCTCGCTTACCTCGTGGCTCGCGCGCGGCGTGCGTTCGTGGAAGGCCCGTGGCTGCGCCGCTTCGAGCGCCTCACGGGTGCGGTGCTCGTGGGGCTCGGCGTGCGGCTCGCGCTCGAGCGCCGCTAGCGCGCCCACGGCTGCCACACTTGCGCCCATGACCGACGCTGCTATCACCGGCAGCTGCCTCTGCGGCGGCGTGCGCTTCGAGCTCACGGAGCTGCCCACCGCGGCCGGCTACTGCCACTGCACCCGTTGCCAGAAGCGCACAGGGACCGCATCGTCCGCACAGGCGCGGGTCGACGCTCGCACGTTCCGCCTCGTGCAAGGCGAGGAGCTCGTGAAGGGTTGGCGGCATCCCGACGGCGGCTTCGAAAAGTGCTTCTGCCGCGAGTGCGGGGCGCATCTCTTCAGCCGCGACCCGGAGGGCTCGCCGCAGATGAGCATCCGCATGAGCGCCTTCGACGAGGACCCGGGCGTACGGCCGATGTGGCACACGTTCGTGGACTACGCGGCTTCCTGGGAGCCGCTGCCGGACGACGGCCTCGAGCGCTATCCCGAGAACAAAGCGCGCGGATAGCTGTGACCGCACGCGAGCGCATCCGCGCGTACGGGGGCGCCGCCGGGCTAGCCGTGGTCGGCGGCATCTGCGGCTTCCTGGTCCACGGCCTGGTGGGCCAGATCATTCGCCTCACCCTCATCACGCTCGCCATGGGCGCGGTCGTGATCCTCGTCTTCTACGAAATCGGGCTGAGCGAGGACAGGGAGCGCGAGCGCGAGGACGAGGAGCGGCGGCGCCACCAGCCCGAGCACGATGAGCCTACGCGGCACCTCTGGTCGCCGCGGCCGCGGCGGCCGAGCTAGCTGCGCTGTAGGAAGGCCGCCGTCACGTCGTCGGCGGGGAAGAAGGACTCGATCGACAGCTCGGACACCGTCACGTCGATTGCGGTGCCGAACGTGGTGGCGGTGCTGATGAACGAGAGCTCCGTGCCATCGACCAGGATGCGAAGCGGCACGGCTATTTCGCCCGCCTCGAGGTCGACGCTATGGCCTCCGCCCCCGCCCGGATAGCCGGCCAGCTCCTCGTGGAGGGCGAACAGCGCCGGGTCTCCGCTCGCCACCGCCTGGCGGCCCAGGCGGTCGAGCAGGTGGGCGCGCCACTCGCCGAGGTTGGCGATCCGCGGCGCGATTCCCTCGGGGTGGAGGGCGAGCCGCAGCACGTTCGCGGGGGGTTCGAGCAGGTGCTCCGCGGCGCCCGCGGTGAGCAGCGGCACCGTTCGATTCGCCGCCACGAGGCCCCAGTGGCGGTCCACCACGAGCGCGGGGAACGGCTCATGGCCGCGCAGCACACGGTCGATCGCGTCGCGCACCGGGCCCATCTCCGGCTCGGCGAGGTCGCGATGCCCGTAAGCCGGCGCGAACCCGGCGGCGAGCAGGAGCGCGTTGCGGTCGCGCAGCGGAACGTCAAGGTGGTCGGCGAGCTGCACCACCATCTCGGCGCTCGGCTTCGAGCGGCCGGTCTCGATGAAGCTCACGTGCCGCGCGGACACGCCCGCGCCGAGCGCGAGGTCGAGCTGGCTCATGCGCCGGCGCTCGCGCCAGTCGCGGAGGAGCGAGCCGATCTGCGGTCTCTCTGCAACCTCGGGCATGGCCTCAAGCTACCGCCCCTGTGGTGGTGCGGCACTTACCTCTGAGGTAATTGAGAGGACGCACGCGCGGCGGCACGATCGCCGCCATGAGAACTCACGCACACACCAATCACTGGACCGCCCTGCCCGTGCTGCTCGCCGGCGCCTTCATGGTGGTCCTCGACTTCTTCATCGTGAACGTCGCGCTGCCCTCGATCGGCTCCGAGCTCGGCGCCGGCGAGAGCTCGCTCGAATGGGTGGTGGCGGGCTACGGCCTCACCTTCGCCGCGTTCCTTATCACCGCCGGCCGGCTGGGCGACGAGATCGGCCGCCGCCGCGTCTACGCGATCGGCCTCGCGCTGTTCACCATCGCCTCGGCTGCCTGCGGTCTGGCTCCGAGTCCGACCACGCTGGTGCTCGCCCGCGTAGCGCAGGGCGTGGCCGGCGCTGTGGTGATGCCGCAGGTGCTCTCGATCATCGGCGTGACCTACCAGGGCGCCGACTACGGGCGGGCGCTCAGCTACTACGGCGTCGTGCTTGGGCTCGCCGCCGTGGGCGGTCAGGTGATCGGCGGGGCGCTCGTGCAGACCGACGTCGCCGGTCTGGGCTGGCGCGGCTGCTTCCTCATCAACGTCCCGGTCGGGATCGCGGCGCTTCTCGCCACGCCGCGCCTCGTGCCCGAGTCGCGTGCGCCGCGGCGCACCCGGATCGACCTCCCCGGCGCCGTGGTGCTCGCGCTCGGGCTCACCGCCGTGCTGCTCCCGCTCATCGAGGGGCGCCAGCACGGCTGGCCGGCCTGGACGTGGGTCTCGCTTGCGGCCGCTCCGCTGGTGCTCGCCGGGTTCGTGGCGCGGCAGGCGCGGCAGCCCGAGTCCGCTCTGCTCGACCTCGGCCTCTTCCGCCAGCGCTCGTTCGCGGCGGGAGTGCTCACGCAGCTGTTCCTGGCGTGCGCGCAGGCGTCGTTCTTCGTCTACCTCGCGCTCTACCTGCAGGACGGCCGCGGACTGAATGCGCTCGAGGCCGGGCTCGTGTTCACGATCCTCGCGGCCGCGTACGTGGTCGCCTCCGGCCCGGCTCCTGAGCTGACCAAGCGCTTCGGCCGTTCGGTGGTGGGCGCTGGTGGAGCGTGCCTCGCGGCGGGACTGCTGATGCTGGCGGCGGCGATAGGCGAAGTCGGCGTAGGCGGGTCCGTGCTGGCGCTCGTGCCGGGTCTGCTCCTCGTGGGAGCGGGCATCGGCCTCTGCTTCACGCCGCTCACCTCGACCGTGCTGAGCGGTGTGGATCCCGCCCGCGCCGGCGCGGCCTCGGGTGCGATGGGCACCGTGACGCAGGTGGGTTACGCGCTCGGCGTGGCCGTGACCGGGGTGATCTTCTTCGGCGCCGGCCACGACCTCGGCCAGGCGTTCAAGGTCAGCCTGTTCGAACTGAGCGCGCTGGCTGTGGGCATCGTGGTGATGTCGAGGTTGCTGCCGCGGGCGGCGAGCGCCGAGCCAGAGCCTGCTCCCGCGGCCGCCTAATCCCGCTCGCCGATGTGCCCGGCGCGAATCCCGCGCCGGGCGCCGAGCCGCGCGAGCGGCGGCACGATCAGCCGCTGGATCGCCGGCGGCGGAAGCGGAGGGAAGAGCAGCGTGACCATGTCGCGATACGCGTGTGCCATCACGAGGCCCTCGAGCAGCGCACGCGGCGTCTTGGGGATCGCCTGCTTGCTCAGCCCGCCCGACCGGCTGAGCCGCACGGTGTCCTCGAGGAACTCCTGGAGCGTGGACGGCGGCTTGGCGTGGCACACCATGTGCACCTCGCTGTTCGACTTGTTGCGGTACGCGTGGCGAGTGCCCGGCGGCACCACCACCGTCTCCCCTGGGCCGGCGCTCACCCACTTCTTCCCCGAGAGGAAGCTGCAAGTTCCTTCGAGCACCTCGAAGCGCTCCTCCATCACGGGGTGGACGTGGGGCGTGACGCCGCCGCCCGGGTCGACCCACGTCTCGACGTGGAGGACCTCCGAGCCGTCCTCCTCCGTCGTGCGCGTGAAGCTCAGGCGCTGGCGAAGGACGGGGTCTTCGATGATCTCGGGCATAACCTAGTAATCACTAGGTTACCACTTCTCCTGCGCGCGCAGCCACTCGATCGTCTGCGCGATGCCCTCGCGCACGCCGATCTTCGCCTCCCAGCCGAGCAGGTCGCGCGCCTTCTGCACCGACGGCCAGCGCCGCTGCACGTCCACCTCGAAGGTGGGCAGGTGCTCGAGCTCGAACTCCTCGGGCGGCCGCCCGCACTCCTCCCAGATCACGCGCGCGATCTCGGCGACGGTCATTTCCTCCTTGGCCGAGATGTTGAAGTCCTCGTTCTCGGCCGCGGGGTGCGACATGACGGTGACGATGCCGTCGGCGATGTCGTCCACGTGGGTGATGGTGCGCGTCTGCTCGCCCGAGCCGAAGATCTGGAGCGGCCTCTGTCCGGACAGCACCTTGCGGATCACGTCGGGGACCATGTGCGCGATGCCCGGCTCGTCCTCCGGCATCTCGCCGGGACCGTACGCGTTGAACGGCCGGCAGATCGTGAACGGCAGGCTGTGCTCGTCGTGGAGCGCGTGGCAGTACACCTCGCCGGCGAGCTTGGAGAAGCCGTACGCCGAGCGCGGGATCGGCGTGTCGGCGATGTGCGCCTCGGTGGTGGGGTACTGCGTGGCGCGCTCGAACACCATCGACGACGACACGTACACGAGCCGCTCCACCCGCTCCTCGAGCGCGGCGCGGAACACCGCGTTGTAGAGGCCGGTGTTCACCTCGAGCAGCGTGTGCGGCAGCTTGTGGAAGTTGGCGATGCCGCCGACGATCGCCGCCAGGTGGATTGCGTGCGAGCAGCCGCGCGCGGCCTCGCGCGCCTCCGCGTAGTCGCGCAGGTCGCCCGTGTGCACCTCGCACGCCTCGCGCATCCACTCGGGCGGCGTGCGCTGGTCGGACACGCGCACCCCAAGCCCCTCCTCGCGCAGCAGCCGCTTCACGACCGCGGTGCCGATCGTGCCGGCGCCGCCCGTCACGAGCACTCGCGTCACGTCAGCCCGCCTGCTGCGTGGGCACTCCGCTGCGCAGGAGCTCGACGTCCGAGTCGACCATCAGCTTGACGAGCTCCTCGAAGCTCGTCTGCGGCTCCCAGCCCAGCTTCTCCTTGGCCTTCGAGTAGTCGCCGATCAGGTGATCCACCTCGGCGGGGCGCATGAATCGGGGGTCTTGGCGAACGTACTGCTCGGGGTCGAGATCGAGATGGGCGAACGCGATGTTCACAAGCTCGCGCACGCTGTGGGCCTCGCCGGTGGCGATCACGTAATCGTCCGGCGAGTCCTGCTGGAGCATCAACCACATCGCCTCGACGTAGTCCTTCGCGTAGCCCCAGTCGCGCTGGGCGTCGAGGTTGCCGAGCGCCAGGTGGTCCGCCAAACCCAGCTTGATCGCAGCCGCGGTGTGGGTGACCTTGCGCGTTACGAACTCAAGCCCCCGACGTTCACTTTCGTGGTTAAACAATATTCCTGAGCATGCAAAGAGATCGTACGATTCACGATAATTGACCGTAATGAAGTGCCCATACACCTTCGCCACCCCGTACGGGCTGCGCGGGTAGAACGGCGTCTGCTCGGTCTGCGGCACCTCGCGCACCTTGCCGAACATCTCCGAGGACGAGGCCTGGTAGAAGCGCGCGTCGGGCGCCGACTCGCGCATCGCCTCGAGCATTCGCGTCACGCCGACGCCGGTGAAGTCGGCCGTGAGCACGGGCTGGTTCCAGCTCGTCGGCACGAAGGACTGCGCGGCGAGGTTGTAGACCTCGTCGGGCTGGACCACCGCGAGGATGGCCGCGAGCGAGAACTGATCGAGCAGGTCGCCCTGGTGCAGCGTGATGCGGTCCCGCAGGTGGGCGATGCGCT
>JAICJR010000030.1 GCA_025928345.1 Thermoleophilaceae bacterium | reverse complement strand
GTCTTTTCCGCAAGAAGAACGGCAGACAGCCGCTGAGGGAAACGCCTATCGCGAAGCAGATTCGCGCGCAGGCCACATCCCCGATCGCGCGGCAGCTTCGCGTGCAGGCGGTGCAGAAGGCGCGCCTCGCGCGCTGGCAGGCGCTCGTGCTCCTGCCGGCGCTAGTCGCCGTGATCTGGGCTTACGACCACCGCAGGCAGCTCTTCGGCGTCGATCTGCCTGTGCGCATTGGCGCCGCCATCGCGGTCGTCATCCTGGGCTGGGCGTTCGCCCGGGCACTCGGCCGCGCAGTGGGCCCGTCGCTCTTCCGTCGCATGGACAGCGGGACGGCGGGCACGGTCGGCTTCCTGATTCGTCTCGTGGCCCTGATGATCGCCGTGCTCTTCGCTCTGCGGGTCGCCGGGCTGCGACCGGGCACGCTCGCGGTCGGCGGCGCGTTCACCGCTGTGATCATCGGTCTGGCGGCGCAGCAGACGATCGGAAACTTGATCGCGGGCATGGTCCTGCTCAGCGCTCGCCCCTTTCGCGTGGGCGACCGCGTCCGCTTCCAGGCCGGCGCCCTCGCGGGGATAGTCGAGGGCGTCGTCAGCTCGCTCGGTCTTCTCTACACCACGCTGGCGCAGGGCGAGGATCGGACGATGATCCCCAACAGCATGGTTCTCAGCGCGGCGGTCGTCCCGCTGAGAGAGCCCGCGTCGGTGAACCTGCGCGCGCGGCTGCGCTCGGGCGTGCAGCCGAGCTACATCCAGAAGCTTCTCGAGGAATGCATCACGGTCCCGACCCGGGCCCGTCCGCACATCGGCCTCGAGGAGGTGGATTCCGACGAGGTGGTGGTGCGGATCGCCGCGACGCCCGAGTCGGGATCCGATGGGCCGCGGCTTGCGGACGAGATCCTCGAGGCGGTGACGAAGCTCGCCACCGTGGAGCACCCAGAAGAAGCAGTGGACGCGGCAGCGGAGGGCGACCGAGCGCGCGCCGACAGGGAGTCACCCGCGCGGCGGCTCACCTCGCAAGGGCGCGGGGAGCACCGCGCCGCCCGCCGAGCCTGACGCTTCCGCTACGGCGCTGCCTGCGTCTGGAGTCGCCGTGCGACTGCGCGCTCGCGCTGGGTGCTGCGGCCGCGCGAGCGCGCAGCCAAGCGCGACGCGCGCGCGAGCATCACGCGCTCCACGAGCAGCCAACTGGCCGCACCGGCCGCGACCGCCGGCACCAGCACCGCGATGAGACGCGGAACGAAAGCGTGCGGCAAAACACCGAGCCGGATGCCGAACAGCATCAGCGGCACGTGCCAGAGATAGATCCCGTACGACACGAGGCCGACCTTCGCGAGCGGCCGCGCGTGGATCCAGGCGGTGGACGGGCCCCGTCCGAGCACCACGGCGGCGAGCAGCGCCGCGAAACCGGCGCCGGCGGGCAGGTCCTGCAGCACGCCCGAATGCCAGACGCCGTTGCACACGAGGCCCGCGGCGCCTGCGAGCACCAGCGCACCGGTCACGCCCGCGCCGAGCGACGGCACGCGGCCGTGCCTCGCCAGCTCTCGCTCCACATACAGCGCAAGCAACATCCCGAACGCGAAATACGGCAGGTACGCCGGCAGCGCCTTCGCCGCCACCATGTTCCCGCCGAGAAGCTGAACGCCCGCGTTCCACGCCACCCCGAATGCGATCAGCCCGACGAGCACCGCTGCCTGCCGCCGCGCGCGCCCGCCGCTCCAGCGATATCCGATCAGCCCGAGCAACGGCAGCAGCGCGTAGAACAGCACCTCGAGGCAGAGCGTCCAGGTGACCGGGTTGAAGGTGAGGATCGTGTGCGTCGAATAGTTCTGCGCGAAGAACCCGAACAGCACGAGCTCGCCGCCGGGCGGCAAGCGCACGCCCGGGCTGTCGCCGGCGCCCCAGAGCAGGACGAACGTGCCGAGCATCGCCAGGTAGTACGCGGGCAGGATCCGCGCTGCGCGCCGCAGGGCGTACGAGCGGATGGCGACAGGCCGGTCGCGCTGGAGAGCCGCACGGGCGAAGCCGCGGTAGAGGAGATAGCCGGACAGCACGAAGAAGAGGATCAGGCCGAGGCGGAAGTCGGACAGCACGTCGTCGAGCAGCCCGGAATTGCGGATCCGCGTGGGATCCGGGAAGCGGTACAGCCATACGTGGAAGCACAAGACGGAGAGAGCTGCGAGGGCGCGCAGGCCATCGAGCCCCGCCGCGCGCCTCCCGCGCTCGGACGAAGGCATACAGGTCCCTTACCCAGTAAAAGGCAGGAATGCATCATTCCCACGCGCACGGGCACGGCGCGCACGCGCACCTTCCCGGCCGCCAAGCCAACCGCTCGCGGATGGCGGTGGCGTTCGGGATCAACGTGGCGATGGTGGTCGCGGCCGTGGCCGGCGCGATCGTGTTCCACTCCGTCGCACTCTTCGCAGAGGCGGGCCACGTGCTGTCGGACGTCGGGGCCATTGCGCTCGGTCTCTTCGCCGCCGCCATGGCCTCGCGGCCGGCCAAGGGGCAGCGGACGTTCGGCTTCTATCGCACCGAGATACTCGCGGCGCTCGCCAACGGCGTGCTGCTCGTGGCGGTGGCGGTGTTCGTGCTCGTGGAGGCGGTCATGCGGCTGTCGAACCCGTCGCACGTGCACGGGCTGGGCGTGCTCGCCATCGGCGCCGTCGAGCTGGTGGGGAACCTGATCGCCACGCTCGCGCTCGCGGGCGGCGACCGCGAGGACATCAACCTCGAGGCCGTCCTGCGCCATTCGGCAGCGGACGTACTCGGCGCGCTCGCCGTGCTGGTGTCGGGCGCCATCGTGTTCGCGACGGGCTGGAACCGCGTCGACCCGATCACCGGCATCCTGCTCAGCGCACTGATCTTCGCCGGGTCGTGGCGACTGATCGCCGAGCCCATGAACGTCTTGATGGAGGCCGCGCCGTCGGGAGTCGACGTCCAGCAGGTGGGGACGGCGATGGTGTCGGTGGAAGGCGTTCGCGAGGTGCACGACCTGCACGTGTGGACAGTTACGTCTGGCTTCCCCGCGCTCGCCGCGCACGTGCGCACCGATCCCGGGCGTGACCCCGACGAGGTGCGCCATGCGCTCGAGCACGAGCTCTCCGAGCGCTTCGGCATCGAGCACACCACGCTCCAGGTGATGGCAGAGCAGCTGCTCGAGATCGAGGATCGCCGCCCGGCGCGGGAGTGAGCGAATGAGGATCTGGGTCGACCTGACCAACACGGCGCACGTGCTGGTGCTGAGGCCGCTTGTCGAGCTGCTGGAGGCCGACGGCCACGAGGTGGAGATCACGGCGCGGCCGCTCTCGCACACGCTCGAGCTGCTGGACGACTGGGGCCATCCGTACACCGCGCTCGGCCACTACGGCGGCGTGTCGCGGCTCGGCAAGGCGCGGGCGGCAGGCGGACGCGTGGCCGAGATGCTGCGCTTCGGAAGGCCGCGCAGGTTCGACGCCGCGCTCGCGCACGGGTCCACCGACCTGCCGGTGGCATGCCGCGTGCTGCGCGTGCCGAACTCGACGATGTTCGACTACGAGTGGGCGGTGCTCCAGCACCACGTGATCTGCCGGCTCGCCAACCGCGTACTCGTACCCGACGCGATCCCCGCGGAGCGCATGGCGCGCTACGGCGCCCGCCCGCCAAAGCTCATCCGCTATCCGGGGCTCAAGGAGGAGTACTACATGGCGGACTTCGAGCCGGACCCCGCCGTGCTGGAGCGACTTGGCGTGGACCGCGAGCTGCCGCTGTGCGTCGTCCGCACCGCGCCCTCCTATGCGCTCTACCTCGGCGGCTCGGAGAGCGCGCTCCTCCCCCGCCTCATCCGTCACGTGGTGGAACAAGAGGGCGCGCAGGCCGTGGTGCTCGCGCGCACGCCTGAGCAGCGCGAGGACATCCGCGCGCTCGGCCTCGATCGCGTGATCGTGCCGGACCGCGCCGTTGACGGCCGCAGCCTCGTGGCGTTCGCGGACGCGCTCGTGTCAGCGGGCGGCACGATGAACCGCGAGGCCGCCGTGCTCGGCACGCCCGTGTGGTCGATCTTCGAAGGCAAGCTCGGCGCGGTGGACGAGATGCTCGCGAGCGAAGGACGCCTGCGCTTTCTCAGCGACCCGTCCGAGGTGAAGATCGAGCGAAAGCCGCCGGGACGAGTCGAGCAACGCGTGCGTCGGGACCCGCGCGACCTGCTCGAGCTCGCTCTGCCGTGGGTGCCTAGCGCCCGCCGGTGAGAGCGCGCCCGACTGCCTCCTCGCGCTCGCCCTCGGTCTCCGCCGGCAGCTGGTCCGTGTCCGGCGCCTCGCGCACGAAGCGCCCGAGGCCGATCGCGCGGAAGTGGCGCGCCTTGAGGATCTCCAGCGTGTAGACCATCCACACAGACGCGGCGAGCACGGCGACGCCCACCAGCGCCGCGATCACCGAGTTGTGCACGCTCCACACGCCGAACGGCCGCGGCGGCACGAAGCGCAGCATGATCCCGTAGGCCGCGAGCAGGAGCGCCCACAGATGCAGGTACGCCGCGGTGCGCCGCTGCGTGAAGCCGATGCGCATGAAGCGGTGGTAGAAGTGGTTCTGGTCCGCTCCCCACGGCGCGCGCTTGTACTTGAGGCGCTTCAAAACGACGAACGACGTGTCGAGGATCGGCACGGCCATGACAAGCAGCGGGCCGGCGAGGGCGATCGTGGCGGCCGTCTTCAACACGCCCTGCACGGCGATGGCAGCAAGCAGGTATCCGAGCGCGAGCGCACCCGTGTCGCCCATGAAGATCTTCGCCGGGTGGTAGTTGCGCGGCAGGAACGCCAGCGTCGCGCCGCAGACGATTGCGGCCAGGGCTGCCGGGTCGGTACGGAGGAACGACAGCGCGAGGAGCGCGAATGACCCCGCCGCGATGGCGACGATGCCGGCGGCGAGCCCGTCCATCCCGTCGATCAGGTTCACGAGGTTGGCCAGGAACGCGATCCAGAGGATCGTGATCGGGTACGACGCCCAGCCGAGGTTCACCGATCCGACCACCGGGAAGTTGAGGTGGTCCATCTTCAGGTGCCAGCCCAGCACCGGCACGAGGGTGAGCGCGATCACCGCGAGCAGCTTCGGGCCGGGCCGAAGACCGCGCGTGTCATCGAGGAGGCCGACGAGCGCCACGCCGGCCGTGCCGATCAGGATGCCCGGGTAGGGGCTGTCCAGATCGACGAACAGCACCGCCGGCACGATGATGCCGATCACGATCGCCAGGCCGCCGATCCGGGGAACGGGCTTCTTGTGCACACGCGGGCGGTCGCCGCCCGTATCCAGGCCGCCGATCTTCGGCGCAAGCCAGGCGGTGACCGGCGTCAGCACGAGCACGATCGCCACCGCACAGATGAAGCCCCACGCCACGGATCCATGCTCGACCAGGCCGCGCAGGGAGTCCCAGAAGGACATACGCATGCGTTTATAGCGCAGCTGGGAGAAGGAAACCGGTGGCTTTACCCCCGGAACGGCCAGTAGCCTTGTGCTGCGTGAGTGAGGTTTTGTCCTCAGCAGAGGCGTTCGACGAGCGCGTCCACACCCGCACGGCCCACGTAGGAATAGTCGGTCTCGGCTATGCCGGGCTGCCGCTTGCCATGGTGTTCGCGGAGGCGGGCTTCGCCGTCACGGGCGTGGATTTGAGCGAACCGCGCGTGCAGGCCGTGCAGGAGCGCCGCTCGTACCTCGTCGATGTGCCCGCCGAGCGCTACGAGACGCTCAACGGCCGGCTGAACGCCACCACGGACTACGCCGCGGTGCGCGAGCTCGACGCTCTCACGATCTGCGTGCCCACGCCGCTGTCGAAGACGCGCACGCCCGACATCTCGTTCATCGTGTCGGCTGCCGAGTCGGTGGCCCAGAACCTGCGCCCGGGCCAGCTCGTGATGCTGCAGTCCACCACCTATCCCGGCACCACCGAGGAGATCGTGCTGCCGATCCTCGAGCGCTCCGGCGGCAAGGTGGGCGAGGACTTCTTCCTGGGCTATGCGCCGGAGCGCGTGGACCCCGGCAACAAGCGCTACAGCATTCGCAACACGCCCAAGCTCGTGGCGGGCGTGACGCCCGAGTGCCTGCGCCGTACCGAGCTGCTCTACCGGCAGGTGGTGGAGAACGTGATCCCCGTGTCGAGCCCGATGGTGGCCGAGACGGCGAAGCTTCATGAGAACACCTTCCGCGCGGTGAACATCGCGCTCGCGAACGAGCTCGCTCTGATGTGCGACCGGCTCGGCATCTCCGCCTGGGAGGTGATCGACGCCGCGAGCAGCAAGCCGTTCGGCTTCCTCCCGCACTACCCGGGTCCAGGTCTTGGCGGCGACTGCATCCCGGTCGTCCCCCACTTCCTTGCCTGGCGCCTGCGCGAGTACGGCTACTCCGCGCAGCTGATCGCAAGCGCGCACGAGATCAACGCGAGCATGCCGCTGCACGTGGTGCAGCGCATCTCGGACGCGCTCAACGATGCCGGCAAGCCGATCCGCGGCTCCCGGCTGCTGCTGCTGGGCATGGCGTACAAGGCCGACGTGCACGACACGCGCGAGTCGCCTTCGCTCGAGGTTCTGCGGCAGCTCGAGGCGCGCGGCGCTGATGTGCGCTACTGCGATCCGTGGGTGCCCCAGTTGGACCTCGACGGCAAGCGTCACTCCGGCGTTGAGTGGAACACGGACGAGGTGCGCGCCGCCGACTGCGTGGTGGTCCTCACCCCGCACCGCCAGTTCCTCCAGACGCCGCTCTGGGACGAAGCCGACCTGATCGTCGACACGCGCAACGTGGTGCCGCCCGGCCCGGGCGTCAGGTCGATCTGACGTGGCCGACCTCATCCTGGGCGCGGGCTACATCGGAGCCCGCCTCGCGGAGCTGGCCATGCAGTCCGGGCGCGAGGTGGTGCTGGCGGACAACTGGTTCGCGACCGAGCGGGCGCAGCTCGACGGCATCGGCGCGCGCGTGGAGACCGTTGACATCCGCAGCGGCGACGACCTCTCGCGCGTGATCCCGCCGGACACCGAGCGCGTGTTCCTGCTCGCGGCGCAGGCGAGCCGGCCGCTCTCTGTCAGCGACCCGGACTACACAGAGGAGACGAACCTCACCGGCGCGCGGCGGGTGGCGGAGGCGGTGGCGAAGAGCGGCTGCCGCTCGCTCGTCTACGCCAGCTCGCTGCACGTCTACGGCCCGTCGCTGTCCGGCGAGATCGGGCCGGACCATCCGTACGGGCCGCAGGGTGACCTCTCGCACCTCTCGAAGATCTACGCCGAGCTGTGCCTCGACCTGTACGCCCGCCGGCACGGATTCGAGCTGTCGCTGATGCGCCTCGGGATCGTGTACGGGCCGAGCCCGGTGATGCATGAGCGGCCCGAGTCGCAGACGGTGGTGGACAAGTTCAAGCGGCTGGCGGCGGCCGGCGAGGAGCTCACTCTCGACGACGGCGGTCGCGCCACCATCGGCGTCGTCCACGTGGACGACGTGGCGAAGATCATGCTGGACGCGCCGCCGGGTGCAGCCAACGTGGCCGCCGAGACGGTGACGGTGGCCGACGTCGCCGCGCTCGCACGCGGTGAAGAGCCGAGCGGCGGCGCCACCCACACGTTCGCCTCGCCGTTCGAGTACGAGCACGCGCTCGCGGAGTACATGCGATGAAGCTGATGGTCACAGGGGCGAGCGGCTTCATCGGCTGGCGCGCATGCGTGCTGCTCCGCGAGGCAGGCCACGAGGTGATCCCGGTCACGCGGCCGGAAAGCCGCCGGCGGGCGGCGTCCGCGGAGCTCGACTTCGTGCGCATCGACGCGGGCGACCCCGCCATTCGCGACCTCGTCGCGGGCCGCGACGCCGTCCTCCACTTCGCCGGCCAGCCCTCCCCCGCAGGCGCGCGTGAGGATCCGGCCGGCGCCGTCCGCGAGAACGCCGGGACCACGCTCAACCTGCTCGAGGCCTGCGAGGAATACGGCGCGGGGCTGATCTACCCGTCGAGCGTGCGCGCCGCCATGGACCCGCCGCCGGATCCGTACGCGATGTCGAAGCGTCTGGGCGAGCACGCCTGCCGCGTGCACCCCGCGCGCGCGACCATCCTGAGGATGTCGAGCATCTTCGGTCCCGGCCAGGTTGCGTGGGAGGGCGCCACCGGCGCCATTGCCGCCTTCGCCGCGCGCGCGATCGACGGCGAGCCGATCGTGATCCCGGGAGATCCCCGCCGCACGCGCGACTTCCTCTACGTGGACGACCTCGTTCCAGCCCTCGCCGAGATCGTGTCGGAGGAGCGCTGGAACCAGACGCTCACCGTCGCGAGCGGGATGAACACGCCGCTCATCGAGGCGGCGGAGCTGGTTGTGAAGACGCTAGGGTCGGACACCTCGATCGAGACTCCGGGAGGGGATCTCGCGCCCGGCGAGAACGAGAGCTATGACACCGGCGCCGGGCTTCGCGTTCACGCCCGCCCGCTCGACTCCGCAGTGAACAGCTATGTCGACTGGTTACGCCGCCATCCCGCTGCTCAAGGCCGCACCCGAGCCTGAACAGATCGCCGACCGCCTTGAAGGCGGTCCCTGGCGCGGGCTCGAGCTCTGCCTGATGTCGTCTCACGTGGCGGACGACGACGCGGTGGCGCGCGCGATCGACGTGTCGCGCAGCGCGCTCGCGGGGCACAACGCGGTGGTCACCGCGGAGGCGCCGGTGGCGTGGCCGAGCGGTGCGCACGTGCGCGTGGACCGTCTCGACGACGAGGCTCGCAGCGGCATCCTGCGAAGCGTTGAGTTCGCCGCCGGCATCGGCTCGCCGGTCCTCACGATCCACCTGTTCGTGCCGCAGGCGCCCGAGGAATACAGGGCGTCGTTCGGCGAGATGGACGAGGCGGAGATCGAGCGCTTCCTTCGCTTCTACGCGGACGCCTGCCTGGAGCGCGAGGTCACGCCGCTGATCGAGAATGTGCCGCCGGTGCTGCGCATGCGCAGCGGCGGCGTGTTCCTCAGCCCGATCGGCGGCCGCTGGCGCGACTTGCTCACCTGGCGCGAGCGCGTGCCCGAGCTCGGCTTCACGTTCGACACCTCGCACGCCGCGCTGTTCAAGAACTTCGCGCAGGCGTACCCGTCGCTGTTCGACCTCGACTCCGACGACGAGCTGGGCCTCGCCCGCTATGTGGAGGAGCTCGCTCCGGCCAGCGAGGTGGCGCACGTGTCCGACGCCCACGGGCTGCTCGGCGAAGGCCTCCCGTACGGCAGCGGCGAGCTGAAGGACGAGTTGGATCCAGCCGTGCGCCGAATCGCTCAGCTCGTGAGATATGTGGTTGCTGAGATCAACGAGCCCGATCCCGCGAGGTCGCCCGACATGAAGTCCGGCTACCGCGCGATCGAGCGCGCGCTGTCGGGGCCGCCTGAAGGCCCGCCGCCAGCGCCGCGGCGCCGCCTGCGTCCCGAGCCGTTCGACTGGCAGCGCGTGATTGGTGTGCGCGACCCGATGCCGTCGGTGCTGGAGCTGCAGGAGCTGTTCGGCGGACGGCGCGTGCTGATCACGGGCGGCGGCGGCTCCATCGGCGGCGCGCTGGCCACGCTGCTCGGGGGCTTCCGCCCGCAGCGCATCACGCTTCTCGACGGCCACGAGGCCGCGCTCACGGCCGACCGCCGCGGACGCGACCCGCAGCGCGTCGAGAGCATGTCTCACGTTCTGTGCGACATCCGCGATGCCGGCCGGCTCGAGACCGAGTTCGCCCGCGCGCGCCCCGACGCGGTGTTCCACCTCGCCGCCTACAAGCACGTGGACTGGGCGGAGACCTATCCCGAGGAATTCATCGACAACAACCTCCACGGAAGCTGGAACGTGCTACGCGCCGCGGAGAAGGCGGGCGTGGACACGGTCGTCGTGGCCTCCACCGACAAGGCTGCGCTCGCGGCCAGCTTCTACGGGCGCACCAAGCGCTTCATGGAGCAGCTCACCGCGTACGCCGCGCGCCACGCGGGCGCGCACCGCGCGGCCGTGCGCTTCGTCAACGTGCTGTCGAGCGCGGGCAGCGCATCGGACCTCTTCCTCAGACAGGCGCGCGCCGACGTGCCGCTCACCGTCACGGACACCGGGATGGTGCGCTACTGGATCACGATGGCGCACGCGGCCACGCTTGCCGCACACGGCGCGCTGCTCGCGGGCGAAGGCGTGATGCTCGCCGGGCCCGCGGATCCCGCGATGCTCACCGTCGGCGAGCTGGCCGAGCGGATTTGGATGGGCACGGGCCACGAGGATGCGCCCGCGATCGACCTCGTGGGAATCCGCCGCGGCGAGACACTCACCGAAGAGCTCACCGCTCCGGGCGAGGAGCTGGGCGAGGAGAGCCATCAGGGCATCGCGCCGATCTACGGCGAGATACCCACCACGGCGCCCGCGTGGGTTACGGAACGCCTGCCCGCGACGGGCGGCCGCGAAGAGGCCCGCGGCGTATGGCTCGAGGCGATGCGGCGCCCCGGTCTTCTGATTCCGACGGCCCCCCGCTAGACCGCCGCGGGCGCGGCGCTCAGCTGTGGGTAGAGCGGGTAGCGCTCGGCCAGCGCGCGCGTGCGCTCGCTGAGCTCCGAGATCTCGGCCTCGCCCCACTGCGACGCCGTGAGCGCCTGGGCGATCACCTTGCCGATCTCGTGGAAGTCATCCACCTGCAGGCCGCGCGTGGCGAGCGCCGGGGACCCGATCCTCAAACCGGACGAAACCGCCGGCGGACGCGGGTCGAACGGCACCGCGTTGCGGTTCACCGTGATCCCGATTTCGGCCAGCCGATCCTCGGCCTGCTGCCCGTCGAGCTCGGACTCGCGCAAATCCGCGAGCACCAAATGCACATCGGTGCCGCCGGTGAGCACGTTGACGCCGCCGCCGAGCATCTCCTCGGCGAGCGCCTGCGCGCCCGCGCGCGTGCGCCGCTGCCGCTCGCGGAACTGCTCCGACTGCGCGACCCTCAGCGACACCGCCTTCCCCGCGATCACGTGCATGAGCGGGCCACCCTGCTGACCGGGGAACACCGCCGAGTTGATCTTCTTCGCGTGCTCCTCCTTGCAGAGGATCATGCCGCCGCGCGCGCCGCCGATCGTCTTGTGGATCGTGGTGGTGACGACGTCCGCGTAAGGCACGGGGTTGGGATGCTCGCCCGCCGCGACGAGCCCCGCGAAGTGCGCCATGTCCACCATCAGGAACGCGCCGACCGAGTCCGCGATCTCGCGGAAGCGCGCGAAGTCGAGCTGGCGCGGGTAGGCCGACCAGCCCGCGAGCAGCAGCTTGGGCTTGTGTTCCTCCGCGAGGCGCGCCACCTCGTCCATGTCGATCCGCGAGTCCTCCTCGCGCACGCCATAGGGCACGATGTCGTAGAGCCGGCCCGACACGTTCAGCTTCATCCCGTGCGAAAGGTGGCCGCCGTGGTCGAGCTTCATGCCCATGATGCGGTCGCCCGGCTCGAGCAGAGCGTGGTAGACGGAAGCGTTGGCCTGCGCGCCCGCGTGCGGCTGCACGTTCGCGTGCTCGGCGCCGAAGATCTCCTTCGCGCGGTCGATCGCGAGCTGCTCGGCCACGTCCACGTACTCGCAGCCGCCGTAGTAGCGCTTGCCCGGGTAGCCCTCGGCGTACTTGTTCGTGAGTACCGAGCCCTGGCAGTCGAGCACCGCCTGGGGCACGAAGTTCTCGGAGGCGATCATCTCGAGCGTGGATTCCTGGCGCCGTAGCTCGTTCTCGAGCACCTCGGCGATCTCGGGGTCCACGTCGGAAACGTGCTTTGTGAAGTAGTCAGGCGGAAGGTCCGTCACGGTGCTTGCTCCTCTGATCGGCGGCGGCGAGGCGAACTCTGACGGTATCAGCGAAGGCGGCAGACTTAGGACCAATGAGCATGCTGGATGCGGTGAAAGGCTGGGGCTCGAGGGCGGAAGAACGCGACCGGAAGCTCGCCTGCGACGAGCTCGTGCCGGATCCGAAGCTGATCCTGCTGAGGGCGGTCGACATCGACGCTCCGAGGCCGCTCGTCTACCGCTGGTTGTGCCAGCTGCGCTACGCGCCTTACAGCTACGACCTGATCGACAACTTCGGCAGCCGGAGCCCTCAGGAACTCACTCCCGGCGCGGAACAGCTCGAGCTCGGGCAGCGCATGGTGGCGATCTTCAAGCTCGCCCACTGCGAGCCGGGCGAACAGCTCACGCTCATCTCGCGCAGCCGGCTGCTCGGGCACGTCGCGCTCACCTACCTCGTGCGCGACCGCGGAGCCGACGCGTCGCGCCTCGTGCTCCGCATCGCGTGGGGCCCACCGCGCCTGCCCGGCGCGCGACACGCTCTCGCGGTTGGCGACCTGGTGATGTCGCGGCGTCAGCTCCTCAACTTCAAGCGGCTAGCTGAGCGCGACGCGCACCGAGTCGGCGTCTAGCGCGCCCTCGCGCAGGATCGCGTAGCCGCCGCCGTCCTCGTAGTCGCTCAGGTCGATCACCGTAGAGGGCGTGCCGGGCAGCTCGCCGCCGTCGACCACGAGGTCCACCGCTTCGCGGATGCGCTCCTCCACGTCCTCGACGCGGCGCGCGTCGGCGCCGCCGCTCGGGTTGGCGCTCGACTGCATGATTGGGCGCCCCACATCCGCCAGAAGCGGCACGTCCGGCACGCGCACGCCGAGGCGCTCGGGCGCCGGCCCGCACGCGAGCGGGAAGAGGCGGTCGGGGTTGGGGACGATCAGCGTGACCGGGCCCGGCACCAGGCGTTCGAACGCGCGGCGCGTGCGCGGCCCGAGCGACGGGAGTGAGCCCAGTGCCGGGTCGAGCTGGAAGAACATCACCGCCGCCGGCTTGTCCGGCGCCCGGCCCTTGATCTCGTAGAGGCGCCGCACCGCGGCTTCCGACTCCGGGTCGCACGCCAGGCCGTACACAGTGTCCGCTGGGAACAGCGCCACGCCGCCATCAGCGATGCAGCGCTCGAATTCGTTCACGGCACGCGCCCCACGGTCACGCGCTCGCGGCCCGCAAGGTCGAGGTGCGTCTGGGCGTCGCGCAGGAGCCCGCGCACGTCGGCCGCCCGCGCGGGCGCGTGCTCCAACGCCAGCAGCGTCCCCGCCGGCGCCTGCGCCACGAGCGCGCGGATCGCGTCGAGCCCGTCCTCTCCGGACAGGAGCGCCTCGCGCGGCTCGTAGCGCGTGATCTCGGGCGCCAGCGAGCGCCACTCGTCCTCGCGCACGTAGGGAAGATTGGCGAGCACCATGTCGAACTCGCCGGCCGGCAACCCGACAGCAGCCGACACCCGCACGTCGAGTCCGAGCGCGGCCGCGTTCGCGCGCGCGACCTCCACTGCATCCGAAGAAGCATCCGAGGCGCTCACCACGAGGTCCGGCCGCTCGTGCTTCAAAGCCAGCGCCACGGCACCCGAGCCCGTGCCCACGTCGTGCACCCTCGCGCCGGACGGCAGTGAAAGTGCAAGCTCCACAAGCAGCTCCGTCTCAGGGCGCGGGATCAGCACCCGCCGGTCCACATGAAGGTCGATGTGCCGGAAGCCCTTCTTCCCGAGGATGTACGCCACCGGCTCCCGCGCCACGCGCCGCCGCACGAGCTCCATGGCCCGGCGCGAGGCGGCCGGTTGCAGCCCGCCATCGGCGTCGATGAACAGCCGCTCGCGTCCCACTCCCATCGCGTGCGCGATGAGCAGCTCGGCATCGAGCCGCGGCGTGTCGCAGCCGGCGGCCCGCAGCGCGTCCTCCGCCGCGGACAGCGCGTCCCGCACCGGCGCCACGGCGCCAGGCATCACACCTCCAGCTTGCGCCGCTTCTCGTCGGCCTCGAGCGCGGCCGTGAAGTCGTCGACCTCGCCCGCCAGGATCGCCGGCAGGTTGTTCTTCGTCAGGCCGACGCGGTGGTCCGTCACGCGGTCCTGCGGGAAGTTGTAGGTGCGGATCTTCTCCGCGCGCGCGGCGGTGCCGACCTGCGACTTGCGTTCCGCCGACAGCTCGGCCTGCTGGCGCTCGAGCTCCTGCTCGTACAGCCGCGCGCGCAGCACGCGCATCGCCTTGTCGCGGTTCTGGAGCTGCGACTTCTCGTCCTGCATCGACACCACGATCCCCGACGGCTTGTGCGTGATCCGCACGGCCGAGTCTGTCGTGTTCACCGACTGCCCGCCCGGACCTGAGGAGCGGTAGACGTCGATCTGCAGGTCGTTCGGGTCGATCTGCACGTCCACTTCCTCGGCCTCCGGCAGCACCGCGACCGTTGCCGTGGACGTGTGGATGCGGCCCTGCGACTCGGTCTCCGGAACGCGCTGCACCCGGTGCGTGCCGCCCTCGTACTTGAACACGCTGTACGCGCCGTCGCCCTTGATCTCGAAGGTGTAGTTGCCGTCGCTCACGGACAGCGGCTCGACCTTGAACTTACGGCGCTCCGCGTAGCGGCTCAGCATCCGGTAGAGGTCACCCGCGAAGAGGCCGGCCTCCTCGCCGCCCGTACCCTGCCGGATCTCGATGATCACGTTCTTCTCGTCGTTCGGATCGCGCTCCACCATCGCGAGGCGGATCTCCTCGTCGAGCTCCCGCAGCCGCGCCTCGGAGGTGGTGAGAAGCTCGCGCAGCTCCGGATCGTCGCCGTCCTCGGCGAGCAACTCGCGGGCGCCAGCGGCGTCGTCGGCAGCCTGCCGCCACTCTCCCGCGAGCTTATGCGCGGGCTCGAGCTGGCTGTAGGCCCGTCCAACTTCCGCGTAGCGCTCACGGTCCCCGATCACAGCAGGGTCCGACATCTGCTCAGAGAGTTCGCCGAAGCGCGTTTCGATCTGTGAGACCAGCTGTTCAATCATCGCGGTAGCTGAGGGTAGCTACGCGACGACTTCCATCCCGACTCGGTCTTCGTCAGAAGCCTCTTCGGGATTCTCCACGGCGAGTACTGCCTCCATGGAAGCGATCGCCACTGCGAGCTGGTCGAGCGAGGGCGGGCGGGTTGTGAGCTTCTGAAGCTGCATGCCCGGCCACATCAGGATCTGCGCCCAGCGCTTGGAGCGGTTCTTGCCGAACAGCTTGATGATCTCGAAGGCGATGCCGGCGACGATCGGGATGCCGAGCACGCGCGAGGCGAACAGCCAGTACCAGGCAGGCGTGCCGAGCGGCGCGAACACAAACAGCGCCACAACCATCACGATCAACAGGAAGCTCGTGCCGCAGCGCGGATGGAGGCGCGAGAAGCGCTGCGCGTTCTCGGGCGTCAGCGGCAGCCCGGCCTCGTAGCAGGAGATCGTCTTGTGCTCCGCGCCGTGGTACTCGAACACGCGCTGCAGATCCGAGATCCGCGAGATCGCCCACAGGTAGCCGACGAAGATCGAGATGCGGATCGCCTTCTCGATCAGGACGAACTCGATCGAGCCCGAGATGTGGTGGCGGAAGAGGCTGGTGATCCCGACCGGCAGCAGGAAGAAGAGCCCGACCGCGAGCGCGAGCGAGAACGCCACCGTGCCGGCCCACGCGCCACCGGACACCTCCTGCTCGTCCTCTTCGAGCTGCGCGTTGGTGGAGATGCCGAGCGCCTGGAGGCCGATCTTGAGCGACTCAACGAGCGCCACCACGCCGCGCACGAGCGGCAGGCGCATCCAGCGGTGCCTCTTCAGCCAAGACACGAGCGGGAACGACTGCACGTCGATCGCCCCGTCGGGCTTGCGCACCGCCACCGCCCAGGTGGAGACACCGCGCATCATCACTCCCTCGAGCACGGCCTGGCCTCCAACGGGGGCGTCGCGAACCGCCCGGAGCGGCTCCGGCGAGGGCGAATCGATCTGCCCGTTCGGCTGGACCGCTGGGCTGAGCGCGGAGTCGCTCATACGTCCATGCTAATCGGACCCAGGCGCTCTGTCCTGAAGTCAGCGCCTACGTGCAGGGGAGGGTGAGAGCGTTGTCGGACTCGTCGGTCTCGGCGATCTTGCGGTCCGGGTCGGCCACCGCGCGGACGCTGAACCCGCACCGCGGACCCTCGATCTGGACCACGCTCGACTCCTGAGCCGGCAGCAGGTCCAGGGTCACGGTGCCGGCGGTCATGCCGTCGACCTGGAGCTCCACGGGGACGTTGCGCGCGTCTCCCATGCCGCTGTTGGCGACGCTGATCGAATACATCCGATCGCCCGCCACCTGCGCCGGGGCGGAAGTGATCGAGCTGATGGTGAGGTTGGGCAGAGGCGCGGGCTGGTGGCAGCTGCGCGACCGCAGTGTGCTCGAGCGGATCAGCGACCCCTGCGCGTCGTACCAGCGGAACTGAACGCGCATGCGGTAGCTGCCGCCGTCGCGGAGCGCGGTCACACGCTGGTTGTAGATGAACGTGTGCGCGCCGGGCTTCGACCGCCGCCACGGCTTGAGCTCCGGTAGCGAGACCGTCTTGAAGTGCGAGAAGCGGCCGCCGAGCCGCTCGAGGAGGGTGAAGCGCATCTCCATCTCCTGGCTGCCTGAGATCCGGCGCATCTGGCCGCTGAAGGAGGCGAAGCGCTGCGCCATGTCATCCGAGGGATGGCAGTCGGAGACGACGACCCTCGCCGTGCGCGCGCTCCCGTCCGGGGAGGCGAAAGCGGCAGCGACGCAGCAGCCCAGCAGCGCTGCGGCAACGGAAAGAGCTATGAGCGGACGGCGCATGGAGCTACAACAAACAGCTCCAGCGGTCCGGAGTTTCGGCGCTTAGGCCCTCCGCTTGGCGGCGCGGCGGCGGAAGCGCTCCACGCGGCCACCCGTGTCCACGAGCTTCTGGCGGCCCGTGTAGAAGGGATGGCAGTTGGAGCAGATCTCGACGTGCAGCTCAGGCTTCGTGGAGCGAGTGGTGAACTCGTTCCCGCACGTGCAGGTGACGTGGGCCTCGACGTACTCGGGATGGGTGTCGGTCTTCATACGTATTTGAGTCTAGCGATGGCGGCGCGGTGCGATCGCCCCGCTCTGCGCCTCAAGAATGGTCTCCCGGATGACGATTTACGCACTAGTTGGACCGCGCGTAATGAGCATCAGCCAGCAGCCCATCCGAGCGGGCCGCCCCCGGCCTGCCCTCATTCCCTACTACGTGGGCGGACTCGTGCTGGCCGCAGGCGCCGTCCTCGCGTTCTCGGACTTCAACCGGATTGGCGACCGGCCGCTCACCTTCGGGCTGCTCGTGGCGCTCACCCTGTCACTCGACATGGTGCGGATCGACGTCTTCGAGCGCGGCAACATGTCCCCCGCCACCATCCCGGCGATCGCGCTTGCCTGCCTCTACGGTCCCGCGGGCCCAATCTGCGCCGAGGCCGCGATCCTGCTCGGCCGCGGGCTGCGGCGGTCGCCCGCGCCGCTCAAGCAACTGTTCGACTTCGGCGTCCTGGCCCTGGCCGGCGCGAGCGCGGCTGGAATCTTCGACGGCGTATCGGTCGAGAAGGTCGGCGTCCTGATCCCCGTGTCGGTGGTGGCGGGCGGCATCTACTACACGGTGAACGCCGCGCTGCTCGCGATCGTCTGGTCGCTCGACGAGGGCATCAGCCCGGTGGCCGCCTGGCGCGAGCGTATGGCGTGGCTGTGGATGCACAACCTCGCCGCCGGCGCCATGGCCGGCACGTTCGTGGCCGCCGAGCGCGCGCTCGGCGCGTCCGCCTTCGTGATCTTCGGCGTGCCGCTGCTGCTCGTGTGGGCTACGCAGAAGCAGTACCTGCGCCGCTCCCGCACGAGCGTCGAGGCGCTGCGGGCAAGCCATCACGACCTCGAGGCGGCCAACGAGCAGCTCCGCGTGGCGCTGAGCGAGAACGAGCAGCTGCTCGAGCGCACGAAGCGCGGGTACCTCTCCACGATCACCTCGCTCGCGCGCACGATCGAGGCGAAGGACCCTTACACCGGCGGCCATACCGAGCGCGTGGCCGAGTACGCGCTGATGCTCGCGCGGCAGCTCGGCTTCGGCGACGAGGAGCTGCAGGCGGTGGAGGTGGGCGCCGTGATCCACGACATCGGCAAGATCGGGATCCCGGACCGCATCCTGCTGAAGCCGGGTCGGCTCGACACCAAGGAGTTCGAGGAGATGCGCCGTCATCCGGAGATCTCGAGCTACATCCTCGACGAGCTCGAGCTGCCGCCGATCGTGCGCGACATGGCCCGCAACCACCACGAGCGCTTCGACGGCAAGGGCTACCCCGATGGCCTGCGCGGCGAGGAGATCCCGCTGGCCGCCCGCATCCTCACGGTGGCGGACGCCTTCGACGCGATGACGAGCGACCGTCCCTACCGGCGCGCTCTGGCACAGGAGGTCGCTGCCGCCGAGATCCGCCGCAACGCCTGGACGCAGTTCTGCCCGCAGGTGGTGGCGGCGCTGGAAGTCTGCATGTCGGGCGGAGCGGTCGCCGCAAAGGCGACGACGCCGGCGCCGAGCGCCGATCCCGCCACGGTGAGCGTCTCGTCCTAGACCGACGCCGCGGCCGTGCGGACGGGCGCGGCAACCGGCTCAGTCCACTCGCCCCGCAGCGCCCGCGCCGACCAGACGCAGGCGCAGAGCACGCCTGCGCCACCGGCGACGAAGACCGCACGCGGGCCCGCCACCGACGCAAGCGCACCGCCGCTCACGAAGGCGAGGCCGAACGCCGCCGAGATCAGGGTGCCCTTCACGCCGAACACACGCCCGAGGGCATCCTGCGGCGCGCTGCGCTGCACGAGCAGCTGCTCGTTGGCGGAGGCCACGCCGTTGGCGCTGCCGGTGACGGCGAACATCACGGCGACCATGACGAATGCCGGCGCGAGCCCGGCGGCGATCATGCCCGCCGCCATCGCCAGCAGCCCGACGAGGTAGCGACGCTTGAGCCGCTGCGAGCTGCCGCCGGACATGGCGGGAAGCGACCCCGCGACGATCCCCATCCCCGCGATGGCCACGAGTGCCGAGTAGCCGAGGTTGCCGGCGTGCAGAGTGAACTTCGCGAGCGGGAGCTCAGCCACGTTCATCATGCCCGCCGAGAGCATCGCGATCGTGGAGCCGATCAGGAGGCTGCGCAGTGCCGGAAGCTTTGCGGTGATGCCGAGTCCGTCGCGGGCCTGTGCGAGGAGCGACGGGCGCCGCCCACCTTCGTCGCGCCCGCTCGGCGCGACCCTGCCGAAGTCGATGCCGCCGAGGACGAGCGCAGACAGCGCGAACGTCGCGCCGTTCACGAGCATCGCCGTGGATGCGCCGGCCACTGCCAGCACGACGGCGGCGATCGCTGGACCTACGGTGTTGCCGAGATCGTTGATCGCGCCGTAGAGCGTCGTGGCCGGGGCCAGGTTCGGCTCGCTCACCATGCTCGGGAGCCCGGCGAGGATCGCGGGCTTGAACAGGGCGGTACCCACGCCGGCCAGCAGCGCGAGGGCGACGATCAGCGGGAAGCTCGAGGCCAGGCCGAGGCCCAGGAAGACGGCGGCGCGCAGCACGTCGGCGATGACGGCGCAGCGGCGGCGCCCGAAGCGGTCCACGGCGGCGCCGAGGATCGGGCCGATTAGCGTGGCGGGCAGGAAGTCGGCCAGAAGGATCAGGGTGACCGCCCAGGGCGAGTGGAACTTCTGGTAGGCCAGTACCAGCAGGGCCACGTAGGCGGCACCGGTGCCCAGCGACGATTGCGTGTGGGCGAAGAAGAAGCGGCGTGCGGAGCGCTCCTCCCGGAGAAGGGTGAGGGCGGCCGTCACTTGACGGCCGCCCTCGTGTCGTTCGAAGCGGTCAGCGTCTTCGAGCGGGCCAGAAGCAGCTCGAAGGCGCGACCGTTTTGGATGCCTAGCCCCAGGTGACGCGCATGGGCTCCACCCCCCTGTCGGTTTGATGTGGTCGACCAGCAGATGGCCCGATGTGAACACGGCTGGCGCGCACGCGCAAGTCGAACAAACGTCCAAGGGCGACGAAAACGCTCAAGTCGCCACCTTCGAACAAACGTTTATCCCTGCAAAACAACGCTTTAGATCAACGCGATAACTCAAGCGAGGTATTGCGGTCGAAAACGGCGGCGCGCACCCCCCATGCTCGGCGCGCGCCGCCGCAGACTCTCGACTAGCTCCAGCTGGCGCCCATTGCTGTTCACCCCCCGTCGAGTTGGCGTGGTCCAAACCAGCAGACCTGCCGATGGGAACATGCGCCTCGCGATTGCGCAAACAGCGGGTCTCCGAGCGCGCTGCTACGACATCCGTTTAGTCCTGCAAACGCTGACTAAAGAACCCAAACGCGGTATTTGCGTGTCTACGCGTCGCAGGTGCCGCGAGGCGGCCGCGTGCCGGCCGGCGGGGAGAGGTCGTAGACGCTTCCCTCGAAGCCGACGACGAAGAGGTGGTCGCTCGGCCACCCGGGGCCGCAGCCGAACTTGACGGCCGACGGGTCGCCGAGCCCGCTCGCGATGACGCACGCGCTGCCGGTGCTCGGGTCAACGCGGATCAGCTCGCCCAGCGGGGCGGGCCGGTTGGCGGCGATGTAAAGCAGCCCCTGACGATCGATCGTCATGTCGTCGAGCACGAGCCCCTGGCCCAGGCTCGCCACCTGCTCGACGTCGGACGGGTCGCTGATGCGGGCGCGCATCACGATCCCGCCGGGCTGGAAGGTCTCGTCGAAGTAGAGCCAGGTGCCCGTGGGGTCGACTGCCAGGCCGTTCGAGTCGTTCGTCTGGACCCAGTTGCGCTGCGGGTGCTGAGGGTCCGCCGCCGGGATGCGAGTGATGCCCCAGCCCGGGCTCACGCGGCTCACCGCGGCATCTCCACTCGGCAGGAACACGAGCCCGTTCGGCATCGACAGGCCGCTCGACCAGGTCGAGAGGGCGCCGGTCGAGAGGTCGTAGCGCTGGACGGTGCCGTCGGTCGTGCCGAGCACGCCGGCCTGCGGCGAGTCGCCGGTGTTGAAGTAGAGCGATCCGCCGCGGATGCGCTCGCCGCCGGGACTCGGCACGTTCGGGATCAACGTGCTCGCCTTGCCGTCCGGCGTCAGCCGGTCGATCTCGTTAGCCCCGTTGTTCGAGATGAGCAGCCCGCCGGCGCCGTCCGGCTCGAGGTTCTCGAGCACCCCGAGTCCGCTGGCGACCGTGCGAACGTTCCACGGCACACAGGCGGGACCGGTTGCTGCCCGGGCGCCGGCCGCTCCCGCGCTCGAGCCGACCGCCGCGGCGATCACCAGCCCGGCGAGGATGGCGACACCCCTGCTGCCTCCCACGTGCCCTGGTATACACGGTCGCGGCGGGCTCTGCGCCGCCTCGCTATGTCTGGCTGATGGCGAAAGCGGGCGCCGCGCTCCACGAGGGCATCGGACTACCTGCGAGCGTTGCGGCGCTGCCGGCGGGCGAAGAAGCGGCGCAGCCAGCCACCGGCGAAGCGCGCGGGCTCGGGCTGGCGCGCCCGCACGAGCGCCACCCAGTCCTCGAGCGGCAGCGAGCCCTCGATGAGGCGCGCGAGCGCCGAGGTGACCGGTGCCTCCACGCCGGCGCGCTGAATCGCCCGGGCGAGGAGCGGCACCGTCTCGAGCGCCTCGGCGGCCTGGCCGAGCCGCTCGGGAATCTCAGAGCCCGGCACTCCCTCCGCAAGCAGCTCGCCGGCGCTGCGGTTGCGCGAGGTGGGCGCGAGCGCGGTGGCCACGAGGTCGCCGATGCCGGCGCGCCCGATGAACGTCTTGCGCTGCGCGCCGTAGGAGCGGGCGAGCGCGGTGACCTCGCTGAAGATGTCGGCGGCGGCCATGCCCGCCGCGTTCAGCCCCTGCGCCTCGGTGGCGCCGCTCGCGAGCGCGGCGGCGTTCTTCGCGCATCCCGCCAGCTCGACTCCGACCGGGTCCGACGACACCTCGCAAACCACGCCCGCGTTCTGGAACACCTGAGCCACGGCGTTGGCGAGCGCGGCGGAGTGCGATGCGCAGACGAGGCCGGCGCCCGACTCCACCATCTCGCGCGCGTGCGCGGGCCCGCCGACGCAGCCCACGCGCTCGGCGCCGAACACCTGCTCGAGCGCCACGGTGGGCGGCGTGCCGTCCGGCGGCACGAGGCCCTTTGCCAGCGAGACCACGTACGTGCGCTCGGGCACGCCGCGCCGCGCCAGCGTGTCGATCGCCTCGCCGAGGCCGTGCGACGGCACCGCCAGCAGGATCAGGTCGGCGCGCCCGGACTGGTCGTCCTGGCTGCCGAACGCTCGCACGTTGATCCGGTGTGCGAGCGAAACTCCCTGCAAATAGTGCATATTTTCTCGCTTCGCCGCGAGTTCCCGAGCCTGCTCCTCGGTATGGCAGAGAAGCGCCGTGCGAACGCCGCCGCGTTCGAGCAGCACGGCAACCGCGGTCCCAAACGATCCGGCACCAACCACGGAAGCGCGCCGGATCGGGTGTGCGCGCGGCACCTACGTCTGCTGGTAGTTGGGCCCGTCGCCGCCCTCGGGCGGGGTCAGCCGGCCGCCCTTGGCCGTGATCGCGCCGCACTGCACGCAGTTCGACGGCGTGATCTGAAGATCCACCAGCGTGTCCTCCGCCAGCCCGCCGTTCTGCGCGATCTGATCCTTCACCTCGTCGGGCACCGAGTAGACCTGCGCCGGGCACATGTTCTCCCACATCGTGGCGAGCGCCAGCGGCACGTTCTTCTGAATGCGGATGTGGTTGGGAGCGTCGTCGCGCGTGGCGTTGCCGCTCGCGAACACCGACGACAGCTTGTCGAAGGTGAGCTTGCCGTCCGGCTTCGGATACTTCTTGTTCCGCTTGCCGATGAAGACGTCCACGCCGGCGTCGTCGTGCGTCTTGAAGTGGCCGGGCGGGAAGCGGCCACCGGAGGCCTCCATCATGTTCGCGATCAGGCCGCCGACGAAGAAGCCCTTGTTGAAGGGCTGGCGCATGTTCCGCGAGCGGTACATGTCCTTCTCGATCTCCGAGCCGCGCACCTTGTCCTCGTAGCGCGAGAGGTCGTCGGTCGAGTCCTTCTTGAGCGCGTCGAAGATCGCCTCGGCGGCGAACATGCCGGCGTGCATGGCGTAGTGGATGCCCTTGAGCTGCGGCACGTTCACCATCGACGCGCCGTCGCCGGCGATGCAGAGGCCGGGCGCCCAGAGGCGGTCGGGCATCGCCCAGTAGCCGCCTGAGGGGATCGTCTTGGCACCCCAGCCCACCCGCTTGCCGCCCTCGAGGATGCCGCGCACAAGCTTCGAGGTCTTCAGCTCCTGGAGGACGTCGTGGCAGGAGAAGGTGGCGTCGCGGTAGTCGAGCCCGACCACGAAGCCGAGGGACACCTTGTCCTCGCCCATCGGGTAGATGAAGCTGCCGCCGAATTCGCGGTACTTCGCGCTCGGGCGCAGCGGCCAGCCCATCGTGTGGACGACGCGGTCGAGAGGCTTCGGCACCTCCCAGATCTCCTTCACGCCGAGCTCCCACTGCGGCGGGTCGGCGCCGTTCGAGAGGTTGAAGTAGCGGATGGCCGCACCGGTGAGGTGGCCCTGCGTGCCCTCGGCGAGCACCGTGGCCTTGGCGATCACGTCCGAGCCCGGCTCGAAGTTCGACAGCTCCTCGCCGTCGCGGCCGCGACCCTTGTCGCCCGTGCGGATGCCGCGCACCTTGCCGTCTTCCACCAGCAGCTTGTAGCCGGCGGACTCGGGCAGCACGTACACGCCGGCCTCCTCGGCCTTACCCGAGAGGAAGCGCCCGAGCTGCGCAACCGACACCACGTGGTTGCCGTGGTTGCGGAACGGCGGCGGCGTGGGCAGCGGGATGGCGCGGTTCTTGCCGGCCATCAGGTACACGCGCTCCTTCTCCACCGGCCCGAACGTGGGCCACTCGGACTCGTCCATGTCCGGGAAAAGCATCTTGAACGCGCTCGGCCTCATGATGCCGCCCGAGAGCAGGTGGGAGCCCGGCGTCTTGCCCTTCTCGATCAGCGCCACCGGCACCTCGCCGAGCGACTCGGCGAGTTGCGGGGCGTTCTCGAGGAGCTGCATCAGCCGGATCGCGCACGCCAGGCCCGCAGGCCCGCCGCCGACGATCGCGACACCTACCTCGATCCGCTCATCTTCGGGATCGGTGGGTGGGCTGACGAACTCCTCCGCCGAGTTGACCGGCGGCGGGTACTCGATCGGGGCAATGCTCATGTGACGGTCAACCGCCCTTCTTCGCCTTGATGGCCTCTGTGAGCTTGGGGACGATCTTGTTCAGGTCGCCCACGATGCCGAGGTCGGAGAACTCGAAGATCGGCGCGTTCGGGTCCTTGTTGATCGCGACGATGTTCTCGGAGTTCTGCATGCCGACCTTGTGCTGGATCGCGCCCGAGATGCCCACCGCGAGGTAGAGCTTGGGCGCGACGGTCTTGCCCGTCTGGCCGATCTGAGCGGCGTACGGGTACCAGCCGGCGTCCACGACCGCACGGGTGGCGGCCACCGCGCCGCCGAGCGCGCCGGCGAGGTCCTCCGCGAGCTTGAAGCCCTCGGCCTTGCCGAGGCCGCGGCCGCCGGCCACGAGGATGTTGGCGTCCTCGATGTTCACGTCGGCGCCGCGCTGCTCGCCGCGCTGGACCATCTTGGCCTTCAGCGAGTGCGCGCGGAACTCGACGTCCACGCTCTCCACGGTCGCCGCGCCGCCGCCGGTCTCCTTGATCTCGAACGCGTTGAGGCGGCCGATGATCACCCCGACGCCCGAGCGGTAGTGCACCGACGCGATCTGCGAGTCCTTGAGGATCGGCCGCTCGGCGACCAGCTTGCCGCTCTCGACGCTGACGCCGGTGACCTCCATGGTCACCCCCGCGGCGATGCGCGCGGCCAGGCCGGCGCCGATCTCGAAGCCGAGCAGGCCGCCGCCGAAGACGGCGTACTCGTAGCC
>JAICJR010000067.1 GCA_025928345.1 Thermoleophilaceae bacterium | reverse complement strand
GGCCTGCACATGTCTCCGGCCGCTCCCCGGCCCGGCTGGCGGCGGGCACGCGAGCCGTTCGAAGCCGCGATCGAGCAGCTCGACCAGTACTTCGCCGGAGAGCGCACCGAGTTCGACCTCGAGCTCGACCTGCGCGGCACGTCGTTCCAGACGGACGTGTGGAACGCGCTCCTCACGATCCCGTACGGCGAAACGCGCAGCTACGGGGAGATCGCAAGGCAGATCGGCCGGCCCGATCGCGCCCGCGCAGTGGGCGCGGCGAACGGCTCGAACCCGATCTCGATCATCGTGCCCTGCCACCGCGTGATCGGCTCGGACGGCAGCCTCACCGGCTACGGCGGCGGGCTCCCCCGCAAGCGCTTCCTGCTCGACCTCGAAGCCGGCGTCGGCAGCCTGAACCTCACTGCCTGAACCCACTCGCGATCGCCCCGAGCTCGTGCGGGCGCAGGAGCAGCTTCAGCTCGCCCTTCTCGACCGCGGCGATCCCGCCCTTCTTCATCCTCACCTGCGCGCCGGTCAGGTTGTGGACGGCCATCGAGAAGTCGGGATCGTGCCCGACCAGCAGCACCTCGTCCAGGCCCGCGCCAAGCTCCTGGGAGTCGAACGGGCCGCCCGAAAGCCGCTCGTCCACCGACACCTCCACTCCGAGCGGCTCGCATGCAAGCCGTGCGGTCTGTACCGCGCGCACCCGCGGGCTGGTGAGGCAGAGATCGAACTTCACGCCCAGCGCCGCAAGCGCCCTGCCGACCGTGCGCGCCTGATCCTCGCCCTTCTTGGTCAGCCGCCTGGACTCGTCCGGAGATCCGTCCTCGGCCTCGGCATGCCTGAGAAGCCAGATCATCTAACGCCAGTGTTACCAGAGTCTTCACGACTCGATCACCGCTCGTTCACGGGATCGCGGATCGGTTGGGCGAACCTGATCGTGCGATGACGGAACGACGGGCAGACATTTACTTCCACCTCCTCCCCGGCGTCGACGAGTGCGCCGCGAACCTCGAGCACGGCGTGCCGCTCACTGCCCCGGCAGCATGAACCGTTCTGACTCCTCCGGCTCCAGCTCTGGCCCCGGCGTGTCCTCGTCCGGCACCTCGGGCTCGAAGCGATAGCCGATTCCGAAGTGGGTGTGGATGTAAGTCCAGCCCGGCGAGAAGCGCTCGATCTTCTGGCGGACCTTGCGCACGAAGACGTCGACCGAGCGGTCGCCGCGCACCATCGCGTAGCCCCACACGTGCTGGTAGATGTCGTCGCGCTCGAGCACGCGGCCGCCCGCATTCGCCAGCAGGTGCAGCAGCTCGAACTCGCGGCGCGTGAGGTCGATGCTCTGGCCGCCCACAAACGCCTGAAACTGGTCGGGGCGGATCTCGAGCTCGCCGGCGACCACCGGCCTGTCCTGGGCGGCGCCCGGCGCCCCGCGCTTGCGCCGGCGCACGACCGCTTCCACGCGCGCGATCACCTCCTGCGGATGGCAGGGCTTGGTGATCCAGTCGTCCGCGCCGAGGCGCAGGCCGCGCACTCGCTGCGCCACGCTCGAGCTTCCGGTGCAGACGATCACCGCGAGCCCAGGCACCGACTCGCACACCTGCGCAAGAAACTCCCAGCCACGCTCACCGAACAGCGCCAGGTCCACGACCAGAGCGTGCAGCCGCATGGAGACCAGCTCGTCCGGCCGCGGCGCCGCCGTGAGCACGCGCTGCTGCCAGCCCATCTCTCCGACGCGCTTGGCCAGCACCCGTACGAAGCCGCTGTCCGTATCGATCACGGCCAGTCGAATCGGTCCTGGCTGGACGCGCACCCCGATCACGCTCGAAAGGGAGGCCGGCGCAAAAGGAGTCGCGGCGCTCTGGCTCTCCTGCATCTGGAGACGAGTCTATTGGCCTGGATGGTGCGCAGGGAGGCAGTTCACATCCTTTTCACATCCCTGCCACACGTCGGTAACAGACTGCCTCGCAATGGCTGCGAGCCTCGCCGCGACAACGCAAACGAAAGAAGGAGTAACTGTGAAGTCACGCCAGTGGCTCGCGGTAGTGCCGGCGGCAGGAGCGCTCGCAGTGGGCGTCGCCGCGTGCGGAGGCAGCGGCAGCGCAAGCACCGCCTCGGCCGATCCAGGCAGCAGCGCGAGCGGCACCGTGAACGGCGCGGGCTCGACGTTCGCCGCGCCCATCTACCAGCAGTGGGGCAGCGACCTCAAGAAGCAGGGCATCACCGTCAACTACCAGCCGGTCGGTTCGGGCGCCGGAGTAGCTGCGCTCGCGAACAAGACCGCGGACTTCGCCGGCAGCGATCCGGCGCTCACGTCCGACGACAAGAGCTCGATCAAGACGCCGGTCGTCCAGATCCCGATGGCGTTCGGCGCGATCACCGTGTCCTACAACGTCTCGGGACTGCAGAAGGGCCTCAAGCTCGACGGCCCCACGATCGCCGACATTTTTCTCGGCAAGGTCAAGAAGTGGAACGACCCGGAGATCGCAAAGCAGAACCCGGGCGTGACGCTGCCGTCCTCGAACATCACGGTGGTGCACCGCTCTGACGAGTCGGGCACGACCAAGGGCTTCACCACCTTCCTCTCGGACTACCGCGCGCAGTGGAAGAGCCAGATCGGAGCCGACAAGACCGTCAAGTGGCCCACCGGCACGGGCGCCAAGGGCAACGACGGCGTGGCGGCGGCCGTGAAGCAGACGTCCGGCGCGGTTGGGTACGTGGAGCAGGCGTTCGCCCTCCAGAACAACTTCAACTACGCGGACGTGAAGAACAAGTCGGGCAAGTACATCGCGCCGACGCTTCAAACCACGTCGGCAGCCGGCGATGAACTGAGCATCCCGGCCGACCTCGGGATCAGCTCGATCAACTCGCAGAATCCCGCGGCCTATCCGATCGTCTCCCAGACGTTCATCGACGTTCACCAGGACGTCTGCACGAGCGGGATGTCCGCCGGCAACGCGAAGGCGCTGAAGGCGTTCCTGAACTACGGCCTGACACAGGGCCAGGATGTGGCCAAGCAGCTCTTCTACGCGCCGCTTCCTTCGCCCCTGCTCAGCAAGTCGAAGGCACAGATCGACAAGATCAGGTGCAACGGGAGCGCGATCCGGTAAGTGGCCGCTTCCGCCGCCGCGATCTCGCAAAGCGGCAGCCTCCGAGGCTCGCCGCTTTCGCGGCTTCCCGATCGGGCTCTCCGCATCGTCCTCACCGCTCTCGCGGTGGCGATCCTCACGCTGATCGCCTTCTTCTTCATCCGGCTCTACGTCGAGGCGCGGCCGGCGTTCGCCAGGTTCGGCGTCTTCGGCTTCACGTTCAACAACGACTGGGACGTGTCCCGGAACGTGTTCGGCGCGCTGCCTCTCGTGGTCGGCACCCTCATCACCGCCGCGGTCGCGCTCATCATCGGCGTGCCGGTGGCGATCGCCGCGGCGCTGTTCGTCACGGAGCTCTGCCCGCGCAGGGCGCGCGGCCCGCTCACGATCATGCTCGACCTTCTCGCCGCGGTGCCGTCGGTGGTCTACGGCCTGTGGGGAGTGTTCGTGCTCATCCCCAAGCTCAAGCCGGCGGAGCAGTGGGTCACGGACAAGCTGCACTTCATCCCGTTCATCGGCGGGGCGTCGGTGGCGGGACCGAACTACTTCATCGGCGGCCTGATCCTCGCGATCATGATCCTGCCGATCGTGAGCGCGATCACCCGCGAGGTGATGGCAACGGTGCCGGCCGACCACAAGGAGGCGGCCCTCGCGCTCGGCGCGACGCGCTGGGAGATGATCCGCACCGCGATCCTGCCGTACTCGCGCGCGGGGATCACGGGCGCCGCGATGCTCGGTCTCGGCCGGGCGATCGGCGAGACGATCGCCGTCACGCTCGTGATCGGGAACGCGCCGCGCATCGGGTCGCATCTGTTCGACCAGGGCTACACGCTCGCCGCGGTGATAGCCAACGAGTTCGGCGAGGCGGCCAACAACCCGATCCACCGAGCGGCTCTGATCGCGGCCGGGCTCGTGCTCTTCGTGCTCACGCTGCTCGTGAACGCGGCGGCGCGCGTGTTCATCAACCGCAGGACCGCCCTCGCATGAACGCCGTCCTGCGTCCTGTGTCGAAGGCCCGCAAGCGCAGGGATCTCGCCATGCGCGCCTCGCTCGGCCTGGCCACGGCGCTGGCGCTGGTCCCACTCGTGCTCGTGCTCGGGTACGTGGCGAAGCGCGGACTCGGCGCGTGGAGCTGGCACTTCTTCAGCACCGATCCGACCGGCAGCTTCCTCGGCGACCCGGGCGGCATCAAGAGCGCGATCCTCGGCACGATCCTGATGGTCGCCCTCGCCACGGCGATCTCGGTACCGGTCGGCGTGGGCGTCGCGCTCTACCTCACGGAGTACGGGAAAAACTCGTGGTTCGCCAAGGCGGTGCGCTACTTCGTCGACGTGATGACAGGCGTACCGTCGATCGTGTTCGGCCTCTTCGTCTTCATCGTGCTGATCCTCAGCGGCGGCGTGGGCGGCTACGCCGGCTGGAAGGGCTCGGTGGCCCTTTCGCTGCTGATGCTCCCGGTGGTCACGCGCTCGGCCGAGGTTGTGCTGCTGCTCGTGCCGCACACGCTGCGCGAGTCCGCGCTGGCGCTCGGGTCGCCGCGCTGGCGCATGATCGCGAAGGTCGTGCTGCCAACCGCCCTGCCCGGCCTCGTCACCGGCTCGCTGCTGGCCGTGGCGCGCGCGGCAGGCGAGACCGCGCCGCTGCTCTTCACCGCCGCGATCGTCAACGGCACTTCGCTCAACCTCGGGCAGAGGATGAACTCGCTGCCGGTGCAGATCTTCACCGACGTCGGGCAGGCGCAGGACCGGCTCGTGGCGCGGGCCTGGGGCGCGGCGCTCACGCTCGTGGTCCTCGTCCTGCTCTTGACCCTGGTTGCCCGTTACATGTCGAGAAGGAGCCGCCTCACGTGACCGTTTCCCTGTCAACCCACGCCGAGACTCCCCTCGAGCAGAAGCGCCGCTTCGAGCACGGCGGCACCACCATGGCCGCGGGCCACCGCGTCTCCCTCAAGAACCTCAGCGCCTGGTACGAAGACCAGCATGCGGTGAAGGGCGTCGACCTCGACTTCGAGCCGAACAAGGTCACGGCCATCATCGGCCCGTCCGGCTGCGGGAAGTCGACACTTCTGCGCTGCATCAACCGCATGCACGAGGAGATCCCCGGCACGCGTGTGGAGGGCGAGGTGCTGCTTGACGACCAGGCCCTCTATTCCGACGCGGTCGACGTGACCGCGGTGCGGCGCGCGATCGGCATGGTCTTCCAGAAGCCCAATCCGTTCCCCACGATGTCGATCTTCGACAACGTGGCCGCGGGTCCGCGGCTGAGCGGGACGAAGGGAGGGGACCTGCGCGAGCGCGTCGAGCGCAGCCTGCGGTCCGCCGCCCTGTGGGACGAGGTGAAGGACCGCCTGAACCAGCCGGGGATCGGGCTGTCCGGCGGCCAGCAGCAGCGACTCTGCATTGCGCGCGCGATATCAGTGGAGCCGGAGGTCGTGCTGATGGACGAGCCGGCATCCGCGCTCGACCCGGCGTCGACGCTGCGCATCGAGGAGCTCGTCGAGGAGCTGAAGACGCGTTACACGATCGTGATCGTCACGCACAACATGCAGCAGGCCGCGCGCGCGTCCGACACCACGGCGTTCATGCTGGACGGCGAGCTGATCGAAGCCGGGCCGACGGAGAAGATCTTCACGAAGCCCGACGACGAGCGCACCGAGCGCTACGTGAGCGGAAAGTTCGGCTGATTGTGCAGACGAGACGCGCCTTCCACGAGGAGCTGGCGGACCTGGAGCACCAGGCGCTCGGCGGCCTCGACTTGGTGGAGAACGCGCTCGAGCGCACGATGGAGGCGCTCGGGGAGCACGACGTGGAGCTGGCCGCGATGGTGATCGCCGACGACGACCGCATCGACGGCCGCTACCTCGAGGTGCACCAGGGCATCCTCTCCCTGCTCGCGCGCCAGGCGCCGGTGGCAACCGACCTCCGGCTCGTGGCCGCGCTGCTCGACGTGATCAAGCACGTGGAGCGTATGGGCGACCAGTGCGTGAACATCGCCAAGACGATCCCGCTCACCGGCCACGAGCCTCCCATCGTCCCCGAGCTCCTGAACACCCTGCTCGAGATGGGCCGGTGCGTGGGCGCGATGCTCATGCAGGCGAAGAAAGCATTCGCCGCGCGCGACGTCGACCTCGCGCAGGATCTCGTCGCGCGCGACGACGCGGTGAACCGCTTGCACCGCCGAGCGTTCCAGCTCGCGCTCGAGGCCGGCGACGATCCCGACACCCGCGAGTGGGCCATGATGATGCTCGGCGTGGGGCGCGCGCTCGAGCGCATGGGCGATCACGCCGTGGACATCGGGGAGCAGACGGCGTTCATCGTCACCGGGCTGTTTCGGGAATTCAGGGATGCGTCGCATCCAGTGCCTAGTGCCTAGTTGGTCTATGGTCGGGCTGTGCGGGGCTTGGCCGTTGCGCTGCTGCTCTTCGTGTTTCCTGCCGCAGCGCACGCCGCAGCGTGCCCAGGCGCGGATCCCTGCCCGTACAGCGCCTACGCAGCGTTCAGCCATAACGGCGACGGTGTGTTCCGCCAGCCGCAGGCCGTGGCGATCGCGCCGTCCGGCGACGTGTACGTGGCGGATCGCTGGAGCTACATGGTTCAGCACTTCAGTCCGAGCGGGACCTTTATCGGCGAGTTCGGCGAGTACGGCTCGGGGCCCGGGCAGTTCGGCGCCATCGGCGGGCTTGCGGTCGACTCGGCGAGCGGGAATGTGTACGCGCTCGACACCGACCACAACCGGGTGGAGGAGTTCAGCGCGAGCGGCAGCTTCATCCGCCAGTTCGGCTCGAGCGTGCTGAACATCGGCTGGAAGGGAGGCATCGCGGTGAGCGGCGACACCGTGTACGTGTCGAACAGCGACCAGGAGGAGATCGCGCGCTTCACGCTGGACGGGACGGCTCTCTCCTCGATCGGCGGCTCCGCGGGGTTGAAGCATCCGCTCGGGCTTGCGGTGTCGAACGGTGACCTCTTCGTGGCGGACGACCAGAACAACCGCGTGGTTGAGCTGAGCACCTCCGATGGCAGTGTCCTGAAGGCGAGCAGCGGAAGCTTGAAGAACGCCTACGACGTCGGCGTGGACGGAGACGGCAACGTGTGGGTGGCCAACAACGGCGGCAACAGCGTCGTGAAGTTCTCATCCAACTTCACGACCGCGACGGCGTACACGGGGTCCGGCATCAACACCCCGCGCGCGCTCGCAGTGAACGCGGACGGCGACGTGTACGTGGCCGACACGCTCAACGAGCGCGTGCAGGAGCTGGCGCCCGACGGGAGCGTGCTCGCCCTGTTCGGGGTGAACGGGCGCAACTTCGGCAACCTCACCGGCCCCGAGGGGCTGGCGCTCGCGCCGGACGGGCACCTCGTGATCGCGGACACGCTCGAGTACGCGATGCAGGAGCTCGATCCGAACGGCGTGTTCCTGCGGCGCTGGGGCAACCACAACGAGTTCCAGCTCGAGTCGGATGCCGCGGTGGATCCCAGCGGCAACATCTACGTGGCCGACACCGGGCACGACGAGGTGCAGAAGTGGGACGCCGCGCTGAGCGCCGCGACCGTGATCGGCAAGGGGCAGCTCGCGGCGCCGCAGGGCGTGGCGGTGGACCCCGCGGGCGACGTGTACGTGGCGGACACGGGCAACAACCGGATCGCAAAGTTCGATCCCGCCGGCAACCTGGTCGGGAGCTGGGGCGGCTTCAACCTGCCGTCAGACGTCGAGTATTGGGGATCGGTGCTGTACGTCAGCGAGGCGGGCGGCGACCGCGTGGATGAGCTGTCACCCGATGGCGCGCTGCTCCACCGCTGGGGCGGTTCCGGCGCGGAGGCCGGGCGGTTCGACGCACCGGAGGGACTCGGCGTCGATCCGTCGGGCCAGGTGTACGTGGCGGACTCGGGGAACGCGCGGGTGCAGCGCTTCGGACCCACCGGCGCCTTCCTAGATTCGTGGGGCGCCTACGGACACGCCGACGGCCAGTTCGTGGCTCCGGATGATGTCGTGGTGGGCGCGAACGGAGACACCTTCGTCTCCGACACGTTCAACAACCGCCTGGAGCGCTTCTCCTTCGGGGCACCCGCACCTGCCGCGGCCGCCGCGTCACCGCCTCCGCCCGCGGCGCTCGCCGCGAAGCCGAGGCTGGCGGCGCCGCGGCTGAAGTTGAAGGTCGCCCGCCGCCAGCGGGTGCTCCGCCAGCACGGAGTGAAGCTCGCGGTGAGCTGCGCGTCCAGCTGCCGCGTGGTCGTCACCGCGCGCGGCTTCCGCACGCTCACACTCACTCTTCACGCGAAGCACACAGCGCACCGCAAGCTCAAGCCGACGAAGGCAACGACAAAGCGCATGCGAACTGCACTACGCCACAAGCGCCACAGCGCGGTGCTCGTAAAGGGCGTCGCGAGCAACCCGGCGGGGCCGAGCGCCTCGAGCACCCGCAGGGTCCGCGTGAGGACCACGGGCTAGCCGCGCTCGGTCTCGACCGCCAGCTCTGTGGGGTGCCGGGCGATCAACGCCTCGACGGCGCTCGAGCGCGCGATCAGCACCACACCCGCGACCACCGCGGCGAGCGCGATGAGCACCGCCGCGCCGCCGAGCGGCGTGTTGCCCCAGTCCTCTCCGCCGATGAGCGGGGCGAGCAGGACGGGCAGGACGGTTTGCGCGCTGAACACGAGCGGCGCCACCTGACTCGCCGGCCGCGACTGGAACGCGCTGTTCTCGCTGAGCACGCCGATCACGGCGGCCGCGCCCACGAGGTTGGCCCACAGCCACGCCGAGAGGTACGCGCCGGAGCTGAAGTCGTCTGACACGAGCTTGGTGACGAAGCCGCTCAGCGCGAACGCCACCCCGGCGCTGATCACCGGCGCGAAGCCGCGCGTGACCGCGCGGTCGCGGAAGAGGTACGGCAGCAGAGCGAAGGCGCCCAGCGCCACGAGCGCGACCGCCAATCCCGCGCCGTGCGTGTGCGTGCCGCTGCGGTTTGGCGCGGCCCAGGCCACACCCGCCTCGCCGCCCACGATCAACAGCACGCCGAGCACGTCGCGCCGGCGCACGCGCTCCCCCAGCGTTCTCGCCGCGATGAAGAGCAGGATCAGCAGGCCGGCGGCGAGCGCGGGCTGCACGGCGGTGAGCGGCGCATGATTGAGCGCGGCCGCGTGCAGCGGCCAGCCCACCACCGCGAGCCCTATCCCGATGCGCCAGCGGCGCCGTCGCGCGAGCTCCCGCAGCAGACCCAATTTCAGCGACAGCTCCCTCGGAAGCGCCCGCGCGTCCAGCGCCTGCACGGCCACGGCGACGTTGAAGAAGGCTGAAGCGACGAGCGCCAGGAGGAGTCCTAAGAGCATTCAAATAGAAGATGGCACGGAATTCCGCGCGTGGGCACGATATGTTCGGATCTGCGGGTGGACTACTCGATCTACAAGGCAATAGACGACACCGGCCCGAGCTTCCTGCACGGGCCGCTCAAGTTCGCGGCGAACGACCTCGTGTTCGTGATCGTCGTGCTGGTAGCGCTCACGTTCCTGATCCCCTGGCGCCAGCGCCGCCTCGAACGGCGGATCGGCGCCGTGCTGGCCACCGCGGCGGGCGGCATCGCGCTGCTGATCGTGCAGCCCATCGCCAACGCCGTGGACAGGGCGAGGCCGTTCGTCACCCATCCGCACGCCCACCTGCTGATCGCCCACGGGCGCGACCCTGGCTTCCCGAGCGACCACGCCACCGCGGCGTTCGCGCTCGCCATGGGACTCTGGTTCTACGACAGGGCGATCGGGGCGGTGGCGTTCATCCTCGCGGCGATCCTCGCCTTCGCGCGCGTGTACGTCGGAGTGCACTACCCGTCCGACGTCGTGGCCGGCGCGCTCATCGGCATGGCCGTCGCGCTGGTCCTGTACTTCACGCCGCTGCGCGCCGTGATCGTCCGCATCGCCACCGCCTGTTCCGACCTCTGGGAGCGCATCCTCGGCGTCGTGCCCGTCGGCAGCCGGGCGTAGGCGCATACAGAAAGACAACGGCCCTCCGGGGGGAGAGCCGTTGCCTGGGTTCCTTATTCGATTCGGAGCGGGGCTGCGACCCCATGCGCGTGACGTGCTTGTTCCCGCCGAAACCTCGGCTCACACTCGGTCTGGACGTATGTTCGAGTTCCGGCCTACCAGTACGGCCGGCCCTCGCGGAGGCTCTCGAGGCGCCGCTCGTGCGAGTTGGACGCCACCATCGCCAATCCGCTCCCCACACTGATGCGCGCCACGCCCAGCTCGGCCAGCCGTGCGATCTCCGGCGCGCCCGGCACGTACAGCACGTTCAGCCGACCGTCGAGCTCCGAAGCGAGCCGCGCAATCTCAGCCTCGTCCTTCGCCAGGATTGGATAGATGCAGTCGGCGCCGGCGTCCAGGTAGAGGCGCCCGCGCTCGAGGCTGGTCTCCAGTGGATTCGCGAGACGCTGCACGTACGCATCGGTGCGCGCGTTGATCACGATGTCCACGCCGGCCGCCCGCGCCGCTTCCCGCAGCTCGCCGATCCGCGTTGCCTGCGTCTGCGGGTCGACCAGCCCCTCGCCGCCGGACGCGTAGTCGGTGTCCTCGAAGTTCAGCCCGACCACGCCGGCGTCGAGCATCCGCTCCACCACCTCTGACGGTGCAAGCCCGTAGCCCGCCTCGAGGTCAGCAGTGACGGGCACGTCCACCGCCTGTGCCATGCGCGCCACTGCGGCGAACATCTCGTCGGGGGGAGTGTCCTGGTGGTCCTCGTACCCAAGCGCGTGCGCCACGCCCGCGCTGGTGGTGGCCACAGCGGGGAAGCCGGTCTTCTCCACGTTCTTCGCGCTGGCGGCGTCCCACGCGTTGGCCAGGACGAGTGGCTCGCCCGGCCGGTGCAGCTCACGTAGTGCCTTGGCCTTGGCGGGAAGATCCACGCGCCGAGTCTCGCACGCCGCGGGTCAGGAGACGAGTACGGCGTCCCCCTGCTCGACGTGGGTCACGGCGATCTCGTCACCCGGGTCCCCGTCCACATGGGCGGCGAACAGCGCGATCAGCACGAACGGCGCGAACCAGACCACGTAGAAGTAGAACCAGTGCGCGGACGGGAGCTGCGTGGCGATCAGCACTGCAGCCGCCAGCGCCGCCACCTGCACCGCGTCGCGCCGCCGCGGCACGAACGCCACGGCCAGCGCGAGCAGAGCAGCCCCCGCGCTGAGCAGAACCTTCAGCCAGTGAAGCGACGGGTAGAGCGTCCAGATGCTGAACGGCGACACGCGGTGGAGCTGGTACGAGATCGTGGAGGCCCAGAAGTCATGGAAGCTGCTGCGCGGCACGTACACGCCGAGAGCGATCCCCACCACCGCCACGAGCGCGGCGGCGAACACAGCCAGCCGGCGCGGCTGGCGCTCGCCGATGCCGGTGGCGAAGAGCGGCGCCAGCGCCAGCGGGATGAACTTCGCTGCGGCGCCGAGCCCAACGAACCCACCGCGCGCCGCCGGCGAGCGGAGCGCCACGAAAGCGAGCACGAGCAGGCCCGCCACGAGCGCGTCGTTGGTGTTGGTGGCCAGCGCATAGAGCGTGTACGGGTACGCGGCCCACGCGTAGGCGAGGGTGATGCCGAGGCGCCTGCCCGCCGGCCCGGCTCGGAGGCGGACTCCGGCGAGGAAGAGGCCGACGAGCACCATCAGGTCGAAGAAGATCGAGGCCGCGTGCGCCGCCGGGAGCGAGTCCCACGCGCCGTGGTTCGGGAACAGCAGCTCGAACGGCACGTACGCGAGGTAGTTCACAGGCCCGTACGTGTCCCCGTGCGCATCGTTGTCGATGTACAGAGGCTGCTTGTGCTCGATCCGGTCGGCGCCGACCACGCCCGCGTAGCCCACGTCGATCACCTGGTCGTTCGCCACGTTCACGAAGATCCGGAGCGCCACCAGCACCACGAGCCCCGCCACGAGCCAGCTCGTCCGCGCGTAGGGCACGAGCGCCTCGCGCCGGATGCGCGGGCGGAAGCCCACCCACAGCATCCGCGCCAGGAGGTAGGCGAGCACCGGATACACGAGCGGCACCGACGCGAGCACGTGCCCCTGGTTGAACACCAGGTGCGAGATGCCGAAGGCGAGCATCATCGCGAGGTCGAGATGCAGCATCCGGAACGGCCGCCGCGGATCCACGAACGGCGCCACGAACAGGAGGCACAGCGGCAGCCAGATCCACCAGCTGTCGGCCATTCGCGCGAGATGCCCGCGGCTCTGGGGGTCCACGGCCTGCCAGCCCGTGAAGCTCTTCACCACATGCCCGTTCTCGCCATTCACCTCCACCTCGCCGAGCGGCAGCTCTCTGCCCTCGAAGTCGACCTCCCAGTAGCCGATGCCGTCATGGATTCCCGCGATGTAGACCTGCGCGGGGATGCCCGGATACTTCGCGCGCAGCTTGCGTCCCACCGGCGAGGCGATGGCAATACGGCGCGCGGCGATCGAGGTGAGCTTGTAGCCCGGCGGCACGATGGTGGGCGCGGGCCAGACCGACTGCTGCTGCGACACCGAGCCGGCGGCCCGCGCGGGAGCCGGCAGAAGGAGCAGCGCGAACAGCACAGCTGGGAGTGTGACCCGGAGGGAGAGTCGCACGAGGTCGGTATCGACATTTCGGAAGTGCGGCTTGACCCGTGCTAAAGCGCGTGCCGGCGCGGTCGATTCACCTGGCAATGAACAAAGCAGTCTTCCTCAACCGCGACGGCACGCTGAACCGCCTCGCCCCCCAGGCTGACCACATCCGCTCGCCCGAGCAGGTGGAGCTCCTGCGCGGCGCGGCTCACGCCGTGGGCATGCTGCGGCGGGCCGGCTACCTCTGCGTGATCGTGTCGAACCAGCGCGGCGTCGCGCTCGGCCTGATGACCGAGGGCGAGCTCGAGGCCGTCGACGTCCGCCTGCGCGAGCTGCTCGGCGGCATCGACGCCTCCTACTACTGCACCCACTCGATCGGCGAGGGCTGCGACTGCCGCAAGCCCGAGCCGGGCCTGCTCCTGCGCGCCGCCGCGGAGCTCGACATCGACCTCGGCGACTCGTGGATGATCGGCGACTCGGTGACCGACCTGGACGCCGGCGTCGCGGCCGGCTGCCGCACGCTCCGCGTCCAGCCCGTGGACTTCTCGCTACTGGATGCCGCTCACAGCATCATCGCCGGCAACGCTCAACCTGCCTGGACGGCCGAGCCCTCCTGCACGAGCGTCCTCAGCCCGGTGAAGAAGATCATCAGCATCGTCCCGTAGAGCTCGTCGTCCACGGCGTCCGGCTCGAGCATCTTCTCGAGCGCCATGCCGTTGACCATGGCGAATGTCATCAGGGTGATCTTGTCGAGCGGCAGGGGCGGGGCGTCGATCTCCGGGTCGCGCTCGATGCGGCGGCGATAGAGCTCCTCGATCCGTGCGCGCAGCGCGCGGTAGCGCTCCACCAGCTCCACGCGGAAGCGCTCATCGCGCCCGGCATGCGCCGCGAACTCGAAGAAGAGCCGCTCCCATTCCGGGTCGGCCGCTATCGCTCGGCTGAAGTCGGTGCCCGCCTGGCGCGCCTGCTCCTCGGGCGATTCGTCACTCGCGGTGGCGCGCTCCAGCTCGCCGAGCCGCGCTGCGAAGCGCTCGTCCAGCATGGCGAGGAAGAGCTCCTCCTTGCTCCCGAAGTTCGCGTAGAACGCGCCCTTGGTGAAGCCGGCCTCCTCCGCCACCTCGTCAATCGATGCCTGATGGAGGCCCGATCGCGCGAACACCTTTCCGGCGGCCTCGATGAGGCGCGCCCGCGTGTGTGCCTGCTTCTCCTTGCGGCTGAGCCGCGCCGCCTGCGCCATCAGGCGGCCACCGCCTGCTCGTCGCGCGGACGGGCGGGCACGCGCCGCTGCGCGACCACCTGCGCCCCCCGGCTCGGGGTGAGCGTGATCGCACGCCGCACCACGTGCTCGGACTCCGGCTGCACCGCTCGCAGGTCCACGGAGCGGGCGATGGCGGACAGCACGGTCTTCATCTCCACCACCGCGAAGCTCGCGCCGATGCAGCGGCGGATGCCACCCCCGAACGGAATCCACGTGTAGGTGCCTGCCGGCTGCTCGAGGAACCGCTCCGGGCGGAAGGCGGTCGGATCCGGGTCGTACACGCTCGCGTGGCGGTGCATCAGGTAGATGCACGGGGCGAGCTTCACGCCCGCAGGGATCGTGTAGCCGCCGATCTCCACCGGCTCGGTGAGCCGCCGCACGACGATGGGGATCACGGGCCGCAGCCGCAGCGTCTCCTTAGCCACAGCGTCCACGTACTCGTCGCCGCCGGCCTCCGCCTCTTCGCGCAGGCGCTCGAGCTTGTCCGGGTGGCGCACCAGGCGCTCGATGCCCCAGGCGAGTGCCGTTGCGGTGGTCTCGTGGCCGGCCGTGAGCAGTGTCATCAGCTCGTCGCGGAGCTCCTCATCGCTCATCGGTGAGCCGTCCTCGTGCCTCGCCTGGAGGAGCAGGGACATGATGTCGTCGCGCTCGCCGAGATCCTCCTCGGCGCGCCGCGCACGGATCTCGTCATAGATCAGCTCGTCGACGCCCGTGAACTGTTCGCGGAAGATCCGCAGGCGCGACACCCGCTCCGGCCCGAGCAGCGCGAGCGCGGCCATCTGCGTCGGGGCGGTGGCCCAGTCGAGCGAGGTGCGGAGAGCCTCGCGCAGGCGGTCGAGCCGCTCGCCCTCCTGCATGCCGAAGACGGCTCGCATGATCACCTCGAGCGTGACCGCCTGCATCCGCGGCCACAGCTCGAGCGGCTCGCCCTGCGGCCAGCCGTCGATCTCTCGCTCGGCCACCTCGCGCATGACGTCCACGTAACGCTGCATGCGCTCGCCGTGGAACGGCGGCAGCAGGAGCTTGCGCTGCGCGAGGTGCGGCTGCTCATCGAGGAGGAGCACCGAGTTGTCGCCGAGCACCGGGCGCAGGATCGCGTTTGCCTCGCCGGCATGGAAGACCTTCGGGTCCCCCGTGAATACCTGCCGCACGTGCTCGGGGTCGGCGAGCATCACCCATGTGCCCTCCTGGGCGATCCGGACGCTGAACACGTCGCCGTAGCGCGCGTGACAGCGCTCGAGGAACGGGCCCGTGCGCGTGATCCACCCGATCGTCTGAACGAGCCGCGGCATGCGCGGGCCCGGAGGAAGCTGCTGAGTCACCGGAGTCACCTCTCTATCTCCCGCCTGAGTTGGCATACCGCACGGTATCCGAATACCAGCCGGTATGTCAAATGCAAAGGCCGGCCGCCCCGTGGACGCTGTCGGGGCGACCGGCCGCGCTAGCAGGTCAGGCGGGCTGTGCGTTCAGCTCGAGCTCGAGTGCCTGCGAGTGGATCACGTCGACGAGGATGTCGTCGAGCGACTTCGTCGCCGTCCAGCCGAGAAGATCGCGCACCTTGCTGGTGTCCGGGATGCGCCGGCGCATGTCCTCGAAGCCCTCCTCGTACGCCTCCTCGTAGGGAACGGTGACGATCTCGGACTCCGAGCGCGCGAGCGTGCGCACGCGCTGTGCCAGCTCGCCGATCGACACCTCCTCGGTGCTGCCGACGTTGAACACCTGGCCGTATGCGTCTTCGGTGCGCATGAGGCCGATCAGGGCGTTGACCACGTCCGCCACATGGCAGAAGCAGCGCTGCTGCGTACCGTCGCCGTAGACGGTGATGGGGTCGCCCAGGAGCGC
>JAICJR010000046.1 GCA_025928345.1 Thermoleophilaceae bacterium | reverse complement strand
GGCAGCGGCATCCACACGTGCGACCAGCCCCACTCCGCCGCCAGGCCGATGGTGCCGATGAGCACGCCGGACACCAGCCCGAGCGTGAGCGGCTTCTCGCGCGGGATCACGAGCGCGGCGAGCTCCACGAGGATCGCCTCGGCCAGGTAGAGCGGCATGTGCAGCGTGCTCATGCCGAACACCGGCCCGATCACGAGCGTGAAGATCCCACGCACGACGAGGAACGCCGCCACCGCTTGAAGCGCGCCGAAGCGCCCGAGCCGCACCCGCGCCGCCACGAGGCCGACACCCGCCGCGATCATGATCAGGATCGGCTGGAAGACGAGCTGGAACTGCGGCACGCCGTAGTCGAACTCGCCCTGCAAGGTGGAGAGCCCGACGAGGAAGCCGCCGACGATCCCGACCGTGCGCAGCCGCAGCCACCAGGGCTGCTCGCGTTCCTCACGTTCGCCCCAGCCGAGCGCGCGCCGCCCCTCCACGAGCAGCACCCACACACCGAGCGCAGACAGCGACGCGCCGCCGATCATGAGCACGTGCGTGGGGCCCCAGAGCGTCACGTCCTGGCCGAAGAGCGTGTGCCAGACGTCGTCGAGCGGGAAGCCGGACAGCGCGAACGCGCCGCAGAGGAAGATGAGGACGCCGCCGAGCGGAGCGCGCCAGTCCTCGGCGATGCGGATCGATGTGGGCACGCCCTTGCCGGTGCCGAGCACTATCGCGGTGAAGCCGCCGACGGTGATGCCGAACAGGCCGACGAGGATCGGGTAGTGCGCGGCCGTGCCGAACGGCCCGGGGTCGCGCCCCGTGTCGATGTGCTTGGCCACGTCCCAGTAGAAGCCGAATCCCGCGACGATCAGTGAAGCGCCCGTGATCGCGCCGGGCAGAGCCGTCCACCCCGGCAGGCCGGATACGCGCGAGCTGAAGTCGGCGAGGCGCTGGAGCCAGGTGATGCGGCCCGCGCGGTGCGCCATCGCCACCCAGATCACGAGCGCCGTGGCGGCGGTGGCTGCGGCGGTGCCCCAGATCACGTCGCCGATTGGCGCGCCCTTCGCCGGCTCGCCGGCTGCAAGAACAGTCGAGACAAGCGTGTTCATGACCCTCCCGAGGTCGTTCCCGGTCTTCCCGTGTGATTGTTACACGGATCGATGACACATTAAACCTTGCAAGCGAGCGCGTTACGCCAGTCAATCGACCCCGGAAACGCGAAGGCGGCCCGGACGCGTGATCCGGACCGCCTTCAGCTGGACTCGCAAACCCTGGCGCACCCCGTCAGAGGCCATCCGCCAGGTGTTCTCTAGGAACACCCCGGCGCGAGCGAAGTCTCGGACGGATTCAGCCTGCCGCGATCAGCCAGCGGCGCGGCGCCTCGACCATCATGAGGTCCAGCTGCTCGTCGCTGAGGCCGGACTGCTTGAGGGCCGGCACGACCTCGTCGAGCACGTAGGTCATCTTCCAGTTGGGCGCCATCTGCGGCACGAGCTCTTCGGGGAACCAGTCGATCGTGCAGCAGGCGTCCTGCGACAGCATCATGCGCTCCGCGTAGCCGCGCTCGGCGAGCTCGAGCACCGTGGCATTGCGCTGCTCCGTAGGCAGGATGACGTCGAGCCCGTAGCGGTCCATCCCGATGTAGGGGCCGTGCGACAGCAGCTCCTCGATGTAGTCGAGCGAGTCGGTGTCGCCCGTGTGGCCAATCAGCACGCGCGACGGGTCCACCCCCTCTTCCTCGAACACCTTCATCTGCGCCAGCCCCTGGCCCGACTGCGGGTGCGAGTGGGTCATGATCGGCCGGCCGGTGCGGTTGGACGCTCGCGCGGTGGCGCGCAGCACCTTCTCCACGTCGTCGGTCACGCCCTGGTGGTCCGTGCAGCACTTGAGGAAGCCGGGCTTTATGTCGGTGCCCTGGATGCCCACCTCGAAGTCGCGCACGAACTGGTCGGCCATGTAGTCGATGTCGCGGTACTGGAAGTGCGGCGGCACGTAGTGGTAGGCGTAGATCCCCGTGGAGGCGACGAGCTGGACACCGGTCTCCTCGGCGATGCGCGACATGAAGCGGATGTCGCGGCCGGCCTCCATCACGGTGGGGTCGCAGATCGTCTTCACGCCGCGCTCCATCGCCTCGCTCACCTGTGCGACCGCGCGTCCGTACTCGCGCTGCTCGTCGTATAGGTGAGGGAACTGGAAGGACACCGCCTCCGAGCGCACGCGCATGTGCTCGTGGACGAGCGTGAGGCCTAGTTCGGTGTCGTCGACCGGGCCCGCCGTGGTGTTGATGCTGCCCATCCCGGTGGCGATCCTACGGCACTGCCCAGGCGGCGTGGCGGCGGCAGCGTGAACGTGAGCGCAAGCCCACCGAGCGGCAGCACGGCCAGCACGTAGAGCGTGACGTTGAGGCCCCACCGGTCGGCCACGAGACCGAGCAGCGGGGCGCCTAGGCCACCGAGTCCGATCGAGAGCCCGAGCGTGACGCCGGACGCGGTGCCGATGCGGCCCGGCACGTACTCCTGGCCCATCACCACGGTCACGCTGAAGGTGGCGATCACCGCCGCTCCGATGAAGAAGAGCTCGAACGTTGACGCGGGCGGGTTGAGAGCGTGGAAGAGCAGGATCAGCGGCGGCAGCAGCATCATCGAGCCGAACAGCACCGCGCGGCGGCTGAAGCGGTCGGCGAGTGGCCCGCCGACGAGCGTGCCGAACGCGCCGCCGATGAGCATCGCGGTGAGCGCGGTGTTGGCCGCCGCCTTCGACGCGCCGAGCGCGCCCGTGTAATAGAGCGGCACGAACGTGACCAGACCGAAGTAGACGAACGTGCGGAAGGCGATCACGCCGGCGAGGCGGGTGAAGCCGGACCAGTCGTCGTCGGGGCTGCCGAGATTCGCCGGATCGTTCGCGTGCGCGGGCCGGAACGCCACCAGGTGCGGCAAGTTTGCGAGCACCACGAGCGCGCCCAAAGCGCCGGGGATCACCATGAACAGCGTCCCGCTGAGACCGAAGCCGAGCACCAGCGGAGTGACCAGAACCGGGCCGAGCGCGAAGCCCAGGTTCCCGCCCAGCGAGAAGAGGCTCATGCCGCTCGCGCGCTTCGCTCCAGACACGTAGTTCGCAAAGCGCGACGCCTCCGGGTGATAGGCCGCCACGCCGATGCCGCTCAGCACCACCGCGAGGAAGGTGAGCAGGTACGTATGCGTGATCCCCACTAGCGCGATTCCCGTGCCCGCGAGCAGCGGCCCGGCCACGAGCAGCCACGCGAGCGAGCGGCGGTCGGAGTAGTGGCCGAAGAACGGCTGGATGACGGACGAGGAAATCGTGGCCGCGAGAATGAGGCCCGACGCCGCGGCGTACGAGTAGCCGCGCTGGGAGACGAGGAACGGAAGGAGCGCCGGGACGGCGCCCTGGCAGCTGTCCACGAGCATGTGGCCGAGCGCGAGGACGCCCATCCCACGGCGGTCGACGTTCGTCCGCGGAGCTGCTCCTGCTGTGGCTGAAGCGACGGCGCCCGTCACGCCGCGGCGTGCTCGGACTCGATCTCGCGCAGACGCCCGCGCACGCGGCGCTGCTTCGTCACGAGCTCCTGCTCGAGCCGCTCGAGCTCGCGCTTTCGGCCGCGCACGAGCTTGAGCTGGGTGCAGATGTGCTCGAGCGCCTGGTCGAGCAGCTGGCGGCGCTGGTCGCTGTCCTCGGTCTCCGCGAACTCCCGCCGGATGTCCGCACGCGCGGCCTCGGCAGCCACCAGCTGGCTGAGCTCCTCGAGGCTCAGGTTGAGCAGGTCGCGCAGCCGGATGAGCTCTTGGAGGCGCTCGACGTCCGACTCCGCGTAGAGGCGGCGCTTGCCCTGCTGGCGATCCTCGGACGTGGGCAGCAGCCCGATCTCCTCGTAGTAGCGGATGGTCCGAGGCGTGGTGCCGGTGAGCTCCGCGAGCTCGCCGATCCGCAGGTGCCGCTCGCTCACGATTCCGCCCTCACGGCCGCCGGCTCGAGCGTCGACGCGTGCGCGGGCCGCATCATCGACACCACGGCGCCCACGAGCGACACGGCCGCCAAGACCCACAGCGCGAGGTGCATGTTCGAGATGAAGGGGTCGAGCTTGGCCGTCGAGAGGCCCTTTGTGAGGCCGGAGAAGATCTTGAACATGACCTCCTTCGGCACTGCCGCCGTGAGCACGGCGATAACGAACGCGATCGAGATGACGGCGCCCGTGTTCTGCAGCATCACGCGCGCACCCGCGGCGATGCCGCGCCGCTCGCCGCGCACCACGCCCATCATGGCCGCGGTGTTCGGGCTGTTGAACATGCCGGACCCGATGCCGACGATGAAGAGCCACAGCCCGCTCTGCCAGTAGGGCGAGTCGATCTGCAGGGTGGTCATCAGCGCGAGCCCGACGGCCGTGACGACCATCCCCGCGGCCGCCAGCCCGCGCGAGCCGTGACGGTCGGCCACCACGCCGGCCAGCGGCGAGGAGATGAGCATGGCTATCGCCATCGGCGCAAGCTTCACGCCCGCGATGATCGGCGTGTCCCCCTGCGGGCCCTGGAAGTAGAAGACGAAGATGAACATCAACGCGAAGCGCGAGAGCCCATTGATGAAGGCGGCGCCCGAAGCCGCCGCGAACAGCTTGTTCTTGAAGATCGAGAGGTCGAGCATCGGGGCGGGCTGGCGCATCTCGATGAAGACGAACAGCGGCAGCAGCACGGCCGCGGCCACGAGGCTCGCGATCACAGTGGTGTTGTTCCAGCCGGAGAGCCCGCCCTTAGAGATGCCGAGCACGAGGCCCGTGAGGCCGACCACGTAGACCGTTGTGCCGAGCAGGTCGAGCCGCCGCTCGGGATCCGGGCTGGCGAGCTCGTGCAGGACGGCCGCCGCCCACAGGCTGCCGGCGATGCCTAGCGGCACGTTGAACCAGAACACCCAGTGCCACGAGATGGCGACGAGCGCGCCGCCGAGCACCGGCCCGATCACGAGGCCCACGGCCGCGACCATCGTGTTCGTGCCCATCGCGAGGCCGAGCTGCTCGCGCGGGAACGCGTCGGTGACGATCGCCGCTGAATTGGCGAACAGGAAGGCGCCGCCGATGCCCTGCAGGATTCGCCACAGGATCAGTTCGGTTCCCCCGCCCGCGAAGCCCGCGCCGAGCGACGCAAGCGCGAACACGATGAAACCGCCGACGTACGCCTTCTTGCGGCCGAACAGGTCGGCCAGCCGGCCCGCCGTGAGCACGAGCACCGTGCTCGCGATCATGTACACGAGGATCACCCACACGAGCTGGAGCAGCGAGGTGCCGAGGCTCCGCTCGAGGTCGGGCAGCGCGATGATCAGCGTGCCCGAGTTGATGGTGGCGAGCAGCATGCCGAGGCTCGTGCAGGAGAGCGCCCACCACTTGTAGTGCGGGTGCTCGGCGTCGACGCCCAGGCGCTTGCGGGCAGCGGTGGTTGAGGTATCGAGCAGTGCCATCAGTTTCTTACGTGAACGTAAGCTAGCACTAGTGATCGGCTGCAACCAGGGCCGCTTGCACCGCTACCTTTCCGCGTCTTCCGTTTTCGCATTGGTGATGACCGGCAGGGGAAAGCCGCGCTTCATCTGCGCCGCGCTAGCAGCGGCGGCTTGCGCCTGCGCGCTGCTCCTGCCGCCGGCCGCAACAGCCCAGCCGGCCGTTCCCACGCTCGTTCTCGGCGCGCACCTCTACCCCCGGCCGTTCGGCCTCACGTACGTGTATGGCCACGCCGAGGTGCCGCCCACCGAGCCGGCCACGGACGTGGCGGGACAGACCGTCCTGCTCTACGCGAGCACCTTCCCGTTCACCGCGTGGACGCAGGTCGCCACGCTCACGACGGACTTCGAGGGCTATTACGCCTACCACCAGACGATCGGCCAGAACACGACCTTCCGGGCGGTCTGGCAGAGCGCCGCTCCGGTGCAGGCCAAGGACCGCCTGGTCAAGCTGCCGATGAAGCTCTCGTTCAAGGCGAGCCACCACCGCGTGAGGCCCAAGGGCGTGGTCACCTTCAGCGGCGCCGGCAGGCCCGCACACCCGGGGGCGAAGGTCGACATCCAGCAGGCGGACCGCCACGGCCGCTACAGGACGATCTCGCACACGCTCGCCACGGCCGGTTCGACTTTCCATGTCAGATTGCGGGTGAAGAAGGGCGGCGTTTACCGCGCGCTCTTCCCGGGCGACGGGCTCTTCGGGATCTCAGCCAGCCGGCCGGTGCGCGTGACCGTCGGCAAGCACTGACTAGGGCGAGCGGTGCTCGGGCGCCAAGCGCTCGGCCAGCGCGAGGGTGTCCGGCTCGAGCGGGGCCTCCTCGACGTCGTACAGCTCGCAGAGCTCCTCGATCAGCGCCTGCTCCACCTCGAGCATCGTGACGCTCGGCAGCTCGTCGGCCACGCTGCCGGCGGTGCCAGGGTCGAACTCGAGGCCGAGCGCCTCGTAGACCGGCATGAGCACGTCGCGCACGCGAGCGCTGCCGTCCACCACGAGCACGCCGCCGAGGTGCCCGGCGTGCTTGATCAGCTTCTGCCCGATGCCCGCGAGCTTCTTCTCGCCACGGGCGTTCACGCTGTAGCCGCCAGGGCAGTACTCGCCGGGCACCTCCCCCACGCGCGCGTCAACGCCGAGCCGCTTCAGCCCGCGCTCGATCCAGCCGGACGACTCCTCGAAGCGCGGATAGATGTGCGCCTGCGGCTCCTCGTCGGGCCGCGCGTGCGCGATGGCGAGGGTCTGCTCGTGGAACACGGCGGCGCGCCCGCCGGCGAGCCGCTCGATCGCCGCGAAGCCGCCTTCCCGCGCTGCCTTCACGCCCTCCGCATAGTTGGCACTCGCCACGTCCTGGCGGCCGAACGCGACCATGGCCGGAGGCCACGTGAGCCGCATCGTCTCGGGCAGCTCGCCCGCCGCCACGCGCAGCAGGATCGCGCGCGACACGGCCACGTCGAGCTCGGGGGTGTGGTCGAACGACTGCCTGTGCAGCCGGAGCGGCGGCTTGTGATCGGTGCCGGCTACTTCGCGCTCGTATCCAGGTCGAGCGCGCACGAGTTCATGCAGTAGCGCTGACCGGTGGGCGCGGGACCGTCCGGGAAAAGGTGGCCGAGGTGTCCGCCGCACGTGCCGCAGAGAACCTCGGTGCGGACCATGCCGTGGCTGCGGTCCTCGACGACCTCGATGTTGGCGTTCGCCGCGGGCTCGTAGAAGCTCGGCCAGCCGGTGCCGGACTCGAACTTGGTGTCCGAGCTGAAGAGCTCGGCGCCGCAGCCGGCGCAGCGATAGGTGCCGTCCTCCTTGCTGTGCACGTAGCGGCCGGTGAACGGCGGCTCGGTGCCCTTGTGCCGCAAAACCTCGTACTGCTCCGGCGTGAGCTCGTCACGCCACTCCGCTTCGGTCTTCTCGATCTTGGTGCCCATGGAGTTGATGCTAGCCGTCGGGGAACGGTTGAACCGGGATGCCGTGGCCGGTCTCGCGCATGCCCAGCTCGTAGCTCGCGCCCGCGCGCGCGGCCAGCACGAGGTCGGGCTCGCCCTTGCGGCTCACCGTCAGCTCCATGTCGGCGATCGAGCAGTTCGCGGTGTTGTGCTCCGGCCCGGCCGGGTCCGCGTAGACCCACGCGACGAAGTTCTTTGCATCTGAGCCCACCGTGCCGCGCACGGTGATGCCCTCGCCCGGCAGCAGGAAGTCGCAGCGCGTGGGCCGTTCATTCACACGGATCGAGCGCGTCTTCTCGATGCCGCCCAGCCGGTAGCGCTGCCCGTCGATCGAGATCGCGCCATTCCCCATCCACGGCGTGGTGAGCGGGCCGAGCTTCACGCGCCCGATCGCGGCGTCGATCCAGGTGTCCTCTCCCCTGCCCTCGAAGCCGATGCCGTGCATCCACACCCAGCGCTCCGCGTGCTCGGCGCCCCAGTTGTGGCCGACCATGCCCGGCCAGCGGTCGAGCTCGATGGCTCGCTCGCCCACCTTCACGGTCCCGCTGTAGAGGGCGGCGGGGCGCGGGCTGAGCGTCTTCGTGCGCGGCACCTTCGCGTTGTACATCCAGTCGCGCGGGAGGTGGAGGAGCGGGTCCTCGTTGCCTGTGTAGTGAAGGTCCCAGGTTGCCTCGCCGGCCGAGCCGCCGACGGCCTCCGGGCCGAACGTCGCGCCCGCGATCTCGATGAAGCCACCCTTTGGTAGGCGCGGACCGGGCTCTGTCACCTTCGTCGCCCAGGGCTCATCCGCGTGCGCGTCGAACAGCGTGAACCAGAGCGACCCGTTCGGCTCCGCGTTCGGGCGTTTGTGCACCGTGTAGCGGATCCACACGCCCAGCGGCTCGGACGGGTGAGCGGCCCGCAGGTAGAAGCTCTCGTAGTGGCCGGCGTCCGCGGGGACGTCCGTGAAGCGGGCGCGGGTCGGGTCGTCCATCCGGCGCGCAGCCTAACGCCGTGATAGAACCGCCGCCTATGCCCGTCCTCGCGATTACCGGTGCCAGCACCGGCATCGGCGCCGCCACTGCGCGGCACGCAGTGGAGGCTGGCTGGCAGGTGGTGCTCGGCGCGCGCTCGATGGACAAGCTCGAGGCGCTCGCCGACGAGCTGGGCGGCGAGGCGTGCGCGCTGCCGGTCCGCCTCGATGTGACCGACTGGGACGACCAGCGCGAGTTCGTCCGGGCGGCCATCGAGGCGTACGGCCAGGTGGACGCGATGTTCGCCAACGCGGGCTTCGGCGCGAAGCGTGGCTTCCTCGAGGAGAGCGTGGAGCACTGGAAGTCGATGATCGACACCAACATCTACGGCTGCGCCCTCACGATCCGCGCCACCCTCCCCCACTTCCGCGAGCGCGCCGCCGGGCACTTCTTGCTCACGAGCTCAGTGGCCGGCCGCGTGAACCTGCCCGGCTCGCTGTACTCCGCCACCAAGCACGCCGTCACGGCGATGGGACACTCGCTGCGCGCCGAAGTTGCCGACGGCGGCATCCGCGTGACACTGATCGAGCCCGGCGCCGTGGACACCCCCTTCTTCGAGAACACGCCGGACAGCGCGCTCGAGGCGGACGACGTCGCCCGCTCGATGATGTTCGCGCTCACGCAGCCGCCGTCGGTGGAGATCAACGAGATCCTGATCCGCCCGGCGCGCCAGGCCACCTGAAGCATCCGACCTCCGAACTAGCGTTCGCTCGCATGGGGCGCGTGATCGCGCATTTGGACATGGACGCCTTCTACGTCAGCGTCGAGCTGGCGCGGCGGCCCGAGCTGCGCGGCAAGCCGGTTGTGGTGGCGGGCAGCGGAGCGCGTGCCGTCGTCACCACGGCGAGCTACGAGGCGCGCAAGTTCGGCGTGTTCTCCGCCACCCCGGCTGCATGGGCGCGGCGGCGGTGCCCCGACGCGATATTCATCCCGCCGGACTTCGAGCACTACCGGGCGCGCTCGCGCGAGGTGATGGCGGTGCTCAAGGAGCAGGTGGAGCGCGTGGAGATCGTCGGCCTCGACGAGGCGTACCTCGACCTCACGGGGATCGACCGGCCCAAGGCCGCGGCTCGCCGGGTGAAGGCCGCGATCCAGGAGCGCACGGGCCTCTGCTGCTCGATCGGCATCGGGCCGAACAAGCTGGTGGCGAAGATGGCGTCAGACGCTGAGAAGCCGGACGGCTTCGTGGTGCTCAGCCGCGAGATGGCGATGGAGCGGTTCGGGCCGAAGCCGCCCGGGCTCGTGCCCGGCATCGGGCCGAAGACGGCGGAGCGGCTCAAACAGCACGGGATCACAACCCTCCGACACCTGGCCCAGACACCCGACACCCAGCTAGCCGAGATGTTCGGCGGCCGGCTCGGCCCGCACCTGGCGCGGCTCGCTCGCTTCGAGGACGAGCGCGAGGTGGAGACGGTGCGGATCGCCAAGTCGGAGTCGCGCGAGACCACTTTCGAGACCGACCTGCGAGGGCTGGACGCGCTCGAGCCGGTGCTCGAGAAGCTCACCGGCGAGCTGTGCCAGACGCTCGTGAAGCAGGAGCAGTCGGGGCGCACGATCGGCATCAAGGTGCGACTCGACGACTTCTCCACTCACACGCGCGCGAAGAGCATCAGCGAGCCGACGAACGAGCTCGACACGGTGCTCGGCGTAGCGCGGCAGCTGCTGCGCGACTTCGACCCTCCACGCCCGGTGCGCCTACTGGGCGTGCGCGTCGCAGGCCTCGACGAGGGCCGCTCCCTCGCCGAGGCCGGTCAGCTCGAGCTGGCGCTCTAGCGACCTACCGCGTCGACCAGACCGTCCCCGTCGACGGGAAGTGGAGCCGTGCCTTCACGGCTGGCGTGAGGTCCCACTCGCGTCCCGCGACGTACGGGCCGCGATCTACCACGCGGGCCGTGACCGTGTGGCCGCCGTAGTGGAACGTGACACGGGTGCCGCACGGCAGCGTCTTGTTGGCCACGCCGAGCGTGCCGGCGCTGAGAGTGCCGCCGCAGGCGGTGCGGCCGCCCATGAAGCCAGGGCCGTACCACGACGCCACGCTCTGGCGGTACACCGTGACCTTGCCGCGAGTGTGCACGGCGGCCTTGCTGATCGGCGTCGACGTCGACGAGGCCCCAACTGCCGGCCCCACGAGCCGGACCCTCATCCCGTAGCGGCCGAGGCCGTGCGGGCGGAAGTTCGCGTGGAAGCGGCCATGCGCGCCCGTCCGCGCGCGGGCAACCGTGTGCCAGCCGTGCCCCTTGTTCACCTGCAGGAGCACCCGCCGGCCCCCCTGCCCGGTGAGCAGAACGCCGGCGACGGGCACGCGCCCGCCGTAGAGGACGTTCTTACGCCTGAACTTCGCCTGCAGGGGCTGCGACGGCATCGCCGGCGCCGCTGCATCTACTGCTTTCGGTGGAGCATCTGCTTTCGCCGGCGCGGTGGCCGCCACGACGCCCACTGAGGCGATCGCGGCTCCAGATGCGATCGTCGCACCCACGCCGACGCTGCGCATTCGCGCAGCGGTATCGAGCTGCATTCATTCCCTTTCTCAGCCCTTGCCCGCGACGCATGGCCGCAGGCGCGCGCAACAGCACGCAAGACCGGAGATCCGGTCGGATACGCCCCGTTTAGCCCGAGCCCCTAGCCCGGGTTAAAGGCGGTCCTGCCCTCCGCCTGCGGTCTCAAAAAAGCAGGCGAACGGCGCGGGCCGTTCGAACAACTTCTTCGAGACTTCCCGCTAACCCAACGGGTGTATGTGATCCCGATCACACAAAAAGGCTTCTTTGTAAAGCCTTTAAGCTGTGCGCTCGGCCACGTCGGCCGGTTTTGGCGGCGCCGGGAGGGGCGCATTTGGCGTCCGCGCGATGCAGAGAGCGAGCAGAACGCCGGCGAGGGCGGGCCGGCCGCGGCGCAGCTCCGAGGTGCCGCCGAGCATCTCCATCACCTCGAGCGCCGCCAGCACCGAACGGCACACCTCGGACTCTTCGGCCTCATCGCCAACCTCGCATGCGAGACGCGCGAGCGCGATCGCCTCACCAGCAAGCTGCTCGATCCCGGCGAATGCCCCGCCCATGGCGAACACAAGCGACGACGCCACCCGCTCGAGCAGCAGGTCCGACTCGATTACGGGCACCCCAGGCGGGGGCCCGAGATCCTCGGCGGGCTCACCCGCGAGGAGCCGCTCGAGCTGGCCGCCGAGCACGTAGCGCAGCTGCTCGTCCCCCACTCCCGCCTGGATCGCGCTGCGCACGCAGAGCGTGACGCTGAGCACCGGCCGGCCGTACGGGGCGTCGCTCCCGTAGAGGATCTGCCCCGGCGGGACGAGCGCGAACAGCGTGATCAGGTCCGCCGGGTTCCACCACGAGGTGTCGAAGAAGAGATTCGGCAGCTCGAGCGCACGGCGCCAGATCCAGGCGAGGTCGCAGATACCCGCGTGCGCGAGGATCACGTTCGCGCCCGGATGGCGCTCGGCGTGCTGCACCACGTGCTTTCCGAGCGCCGGAATTCCGCGCCCCGCGTGCACCAGAATCGGCACGCCCCGCTCCTCCGAGATCTCGAACAGCTCCCCCACCTGCGGATGGTCGAGCGTGAACTGCTCCGCGCGCGGGTGCAGCTTGATGCCGCGCGCGCCCGCGTCGAGAGCGCGCCGCGCCTCACCGGGAGCGTCTGCGTGCGGGTCCACGCGGCAGAAGGGGACGAGCCGCCCGCCGCTTCGGTCGGCCTCCGCGAGCACGCGGTCGTTCGCCTCGCGGTAGCCGTCGGGCTCGTGCATGGTGAAGAACACAGCGCGGGAATTCACCGTGTCGAGCATCTCGGTGAGCTCCTCCACGCTCGCCTTCATCCCGTCCGGGTCGTTGAAGCCGGTGTGCGTGTGGGCGTCGAACAGCGGGACGTCGCGCAGATCGCCGAGCGTCGCGTCCATCCACGGGCGAAGGAGCTCTTGGGGATTCACGCGGGGAAGCGTAGAGTAGGCGCGCGCCATGGCCGACGGCCGGCTCACAGGACTCGACGCGTCATTCCTCCACCTGGAGAACGGCGGTGCGCACATGCACGTGGCGGCCGTGATGCTCTTCGACGGCGAGCCGCCGCCGCACGGACAGCTCATCGAAGCCACCGAGGCGCGCCTGCATCTCGTGCCCCGCTACCGGCAGAAGCTCGGCTTCGTGCCGCTCGGTCAGGGCCGTCCGCGCTGGGTTGACGACCCGCACTTGAACCTCGGCTACCACATCCGCCGCACCTCGCTCCCGAGTCCCGGCAGCGAGGCCCAGCTGCGCGCGCTCGCGGGACGGGTGTTCTCGCAGCCGCTCGACCGCGACAAGCCGCTGTGGGAGCTGTGGCTCGTGGAGGGTGTGGAGCCGGGACCGGACGGCCCGCGCTTCGCGATGCTCAGCAAGACGCATCACGCGCTCGTCGACGGCATCTCGGGAGTGGACATCGCGAGCGTGCTCTTCGACGTCTCGCCCGACTCCCCCATCCTGCCCGACACCGGGGCTCGCTGGACGCCGCGCCCCGAGCCCGCCCCCACCCAGCTGCTCGCCGAGGCGCTGCTCGAGCGGGCCACGGTGCCGCGCGAGGCGGCGCGCTCGGTGCGAGCGGTGTTCAGGGGCCCGCGGCGCGTAGGGCGTGCCCTTGGCGAGTCCGCCGTCGGTCTCGGCGCGATGGCGTGGGCGGGGCTGCGACCGCCGCCAAGCTCTCCGTACAACACCGCGATCGGCCCTCACCGCCGCTTCGCCTGGGTCCGCGCGTCGCTCGACGACGTGAAGGCGATCAAGAACTCGCTCGGCGGCACGGTGAACGACGTGGTGCTCGCCACGGTGGCCGGCGGGCTCGGGCTGCACATGCGCCGGCGCGGCATCGAGCCGCGGGCACCGCTGCGGGCCATGGTCCCCGTGAGCGTCCGCTCCGAAGACGAGCGCGGCAGCCTCGGCAACCGCGTGGCCGCGATGATGGCCCCGCTCCCTGTGGCGGAGCTCGACCCGCAGCGCCGGCTTGCAGAGATCGCCGCCGCCATGCAGGGGATCAAGCGCTCGGGCCAGGCGGTGGGCGCGCAGGTGCTCACCGAGCTCACCGGCTTCGCCCCTCCAACGCTGATGGCGCAGGGGTCGCGGCTCGTGTCCACCGCGCGCTTCTTCAACCTCGTGGTGACCAACGTGCCCGGCCCGCAGTACCCGCTCTACCTGCTCGGGCGCGAGCTGCGCGAGATCTACCCGATGGTGCCGCTGGCGAAGGGTCAGGCGCTCGGCATCGCGATCATGAGCTACAACGGCCGCATGAACTTCGGCCTGCTCGGGGACTGGGATGCGATGCCGGATATAGGGGATCTGGTGCAGGATCTCGGAACTTCGCTTGGGGAGCTGGCGGAGGCCGCCGGAGTCAAGCTAAGCGCTCCGACACCAGACACCCGACGCCCCGCACCCCCTGCGCGCGAACGCGTTGCTCCCTAGTGAATATCCTGAATTGACGGCAGCGCCACCTTCCTACTCGACGGATTGAGAGAACAAATGTCAGGGACTCGACACCATGCATGAGCGGGTGCTCGTCGCTGCGCGGGAGCTTGGCCTTGAAGTGGACATGACGAAGTTCGAGCGGCCCACCCGCACCGTGAACGAAGCCGCCGCGGCCGTCGGCTGCGAGCCGGCTCAGATCGCGAAGTCGATCGTCTTCATCGCCGACGGCGACCCAGTCGTTGTCGTGGCGAGCGGCGCCCGCCGCATCGACCCGGACGCGCTCTGCCGCGTGCTCGACTGCGCCGAGGCTCGACCGGCGAGTGCCGACGAGGTGCGGGCCGCCACCGGCTTCTCCCCAGGCGGCGTGCCGCCCTTCTCCCACGGTTTGCCCGTGGTGATGGACCAGGCGCTCATCGACGAGGGCCAGGTGTGGGCCGCTGGCGGAGACGGCAACACCGTGTTCGAGGTGGATGCCAGGAAGCTCGCCGAGTGCACGGGCGCGACCGTGGCGCTTGTCGGCGAAGCCTGATCGGAGCCGCTGCCGCAGCCGGTCTGTGAGAGCAGGACGGCGCCGGCCAGCAGTGCGGCGACACGCGGCCCGCGGCGCCAGCCCCACTGGATGCGGGCGAACCAGACGAGCCCGCCGGCGAACAGCAGGCAGGCAACCCAGAAGTTGAGCCGCATCCCGAGGATGTGGTGCGCGGGATCCACCCGCAGGAGCTCCTCCCCTATGCGCGCGAGCGAGTAGCCGGCGACGTACAGGGCGAAGATGCCCGGCGCCTTGATGCTGCGCCGTCGCCACAGCCAGACCAGGAACGTCGCGAGCGCGAGGTTCCAGATCAGCTCGTAGAGGAAGGTCGGGTGGAAGGTGGCGTACTGGAGGTAGCGAGCCGGGCGGTGATCCGGAGCGATCCGCAGGCCCCACGGCAGCGAGGTCGGCCCGCCGAACAGCTCCTGGTTGAACCAGTTGCCGATCCGACCGATCGCCTGCGCCACGAGCAACCCGGGCGCCGCAGCGTCCATGAACGCCGGGATGTCGGCGTGCCGGCGGCGCAGAACCCATAGCCCGCCGACAAGGCCGCCCGCGATCCCACCCCAGATTCCAAGGCCGCCCTGCCACACGGCGAACGGGCCCCACCAGTGTGGCGGCACCTCGTTCCAGCTCGTGGCCAGGAAGTAGAGCCGCCCGCCGATCAGGCCGCACGGGAAGCCCACCATCGCCACCTCGTAGACGAGCTCCCGGCACCCGCCGCGTGCCTCCCAGAGCCGCCGGATCACGACGATCGCGGCCAGCACCGCGAGCACGTACATCAGCCCGTAGGCGTGCACGAACAGCGGCCCGATGCGGATCCCGTTGCTGCTCGGGCTCGGGATGAACGCCACGGCTGAATCGTAGGCCCCTCCATTCGTACAAACAGCCGCTGCAGAAATCTGTACGTGGGGCGAAAGACAGCTGCGCTCGCGGGTCCGACTATTCCGGCTAGCTCCGTCGGAAGGAAAGGAACCCGCTTGCCCAGCTTCCCCGATTCAGTCACGGCCATCGAGTCGATGTGGGTGATGGTCGCCGCCATCCTCGTCTTCTTCATGCAGGCGGGCTTCCTCCTGCTCGAGATCGGCTTCTCGCGCATGAAGAACGCCGGCACGATCGTGCCGAAGGTGATCGCCAACCTGTCGATCGCCTCGCTCGGCTACTGGGCGGTGGGCTTCGCGCTCGCGTTCGGCGGCTCGGGCTGGTTCGCCGGCACGCACGGCACGTTCCTCAACACGAGCAACAACGCGCTCTTCCCGGCGATTGCGTTCTCGCACGCCACGGTCGCATCCAAGTGGTTCTTCGAGTTCGTGTTCTGCGCGGTGTCGCTCGCGATCGTGTGGGGCACAACGCTCGAGCGGATCAAGTTCGGCGCCTACCTGATCTACGCCGTGATCTTCTCGACGCTGATCTACCCGATCGTGTCCCACTGGATCTTCGGCGGCGGCTGGCTCGCGCACAACATCGGGATGCAGGACTTCGCCGGCTCCACGGTCGTCCACCTGATCGGCGCGACGGGCGCGTTCGCCGCCCTGCTGCTGCTCGGCCCGCGTCAGGGCAAATACGGGCGGGACGGCAAACCCAACGTGATCCCCGGCCACTCGATGCCGTTCGTGGGCCTCGCCGTGCTGATCCTCTGGTTCGGCTGGTTCGGCTTCAACCCGGGCTCGACGCTCGGGGCGATCGGCGGCCGCTTCGCCGAGGTGGCGATCGTGACGAACATCGCTGCCGCCGCGGGCGTGCTCGGCGCGATGCTCACGATCTACCTGATCACGCGCACGTTCGACATCGGCATGACCGGCAACGGCGCGATCGCGGCGCTGGTGGCGATCACGGCGCCGTCGGGCTACGTGAACTACTGGGCCGCGCCGATCATCGGCTTCATCGCCGGCGTGATCGTCGTGCTCTGCGTGATCGCGATCGACAAGAAGCTCGACGACCCCGTGGGTGCGCTCTCCGCTCACGGCGTGGCGGGCGTGTGGGGCACGCTCTCGTGCGGCATCTTCACGGCGCCGCACCTGGCGAAGCTCAACGGCGTCGGCCACGCGGGGCTCGTCTACACCGGCTCGTTCCACCAGCTCGGCGCCCAGGCGCTTGGCGTCACGGCTGCGTTCGTGTCGGTGTTTGGCGTCTCGTTCCTCGTCTTCTTCGTGATCAAGGCCACCTACGGTCTGCGCGTGAAGCCCGAGGAGGAGCGCTACGGCCTCGACCTCGTCGAGCACGGCATGTGGGGCTACCCGGAGCAGTTCATGCCGGTGCCCGGCTCGGAGTACCACCCGCCCGCGCCGCCCGCGCAGCGGCCAAGACCACGGCCTGTGCCAATCGGACTGGGACAGGAGGCCTAAGCCATGAAGAAGATCGAGGCGATCATCCGCGCCGAGCGCCTGCAGTCCGTGCAGGACGCGCTCGACGAGCTCGGCGTGTCCGGCCTCACCGTCACTGAAGTGATGGGCTGCGGGCGCCAGAAGGGCTACACCGAGCAGTACCGTGGCTCGCGGGCCAACATCTCGCTGCTGCCGAAGCTGAAGGTGGAGTCGGTGGTGTCGGACCCCCTCGTGGATCGGGTGGTGGACGCGATCGTGGGCGGCGCGTACACCGGAGAGACCGGCGACGGGCGCGTGTTTGTGTACGACGTCGAGCAGGCCATCCGGATCCGCACCGGCGAGCGCGGCGAGGAGACCGTCCGCCACGAGACGCCTGTCGGCTGGGGTTACTGAGCTGCGCGCGCTCCGACGCATCTGGCGCTGGATCCGCGCGGTGATCGCCGATCGCGGCGAGAACGAGCCCGTGCCGATCTTCCTCGAAAAGGGCGGCGAGGGGGACAGCTACAGCTTCCGCCTCGGCCTGCGCGCGGGCATCGGGGGGCACGACACCGCGCGCATCCCGGTGGGGAAGCGCATCAACCCGGACCCCCATCCGGTGCTCAAGGAGATCCACCACTGCGAGGTGGCGGGACGGCTGCTCGAGGCGGCCAACGTGTACGCGCTGCGCGAGAAGGTGGCGCAGCTCCTCGACTCGATCGCGCCCTCGCGGTCGCTGCCGCTCGCCTACTTCCGCGTGCCGGCGATGGACTACGTCGTGCCGGTGTACGAGGACGACGGTCACATCGTCTCCCCCGTGATCGGCGGGCCGAACCTGAAGTCACGCGACCTCGCGGGCATCCGCACCGAGGTGTGCCGCTACCTGGCGAGCACCGGCTACGTGAACGACGCCGACGAGGTGACGGTGGGCGTGCTGCGCCCGAGCGACCTCAGCCTCGTGGCGCCCGCGGCGATCATCCGCTCGCTCGGCGACTCACACCTGTGGATCCCCACGGTGGAGGGCACATCCGCCGAGGGACCTGTGGTGGGCGTGCTCGGCCACGCGGCGCAGCTTCGGCCCGCCGAGCGCCGCCGCGCGGGCGCCGGACCGGCCGCCCAGGACACGGCGCCCGCCGCGCCTGAGGTGATCTCGCTGATCCGCTTCGTGCGCGCCGAGCTGGAACGCATGCGGTCGGCCACCGATCCCGACGCGCTCTACGCCTGCGAGGTCCGCCCCGAGATCTGGACCGCCGCCGAGCGGCGCACCGAGGACGCCCGCTCGCGCCTCGTCGCCTATCTCGACGATGGCGAGTCCACGCGCCTCGAGCTGAACGTGCGACGTACGGGCGCCGGCGACGTGGCCGTCGCGCTCGAGGATCGCCACATCAACGTCTTCCTCGCCCACAGCGAGAACGCGCTGGCCCGGCAGGTGGGCACATACCTGGCCGCCGCAGGCTTTCTGCGCTTTGCGAACGAGGTCGAGATCCATGCCGCCGAGGCGCCGCGCGCCGAGCGGCTCGAGACGGACTCCATCTGGACACACCCCGAGGAGGTTCATTCCACATGGTCGTAGCCATCATCGTCGTCGCATCCGTGCTGGCGGCGGTGCTCCTGATCGCGTTCGCGGTCTGGGCGCACCAGTACACGAAGGTCGGCCCCAACGAGGTGCTGATCATCTCCGGCCGCAGGGGCCGCGCGGATGACCACGGCTACCGCATCGTCAGGGGCGGCGGCACGTACGTCAGGCCGTTCAGGGAGAAGGTGCAGCGCATGTCGCTCGAGCTGATGCAGTTCGACGTGCGCACGCCCGAGACCTACACCGTCCACGGCGTGCCGGTGGGCATCGACGGCGTGTGCATGGTGAAGATCGACGGCTCCCCCGATGGCATCGAGCGCGCCGCGCAGCAGTTCCTCTCGCGCGGCCCGGACGACATCGTGCGGACGGCGCTTCAGGCCGTGGAGGGCCACATGCGCGCGGCCGTGGGCGGGCTCTCGATCGAGGACATCTACAAGGACCGCCAGAAGCTCGTGGCAGCCGCGCGCGACCTCGCGGAGCCGGACCTCGGGCGCATGGGCCTCGAGATCGTGTCGCTGACAGTGCGCAACATCGGAGACAAGCAGGGCTACCTCGAGGCGCTCGGCCGCCCGCGCACGGCGCAGGTGAAGCGCGACGCGATACGCGGTGAGGCCGAGGCCGAGCGTGAGGCGAAGGCCGCCCGCTACGAGGCCGACCTCGCGATCGAGAAGTCGCGCCGCGACTACGAGACCGAGCGCGCCGCCTACAAGGCCGAGGGCAAGCGCGCCGCGGCCGAGGCAGACCTCTCCTACGACCTCCAGCGGGCGATCACGCGCCAGCAGGTGCGCGCGGAGGAGCTGAAGGTGGAGATCGTGGAGCGCCAGAAGGCGATCGAGCTGATGCAGGCCGAGGTGGAGCGGCGCAGGCGCGAGCTGGAGGCCGAGATCGTGGAGCCCGCCCTGGCGCGCGCCCGCGAGATCGCCGCCGTGTCGGAGGCTCAGCGCGAGGAGGCCGCGGCGCTCGGCGCCGGCGAGGCCGACGCGATGCGCTTGAAGGGCCTCGCGGAGGCCGAGGCGATGGCCGCCAAGGCCAAGAGCTGGGGCGACTACAACGAGGCCGCGATCACCGACCGCGTGCTCGAGATCCTGCCCGAGCTGGCCGCCGCGGTGTCCGCACCGCTGGCCCGCACGGACAAGATCGTGATGATCGGGTCGAACGGCAGCTCCGGCGCCTCGAAGATCACGAAGGACGTGACCACGGTGATGAGCGAGCTGCCGGCCGTGATCGAGGCGCTCACGGGCATGAAGCTCGAGGATCTCGCCAAGCGCATCCCAAAGGTGTCGAACGGCCATGAAGCAGTCGACGGGGACGCCGAGGAGCTCGCATGACGCCGCTCACCGTCGAGCGCTTCGTGGGCGGGCGCAGCGTGGAGGTGAAGGACGTGCTCGCGCTCGCCCAGGAGCACGGCGTGCGGATGGTGGACTTCAAGTTCACCGACCTGCCCGGCACCTGGCAGCACCTCGGCCTCTCGATCCATTCGCTGGACGAGGAGGCGTTCACCGAGGGCCTCGGCTTCGACGGCTCGTCGATCCGCGGCTTCCAGGAGATCTCGGACTCGGACATGGTGCTCGTGCCGGACGCCTCGAGCGCGCTGATCGACCCGTTCCACGAGCAGAGGACGCTC
>JAICJR010000100.1 GCA_025928345.1 Thermoleophilaceae bacterium | reverse complement strand
GACACCCACCAATCCCTTCCAGTACGGAGCGCTGGCTCTCGACGAGGCGTTCACGGATCGCGAGGGCGAGCTCAGCGAGCTGAGCGCGGACATCCGAAACGGGCAGGACGTGGTGCTGTTCGCGCCGCGCCGCTACGGGAAGTCCTCGCTGATCTGGCGAGTGGTGCAGAAGGTGGTGCGGGGCGGGGTGCTGGTCGGCCAGATCGACCTGATGAGCACCCCCACGCGGGAGAAGTTCGCCGAACGGCTCGCAAAGACGATCCACGACGAGATGGCCTCGCGCCTCTTCAAGGCGAAGGAGCGCCTGGCGGTCTTCTCCGGGCTGCGGGTCACGCCCACGATCACGGTGAACCCGGAGGACGGCTCGATCTCCTTCAGCTTTGACGCGCGCGCGGCTCGCGCCGACATCGACGCGACGCTCGAGGAGCTGTTCGCGCTGCCCGGCCGGATCGCGGCCGAGCGCGGTCGCCGGGCAGCGCTCGTCTTCGACGAGTTCCAGGAGGTGGTGGAGATCGATCCCGCGCTGCCGAAGCTGATGCGCTCGGCGTTCCAGGAGCAGCCGGAGGTCGCGCACGTCTATCTCGGCAGCAAGCGGCACATGATGGAGCGCATCTTCAGCGACGCCAACGAGCCCTTCTGGCGCAGCGCGAAGCAGATGGAGCTGGGGGTGATCGATCCGGAGGCGTTCAAGCCGTGGGTGGCCGAGCGCTTCGAGCAGACCGGGAAGAAGGTGACGGAGCAGACGCTTGCGCGCGCGTTCGAGATCACCGGTGGGCACCCGTACGCGACGCAGGAGCTCTTCTACTTCCTCTGGGGACACACGCCGGCGGGAGGGAGCGCGATCGTCCAGAGGCTTGAGCTTGCGCTCGAAGGCACGCTGCGCTCGGAGAACGCGCACTTCGGCCTGCTCTGGGACAACCTCGCGGCGTCGCAGCGGCTCGTGCTGATGGCGCTCGCGGACGAGCAGCCCGGGCACCCGCTCAGCACGGAGTATCAGCGGCGCCACTCGCTGCCCGCCACACCCACGGTGCAGACAGCGCTGGGCGCTCTCACGCGTGCGGAGCTCGTGGTGCGCAGCGGCCGCGGCGAATACACGATCGCGGAGCCGTTTCTGGCCGAGTGGCTCAGGCGGCGCTGACGGGCGTTGAGTCTCGGCGGCGCTCGCTCAAGGATCGCGGCAGCCGAACCGACCGCATGACTCATGAACCCTCCGGACGCGCCGCCGCCCGGCGCGACCATTCTCGACGGCATGCTCGAGGACATGCTCGAGCGTCGCTACCTCGTGGTCGACGGCCACGGGCGGGTGAGCCGTTGGAGCGCGGGCGCCGAGCGGCTGCTCGGCTGGCGCGAGGAGGAGGTGACCGGACGGTCCGCCTTCTCTCAGCCGCTTGTGTGGGCGGGGGAGGGCATCGAGCCCTGGAAGACCTATTTCGAGAGCGGGCAGACGGGACGTCCGCCCGCGCACACGAGTCTGATGATGCTCTGCCGCGGCGGTTGGGGCCTCGCCGTGGAGATGACGGCGGTGCCGGTGCCGCTCGTGCTCGGCTACGAGTTCACGATGCTGGTGGCGGACCTCGCGGTGGGCGGCCCGGGGTCACAGAGCCCGGAGCAGCTGGCGCAGGTGCACCCGCTGGCCGCGGATGCAATCGCGTCGGCGCTTCACGAGGACGCGTCCGCGCCCGACTCCGTCGCCGGTCTGCTCTTAACGCTTCGCGCGGTGGCCGACGCCGCGGTGATCGAGGACCCGGATGCCGAGCATGCGGCCCGAGCTCTGGCGATCGACCGCCCGGACGCTCCTGTTGAGACGGCGGCCGACGATGCTGTTGAGGACAACGCGGAGGCGGGCGCAACCGCCGAGGACCTCGCCGCGGCGCAGGCCAGCCTGCACGCCGCGTCCGCGGAGGTCACGCGGCTGCGCGAGGAGATCGGCCGGCTGCGCTCGGAGCTCGGCGAGCAGGCACAGTGCACGGAGCAGGCGCGCGCCGAGGCAGGACGCCTGGCCGCCGAGCTCGACCAGGCAGCCGCCGCCGAGGCCGACCGAAAGGGCGCGGCCGAAGAGCTCGAACGCGTCCGGCAGGAGCTGAAGGCGGCGAACCAGGAGCGCGACGCGTTGATGGCAGAGCGTGCCCGGCTGCAGAGCGCGCTCGACGTCGCGACGGCAGGCGGCAATGATCTGCGGCAGGCGCTCGACTCGGCCGATGCGGAGCGAGCGGACCTCGCCGCCGAGCAGGATCGGCTGCGACAGGCATTGGAAGCAGCCACCGCAGAGGGCGGCCAAGCGGCCGCCGCTCAGGACCGTTTGCGGCAGGAGCTGGAAGAGGTGCGCGCCCAGCACGCCGAGCTGACGGCCGAGCGCGACCGGCTGCAGACCGACTTGGAGGCGGCTACCGGCGACAGTGGCGAGCTTGCTGCCGAACGAGATCGGCTGTGGCAGACGCTCGAGCAGGCTGACGCCGAGCGCGCCGAGCTCGCGGCGAATCAGGATCGACTGCGGCAGGAGTTGGAGGCGTCCAATGCGGCGCGGGCGGAGCTTGCTTCTGCACAGGACCGGTTGCGGGAGGCGTTGGAAGCGGCGACTGCGGAGGGCGGTCAAGTGGCCGCTGACCAGGATCGCCTGCGCCGGGAGCTGGAGGCGGCCCGCGCGCGTCACGACGAGCTGGCCACCGAGCGCGACGCGGAACGCGCCGAGCTCGCCGCTTCGCTCGCGGAGGCCAGCGCGGAACGGGACCAGCTGCGCCGCGAGCTCGAGGAGGCGCATGCCGCCCTTGGCGACGCCGTCGCGGCGAGCGAGGGCGAGCGCGAGCGCGAGCTGCTCCGAACGGAGCTCGAGCGCGCCTCTCAGCGCTGCGAGGAGCTCAGCTCGGCGCTCGACGCCAAGACGGCCGAGCTTCAGTCGCTGCCCGGCAAGGCGGTGGTGGAAGCCGCCACGCGCGACCGCGATGAGGCCCGCGCGGCCCTCGCCGCCGCGCTGGCGGAGCGCGACCGCGCCGCGGACGCGCTCGAGGCGGCGGCAAGCGAACGCGAGAGCGCGGGCGACGCACTTCGCCAAGCCGAGGCAGAGCGCGACGAGGGGCGCAGGGCGCTCGAAGCGATGGCTTCCGAGAGCGAGGCGGCGCGTGCGTCGGTTGCCGAGCACGAGACGCGCGCCGAAGCGCTCCGCGACCGGCTGGCACAGGCCGAGCGCGCGGCCAACGAGCGGGAGGCCGAGGTCCGCGAGGCCACGCGCGAGGCAACGGAGCAGCGCGAGCGCGTTGCCGCCAGCTTCCTCGAAACCGAGGCCATCGCGCGCGAGCGCGCGCGTGTATCCGATCTCGAGGCCCAGATCGCTTCCCTCACGCGCGAGCTCGAGGGCGCGCTGGCACGCGCGGCGGAGCACGCGCCCGTGCTGCCCGGCCACAACGGGCGCCGGCGCGAGATGGCCACGCGGCCGTTCCAGCCCGGGCTCGACGACGCCGCCGGCCCGCGCGCGCACATCGGGCTCGACGGCCGCTTCATCGCCCTGAACAACCGCTTCTCAGAGCTGGTCGGCTACTCGGAGAGCGAGTTCGGCGACGCGTACTGGCCACCGGTGGTGGACGCCGAGAACCGCAGCGAGCTGCGTCGCGCCACCGCCCGCGTCATCGCGGGCGAGCTCCCGAGCTACGAGGTGGACACGCTCTACATGGCGGCGAACGGGACGCTGATCCGCATCGTGGGCTCACTGCGGCTCGATCGCGATGAGTCCGGCGCGGCGACTCACCTCGTACTGGACGCGGAGCCGCTGTCGGCGCTCACCGCCTGAACATCCGTCCATCCAAAGCGCCCGAAAAGTTTTGGCGCGTTAAAGCTCGCCCAAGACGGCACCGATATCCCTCACATGGGTACCGGCCGCCCAAGAATCCTTCGATCTCGCCTCGGTAGAGAGGAGAGCGGCTGGCTGATCGTGGAGATCATGATCGGCGCGGTCGTCCTCGTGATCGGTGGGCTCGCGATCTACAGCGGACTCGACGGTGCGTCGAAGGCCTCGGGCCAGAACCGCAACCGCACCGAGCAGTCGATCCTCGCCCAGCAGGACCAGGAGCGGATGCGCAGGATGGACGCCACCGCGCTCTCGAACTACAGCAACGTCGGCACGGTCAAGGTCGGCAAGCTCTCCTACGTCGTCACCTCCAGCGCGAGCTATGTGAGCGACAAGAGCGGCGCCGTGAGCTGCACGAACGCCTCGACCACCGCGCAGTACCTGAAGATCAGCTCCTCGGTCGCGGACCCCACAGGTGAGAACAAGCCGGTGGTGGAGGACAGCCTGCTGTCGCCGAAGCCGGCCGACGCGGGAGCCGCCGTGCAGATCATCGATCGCAACGGCGACGGCGTGTCCGGGATCCCCATCAGCCTCGCCGAGCCGCCATCCACCTCGCTGACCACCGACGATGAGGGCTGCGCTCTGTTCGGCTTCCTCGACAGCGGAACCTCCTACGGCGTCACGTTCTCGAAGACCGGCTACGTCGATCCCTCGGGCACGAACCAGTTCACTGACGAGCCGATCACGACGGTGCCCGGCAGCACGAGCCTTACACAGTTCCAGTACGACCAGGCGGGCACCGTGACGGCGAACATCGTCACCGCGCCGCCTATCGGAACCGGCGGTCCGACCGCCGCGGCAGCGACCACTCTGAGCGCGTTCAACACCCACATCCCGGGCGCTCAGTTCCGGACGTACGACTTCAGCGGGAGCTCGGCGACCGCGGACGACCTGTTCCCGTTCACCGATCCGTACACGTTCTACGCCGGCAGCTGTCTGACCGAGAAGCCACCGGCCACGAGCACCAAGATCGCCACCGCGACCGTCGGGCCCGGCGGCTCGTCGTCCGTCACCGTCACCGAGCCGGCGGTGAAGGTGATCACCGGGACGTCGGGTGCGCAGGTGACGCTCACGTCGAGCGACCCCGGCTGCAGCGACTCCTACGTCGTCACGGCAGACAGCAGCGGCAACGTCTATCAGGGCTTCCCGTACGGCAACTACAGCGTCTGCGTCAAGACGGGCAGCGGCTTCAACGCGAAGTACGGCTGGGACGACGTCGACAACACCGGCGACGGCGGAACCTCGAAATCCATCAGCCCGACCGTGTCTTCGTTCAGCCGTGACAGGAGCTACTGCCCATGAGGTCACTGCGCGCGTCAGACGGCTTCACCCTGATGGAGCTGGTAATGGCGATGGCACTCGGCATGGTTGTACTGCTCGCGGCGTTCAACGTGGTGGACCGTGCCTTCTTCACCAACAAGGCGATCAGCGATAGGGAGGACTCGCTGCAGCGCGGACGCTCGATGCTCGAGCAGATGACGCGCGAGCTGAGCTCGATGGTCTGCGTCGGCACGAGCAACGCGGTGACCGCAGCGGATACGGGCGGCATCTCGTTCTACACGTATCTGGGCGATCCCACAAAGGCCGCCACCCAGAACCCCGAGTGGCACACGCTCAGCTTCGCGAGCGGCACGATCACCGAGAAGGACTACAAGGTGACGAGCACGGATCCGAGCATCGTGGTCGCCTCGACGCCGTACCGGACCGCCACCCTCTCAAACGTGTCGCTGGCGAAGGACACGAGCGGCAGCAACATCTCGCTCTTCCAGTACTACAAGTACGACCCGAGCCAGACCGGTACCGGCGCGCTGCTCAAGCTGAGCACGCCCGTCTCCGCCACCGATCAGGGCGTGCTGGCGGACATCAAGATCACCTTCGTCGTCACGCCGACGGGACGCAGTTCCGCCACGCCGCAGTCGACCACCTACGCGGACGACGTTCTCTGGCGCAGTCCCGACCCCGACAACCCGGCCACGGTGCCATGCGCGCCCACCACCTGAGACTGAAGGCAGAACGCGGCTTCACCACCGTGGTGGTGATGGGCATGCTGCTCGTGGGCATGTTGCTCGTGGCAGCGGCGTTCGCCGCCACCAACAACGACACGTCGGTGTCGCGGCACGACCAGTACTACAAGGAGGCCTACAACGCGGCCGAGGCCGGGCTCAATTGGTACTACTTCCACCTCACCCAGGACGCCAATTTCTGGCAGAGCTGTACCACCGGGCCGGTGAACACGGCCGGCACCGCCTGGGCCTCGGAGGTGAAGAACACGATCCCGGGATCGGAGGCGCAATACGCGCTCGAGATCCTGCCGACGAACATCGGCGGCACCTGCAGCGTGACGGACGGCTCCTCCATCATCAATCCGACCACGGGCACCTTCCGCGTGCGCTCCACCGGGAGCTACCGCGGGGTGCGGCGCACGGTGATCGGCACGTTCAAGCGAACGAGCTTCCTCAACTTCATCTGGTTCACCGACTACGAGACGAACGACCCGGTGGTGCCGCGGTCGGGCATGAGCGCGAAGCAGGTTGCCACGCAGTGCACGAAGCACAACTGGGGGACGAACGCCCGCAACATGGGCAACTGCGACGACCCGGCGTTCATCACCGGCGACACGATGGCCGGCCCGGTGCGCTCGAACGACGAGTTCTACTTCTGCGGCAATCCGACCTTCGGCCGCGCCGGCAAGAAGGACCTACTGCAGACCGCGGCGCCGAACTTCTATTACACCTGCAGCGGCGCCAGCTCGAGCCCGACGCTCAACAGCACGCCGAAGCCGAACCAGACGGGGCTCGTGATGCCGCCGAGCAACGCGACCCTGAAGACCCACGCGGACTGCATCCTCACCGGGCCGACGCACATCACGATCAACGGCACGAGCATCTCGATCACCCAGAACGGCGTGACCAAGAGCTGCCCGTACGCCAACGGCGTCATCTACGTCCAGAACGGAACCTGCTCGAACGATTTCGTCACCAGCGAGACCTATCCGTCCGGAAGTGGCTGCGGCGATGCCTGGGTGCATACCGGCTCCGGGAGCAATGCCGCGGCCGTTGATCTCACGATCGCCGCCGACAACGACATCATCATCGACGGCAGCATCCTGCGGAAGTCGGGCACGACGGCTGCCGTCGGACTGATCGCGAACAACTTCGTGCGCGTCTACCACCCCTCGCGCGACAGCCGCCTTCGCTGCACCAGCAACTTCACGCCGAGCTCAGGCGAGGACGCGGGCGTGGGAGTGCTATCCAACCCGGAGATCGACGCGGCGATCCTCTCGCTCAAGCACGGCTTCATCGTCGACAACTGGGACTGCGGCGCGCCGCTCGGCACCCTGAAGGTGGTCGGGGCGATCGCGCAGGAATATCGCGGCACCGTCGGGACCTTCGACTCGAGCGGAGTCCAGTCCGGCTACATCAAGAACTACACGTACGACGACGCCCTGCGCTACCACGATCCGCCGTACTTCCTGGATCCGGTGCAGGCCGGCTGGGACATCCAGTCAGAGACGGAGCAGGTGCCCTCCCACTAGCCGACTGGGGCGGTGTGCCTGGATGCGACTTGTCCGTTTAGGCGCGCCGCGGGCGGCGCGCCCGGCGGCACCGTTTCGATCACGATCCGGCACGGGCGCTCGCGCAGCAGCGGGCTCGTGATCGGGCCGAACACGCGCTCGCCCTGGGGCGCGTGGGCCATATCGAAGTAGACGATCTCCGAGCCGCGGCTGCGCGCCTCGTCCACGAGCGCCATGCCGGGGTTGCGTGTGCGGATCACGCTGGTGCGCAGCTTGAGCTTCGACTCGCGGGCGCGGAGGCGGGCGGCGTCGAGCAGCGCCTCGGCGCGCCGCTCCTCGTCCTGCATCCCGGCTTCGAGGGAGAGCTGGGGCGGCACCTCGATCACGTACACGGCGTCGACCACGGCGTTCTCGCCCACGAGCTTGGCGGCGCGCCGCAGGGCGCCGGCGCTCACGTCTTCGCCGAAGATCGGGACGAGTGCCGACCCGTAGGCCAGCTCCGAGAAGCCCTCGGGCGCCTTCGGCCCGGTCATCGTGTACTGCGCCTTCGGGTCGAGGCCCTGTGAGTGGCGGTACCAGAAGTAGCCCGCGATCCCGATCACCATCCAGCCCACGCCAACGGTGCGCGCCTCCTTGTGGAGCGCCACCACCGACGCCCACGCGACGAACGTGCCGATGGCGCCGACCACCGCAGCCAGTGGCAGCGACCCGCCACGGAAGGGGACATTCCAGGGCACGCGGTAGGGGCGCTTGATATCCGGCTGCTTGTAGCGCAGCACCACGATCGCCACGTGCGCGGTCGTGAACGACAGCATCGCGCCGAAGCTGTAGAGGTTGCCGAGGAAGTCGGTCTTCCCCGGGATCAGCAGGATCGCCGCGAGCACGGAGAAGAACGCGATCGTGAACCAGGGTGTGCGGTAGCGGGGGTGGACGCTCGCGAAGATCGCCGGCAGCTGGCGGTGCTTGGCGAGCGACCAGGAGAGGCGCGAAATGCCGATCAGCCCCGCGTTCGTGGCGATCACGAGGATCGTGGCCGCGAGCACGCCGACGTAGTACCTCAGGATCGTCTGCAGCTCGTGCCCGAGCGGGAGGGCGGACACGATGCCGAGCACCGGGTCGTTCACGTACCTCGTGCCGAGCAGGGTGCTGTAGTGGCCTCCCGCATCCTGCGTCACAGGCAGCGCCATCAGCGAGATCAGCGAGATGCCCGTGAAGATCCCGAGCACCGCGATCAGCACGTAGTTCACCGAGCGCGGCACGTCCTCGTCGGGGTCGCGCGCCTCCTCGGCCATGTTCGACACGGTCTCGATGCCCGTGTACGCCACCATCGAGATCGAGAGGGCGAAGATCAGCTCGCGGTAGCTCGGCGCCACGCCCAGGTGCACCTGGTTGATGAGCGTGGCCGGGTGGAAGATCAGCACCGCGCCGAGCACCACGAGCATGACCTGCGTGAGGAGGTCGGTGACGGCGAGGAAGATGTTGAGGTTCGCCGACTCTCGCAGCCCGCGGATGTTGAGCGCGGCGAGGACTGCGATCGTGATCACGCCGCCGATCACGTCGCCCGGCGGATGGTGCAGGGCCGGCCAGAACGCGCTCAGGTAGTGCGGCACGAAGAACGCGCTGATCGCGATCGTGATGATGTAGTCGAGCGTGAGCGCCCAGCCGGCGAAGAAGGACGCCACCTCGTTGAAGGCGTGGCGGGCGAACGAGGACGAGCCGCCGGCCTCGGGGAACATCGACGCGCCTTCCGCGTACGTCTTCGCGGTGAGGGCGAACAGGCCGCCGGCGAAGATGAACACGAGCGGCGTGAGCCCGAGCGCATGCGCCGCAACCAGGCCGAGCGCGTAGTAGATGGACGAGCCAACGTTGCCGTAGGCCGTTGCGAACAACCCCGGCACCCCGACGGTCCGGCGCAGCCCGCGTTCGACCACTCTTGCCATCTCATTCGATGGTGGAGCGGCGGCCGTCAACGCCCCGCTAAGAAAGCGCGGGCGCCCGTAGAGATTCCGCTAAGGCACCGGCTCGCGCAGCCTGTAGCCCACGCCCGGCTCGGTCACGAGGTAGCTGGGGTGCGAGGGGTCGGGCTCGATCTTCGCGCGGATGTGCGCCACGTGCACGCGCAGGTAATGCGTCTCGAGGTCGTAGCCCGGTCCCCACACGGCCTGCAGGAGCTGGCGCTGAGTGACGAGCTTGCCGGGGTGGCCGGCGAGCTCGCGCAGGATGTCGAACTCGATCGGCGTTAGGTGGACCTCCTGGCCGTCGCGCGTCACGCGGCGGTCGGCGAGGTCGATCGACAGCGCGCCGACCTGCACGACCGGCTCGTCGCGCTCGTCACCCGCCCGCCGCATCACCGCGCGCAGGCGGGCGAGCAGCTCCTCGGTGCCGAACGGCTTGGTGATGTAGTCGTCGGCACCGACGTCGAGCGCGCGCACCTTCTCCCGCTCGTCGCCCACCGCTGAGAGCACGATGATGGGGAGGTTGCTCCACGTGCGGACCTCGCTAGTCACGTCCACGCCGCTGCCGTCCGGCAGCACGAGGTCGAGCACCATCGCGTCGGGTGGCCGCACCGACACCGCGTCGAGCGCCTCGGACTTCGTCGCCGCCGTGTCCACCTGATAGCCGGCGTTGCGGAGGATCACGCCGAGCGCGCGCAGGATCTGCGGCTCGTCGTCGACGACGAGCACGTGCTCCCCGGTCTTCGTCACGCCGACGGGGCCGGTTGGCGCGCGACCGGGAACGAGACGGCGAACGAGGTGCCGTCAGACATGCTGAGCTGGATGCGCCCATGGTTGGCTTCCACGAAGCCGCGGCAGATGGCGAGTCCGAGCCCGGAGCCGGCCCGCGGGTCGCGGCCGCGGAAGAACGGCTCGAACACCTGAGTGCGCTGCGCAACCGGTATGCCGCGCCCACGGTCGGTCACGCGAACCGTCACGCGACCGCCGCTGCTGCCGCCACTGATGCGCACGGGCACGCCCGGCGGCGAGAAGCGCACCGCGTTGTCGATCAGGTTGGAGAACACCCGCTCGAGCTGTGACGCGTCCGCCTGCACGAGCGGCAGATCGTCGGGCAGCTGGATCGACACCTCGTGGTCGCTCCCCGCCGCGCGCACCTGGGCGGCGGCGCCGGCCACAACGTCGCGCAGGTCCACCCAGTCAGCACGCGGGTCAACGGCGCCGGCCTGGATGCGCGAGAGGTCGAGCAGGTCCGTGACCATGCGCGCCAGCCGCTGCGACTCGCTCTCGATCACGTTCAGGAGATCCGCGCGATCGCGCTCTGACAGCGCGCCCTCGCGCAGGCCGCTCGCGGCGGTGGTGATCGCGGTGAGAGGCGAGCGGAAGTCGTGAGACACCGCGTGGAGCACAGCGGTCTTCATCACGTCGGCCCGGCGCGTGGCCTCGGCGTCCGCGGACTGCGTTGCCACCCGCTCGCGCTCTAGTGCCACGTCGACCAGCCGGGCGAGCGCGGCAGCAAGGCGCGCTGCATCGTCGCGCTCCCAGCCGATGCCCTTGCGCACGTACAGCCAGCCGGAGCGGTTGCCGGTCCGTAGGGGGACGGCGTGCTCGTCCTTCGCCTCGGCGGGCACCGGCCGCAGGTCCACTCTGATCAGCGGCCGGCCGTCCTCGTCCGTCGTTTCGGCGGCGATCTTCGGCAGGCGCTCCTCGATGCTCGCGCCGGCCAGCACTTCGGCTGCCACGCCGGCGATCAGCCGTGCCTCGAGCTCGCGCACGCGCGCGAGGCGCTCGCGGCTCTCCGCGCGCAGCGCGCGTTCGCGTGAGGTGGCGGCGAGGCGTCCCACTACCAGCGCGGCCACGAGGAAGACGCCGAGCGCGACCACGTCCTCCGAGTGAGATATGCGCAGCTGGTGGCGCGGCTCGACGAAGAAGAAGTTGAGCGCGAGCACGCTGCCGATGGCGGTGGCGATCGCCGTGGCCTCGTCGCGCCGGATGGTCACGAACAGCACCGCGAGCAGATAGATGACGCGCAGGTTGGCCGCCGAGGTGAGGCCCTCGAGCGCGGCCACCGCCAGTGTGGCGATCGTGATCGCCAGGAGCGCGTCGAGCACGCTCATCGCCACCCGCCAGGCGGGCGTCCGGACCGCACGAGCGGCGATCGCGTTCACACTGGCCAGTCTAGATCCGGCAGAGCACCTGGTAAACGGAGGTGAAGCCGGTCTCGAAGCCGTTGCGCGCCGCGCGCAGGTAGAGGCGCCAGACGCGCACCCGCTCGTCGCCCGCGAGCCGTCGCGCCTCGTCGATGTTCTCGTCGAGGCGGCGCGCCCAGTGGCGCAGCGTCTCGGCGTAGTCCTCGCGGAAGCCCTCGATGTGGATCGCCTCGAAGCCCGCGCGCTCGATCGCGGCCAGGACGCGCGAGAGCTGGAGCGGCGCGCCGTCGGGGAACACGTAGCGGTCGGAGAAGGGGCCGCCGATCACGTCGCCCGGATCGAGGCGGGCTATGCCGTGGTTGAGCAGCATGCCGCCCGGCTTCACCAGCTCCGACAGCCGCTCGGCGTACAGGTCGATCTTCTCCTCGCCCACGTGCTCGACCATGCCGATGCTGGCGAT
>JAICJR010000262.1 GCA_025928345.1 Thermoleophilaceae bacterium | reverse complement strand
GACGTCCGCGGCGAGCAGCTCCTTCAGCCCGTCGGTGTCACCGGTCTCGGAGGCAGCCACGAAACGCTCGAACAGCTCCTGCCGGTGGCGCTCGTCGGGGTCGAAGCGCGGCCGGCGCGCGTCTACGTGGCGCCGAGCGCGCACGGCGATCTGCCGGCAGTTCTGCTCGCTCTTCCCCACCGCGTCCGCCACCGCCGGGTAGTCGTAGCCGAACACCTCGTGCAGGAGGAACACGGCACGCTCGACCGGCGAGAGGGTCTCGAGCATCACGAGAAATGCCTGCGAAAGCGTGTCCGCCACCTCGGCGTTCTCATCCGGGCCGGGCGCGGACTCGGCCACCAGCGGCTCCGGCAGCCAGGGGCCGACGTAGCTCTCGCGCTGCCTGCGCGCCAAGCGCAGGTGGTCGATCGCAAGCCGCGTGGTCACCGCCGCCAGCCACGCCCGGGGCGACTCCACCTCGGTGCCATCCCGCCGCGCGCGCTCGAACCTGATGAACGCCTCCTGCGCGATGTCCTCCGCGTCGCTCACGCTTCCCGTCATGCGATAGGCGATCGAGAACATCAGCCGCCGGAGCTCGCTGAAGGCGGCCCCGGCGGTCGGCAGCGGCGTGCTCGTTCCCATCACGCCACGGCGGCGAGATCACCAGCCTGGTAGTGCCCGGGCTCCGCCCGCGAGGTGATCTGGAGCCGGTTCCAGGTGTTGATCGCCGCGATCGCGTACACGAGCTGCGCGGTCTCCTGCTCGGTGAACTCAGAGCGGACGCGCGCCCACACCGAGTCGCGCACGTGGCCATCGGCGATGAACGTCATCGCCTCGCAGAGCTCGAGCGCGGCCTGCTCGCGCGCGTCGTAGAGGTCGCTCTCGCGCCACGCGCTCAGCATGTAGAGCCGCTCCTCGCTCTCCCCGCGCGCCCGCGCGTCCTTCCAGTGCATGTCGATGCAGAACGCGCAGCCGTTCAGCTGCGACGCCCGCAGACTCACCAGGTCATGCAGCGCAGGATCGAGCTCGATCGAGCGCTCGACGCGCAGTATCGCCGCCACTGGCTTCGGCGCGACCTCGTCGAGCTGGATGCGCGCCGCCGGAAACTTGGGGGTCATTGGTGTGCCTCCTTTTCATACGTTTGCACACCAAGACGTTTGGGTCCCGGCCTATGTGACAGGTGCTGTCAGTGGTGCCTTGGCAGCGTCGCGTCGACCAGCCTCGCGATGATCCCGTACCCCGGCGTGGTCATGTGGATGCCGAGGAGGCTGCAGAAGTACGTGAGCTTGCACACCGTCGCCACGGGCTTCGGGACCGTGCCGTACGGCGCCAAGGTCGTCGTGTCGAAACGGCCATACGCACCGGTTGCCCGGGTGACGTCGACGAACTTTGCATGCTCGCTCTTGTACGCCTTCGCCAGGCCAGGGTTGATGAATTTGTCGAACGACGTGAGCGACTCCGTCGCCAGCGTGAACGCGTTCGTGCCGAAAACGTCCTGGCGCACCCACGCGCCAAGCACCACGTCCGGATAGGTGGTCCCGACGATGCGCAGCGACTTGCCCCCCGCGCGCCTCAGCTGCTTGACGATGCTCTCCAGGTTTCGCACCGCGCCCTTCATGTTGTGCGCCACGCAGGTGTTCGGGTCCGCCTGCGGGATGCAGACGTCCACGTCGTTCCCGCCGATCGAGATCGTCACGAGGCCCATCTGCTTCTTGTGCTTCTTGATGAAGGAGACCGCCGCCTGCACCTGCGTCTGGCCCGGGTAGTTGGCGGCACCGGGCGCGAGCGCGGCCGCCGCGCAGCCCTTCTGCTGCAGCATCGAGGTGGTCGTCGCTCCGCCGCAGCCCTGATTCACAAGCGTGAGGTGGTAGCCCTTCTTTCGCGCGAGCGGGACGAGCTGGTCCGCGAAGCCGTTGTGCGTCGTGTGCTTCAGGCTGTCCTGGTACCCGACGGCGTACGAGTCGCCGAGCGACAGGTAAAACTGCTTCTTGGCGGCGGAGTGGGCCGCGGGCACGGCGACAAGCGAGACAGCGGCGACAGCCAGCAGCACGCGGATGCGAAGCGACATCGGTTGGTTCCCTCCTCGTTAAAAAGCCGCGGCGCGCCGGTGGACCAAGCCGCGCGGAGCTCGCGGACGACGCCGCGGAGATTACCGGGAACGCTTAAAGAGCCAGGCGCATCTCGTGCTGCCAGGCCACCTGCTCGGCGCCGAGGCGCTCGAGCGCGCGCGAGGCGGGCTCGCCGGCCGGGGCGTTCGACAGGCGAAGAGCAGACGCTCCGCTTGCCGCGGCGAGCAGGGCATCGGCGGCCGCCTCCTCGTCGGTGGCGCCGATCTGCAGCGCGATGGTGGTATCCCCGGCCGAGCGGTAGATCACCGCGGCACCGCTCTCGACCGTGAGCGCTCGCAGCCCATGCATGTGCCGGAGCGCGGCGTCGGTGCGCTGCCACGGCTCACGGCTCTGGCGGTGCTCGGCGATCCACAGCCGCGCCTGCTCCACCTCGACCTCCTGTGACGGCGGCGGCGGATCGTCCGGCGGCACGAGTGACCAAACGATCAGGTCCCGAAGGAGCTCGAAGCCGAGCTTCTCGTAGAGCCCGATGGCCGGCTCGTTGCGGTCGATCACCTCGAGCCAAACGCTGGAGGTGCCGCGGTCCGACGTCTCCTCCATTGACGCCACAAGCGCCCGCTCGCCCAGACCGCGCCGCCGCTGCGCCGGCACCGTCCCCATGCCGCCGATCCACGCATCCTCGCCGCGCAGCGCGACGAGCGCGAACGCCACCGGCTCGTCCTCCACCACCACCTGCGAGCAGGACAGGTCGATGTCGTTGTTCCTCACGTGGTCGGCGAAGTGGTCCTCGCTGAGGCGCATCGGCACGAGGTAGTCCGAGAAGCCCTCGTTGAAGAGCGCCGCGAGCTCCGGTAGTGAGAGCGAGTCGGCGGAGGTAACGCGAGCTTCAGGCAAGCAGCTCGGCGAGCCTGCGCTCGAGCGCGCCGCCCACCTGCTCGCGCACCGGGCCCTCGTGGAAGCGCTCAACGAGCTCCGCCAGGAAGCCCTCGATCACGAGGCGCGTGGCCTGCTCGCGCGGGAGGCCGTGCGACATCAGGTAGTACAGCTGCTCCCTGTCGATCTGCGCGACCGCCGCGGCGTGTGTGCAGCGCACGTCGTTCGCCTCGATCTCGAGGCCTGGAATCGCGTCGGCGTGCGCGCGCT
>JAICJR010000220.1 GCA_025928345.1 Thermoleophilaceae bacterium | reverse complement strand
TTAGTCGATCCCTGACCTTCACGAGCCCCTCCTCCGCGTTGAGGGACCAGGATAAATCAGCCTGACGGAAAACGGGCCGCTGAATATGCGAGCGCCCCGCGCAGGGCGCCCACGAGCTCCTCGCCATCGGGCGCGCGCTCGGGGTCGAGCAGCCACTGCAGTGCGATCCCGTCGCACACGGCCATGAAGAAAGACGCGAGCGTGTCCGGCACGCTGCCGGCGGCGTCCGCGTCGTCGCCGAGCGAGGCTCGGATCATCTGCGCGATCCGCGCGCGGCAGTCCCGGTACAGATCCGCCAGCTGCGCCTTCAGCTCGGGCGATCGCTCAGCCTGCGCGATGGCCTCCACGAACGCGACCATCACTCCGCGGTACTCCTCGAAGCTGTCGAGCATCGCCACCAGGCTCACCTCTGCCTGCTCGAGTGGCGAGGCATCCTTCGCCGAGGACGCGAGCTCGCCCACGCGCTCGGTCCACTCCTCAAAAGCCGCGCCGATCGCCTGGTTGAGCAGCCGCTCCTTCGAGCCGAAGTGGTAGCCGATCGACGCCAGGTTGGTGCCCGACGCTGCCACCAGATCGCGCGCCGTGGTGCGCGCGTATCCCTTCTCCTCGAGGCACGTGCGGGCGCCCTCGAGCAGCGCTTCCCGATGACCCATCGAGCCGAGTGTAGGAGGGCTGACGGACGTATGTCTTATACGTCTGTATAACTTGTGACCGGATCATCGCCCGAGGAGGTGCGCAGTGAGGTCGTCACGCAGGGGATTGCCACCAGGACCGCGCTGGCCGATTGCCGTCCAGTCGCTGCTTCTGTGGCGAGGGATCGACCGCTTCATCGAGCGCTGCATGGACCGCTACGGGCCCGTGTTCACCATTCGGCTCGCCCCGATGGGCACGCTCGTGTACATCACGGAGCCGGAGGAGATCAAGCGCGTCTTCACGGGGGACACCTCCGTGTTCCACGCCGGCGAGGCAAATGGCACGGTGCTCGCCAAGGTGATGGGCCGGCACTCGGTGCTGATCCTCGACGAGGACGAGCACCTGCGCCAGCGCCGCCGCATGCTGCCGCCCTTCCACGGCGAGAGCGTTCGCCGCTACGGCGAGGTGATCGAGCACGTCACGCGCGAGGAGATCGCCCGCTGGCCGATGGGAGCTGAGATGGAGCTCCACCCGCGGATGAACGCCATCACGCTCGAGGTGATCATGCGCGCGGTGATCGGCGTGGAGGAGGAGGCGCGCCTGGCCGAGCTGCGCCGGCTGCTGCCCGGACTCGTCAGCTTCGGGCCGGTGGTGATGCTGTCCTGGGTCTATCCCCGGCTGAACGCGGTCGGGCCGTGGCGCCGCTTCGACGAGTTGAAGCGCACCGTCGACGGTGTCCTGTACGACGAGATCCGCCGCCGTCGCGAGGACCCGCGGCTCGACCAGCGCGCGGACATCCTGTCGCTGCTCATCCGCGGCTCCGAGGGCGAGCAGCCGATGACGGACGAGGAGCTGCGCGACCAGCTCATCACGCTGCTGCTGGCCGGTCACGAGACCACCGCCACGGGCCTCGCGTGGGCGTTCGAGCGGCTGCTCCGCAACCCGGCTGCGCTCGCTCGCGTGCGCGAGGAGATCGACGCCGGCGAGGACGCGTACCTTGACGCCGTTGTGAAGGAGACCCTGCGCTTGCGCCCGGTGATCTTCGACGTCGCGCGCAAGCTCAAGAAGCCCGTGGAGGTGGCCGGCTACAAGCTCCCGGCGGGCGTGACGGTGATGCCGGCGATCGGCGTGGTGCAGCGCTCCGGCTCCCACTGGCCCGGGCCGCGCGACTTCCATCCCGAGCGCTTCCTCGACGCTCAGCCCGAGCCGTACACGTGGATTCCGTTCGGAGGCGGGACGCGCCGCTGCCTCGGCGCGGCGTTCGCCACCTTCGAGATGAAGACGGTGCTGCGCACGATCCTGTCCGAGCTCGATCTGCGCGCCGACCGTCCCGAGCCGGAGCCGCCTCGCATGAAGCACATCACGCTCGTGCCCGCCCGCGGCGCACGCGCCGTGGTCACGTGGAGGCACGGCGCGGAGCAGGGAAGCTTCCGGGAGGCGCAGGCGTCATACAGGTGAGGGCGGCCCGGGATCGGGCGGGTCGCCCTTGCCCTGGCGCATAGGGCATCCTTGTCGGCGTGAAGCGCCGAGTGAACGTCGACGGTGTGCCCCGGCTGCCCGCGTTCTCCCACGCTGTGCAGGTGGGCGACGTGATCCACGTGGCGGGCACGCTCGGCACCGACGAGGACTTCAACCTCGTCGGCAACGTGAAGGGCCAGACGCTCCAGGCGCTCGAGTACATAAAGCGCATCCTCGAGGAGTGCGGCGCTTCGCTCGACGACGTGGTGAAGGTGAACGTCTACCTCACCGACATGACCACGTTCGACGACATGAACGAGGCCTACACGAGCGTGTTCGGCGACAGCCCGCCCGCGCGGATCACCGTCGGCTGCAGCGCGCTCGCGCTCGGCGCGGCCGTGGAGATCGACTGCGTGGCCGTGCTTACGACCGACCGCTGACGAGCTCGCCGCGGCGGGCGGGCGGCGCCCCGGCTGCGCGCTCGAGCTGGCGCTCGCGGCTCACGAGCACGACGTTGCGAGCCAGCCCCACCTTCCTCATCCCCAGGATGATCAGGCCGGACAGGTCGATCTCCCACCAGCGCAGCCCGTGGAACGCGGAGCGCGGGAACGCGTGGTGGTTGTGGTGCCAGGACTCGCCAAGTGACACCACTGAGAGCCATAAGACGTTGGTGGAGAAGTCGTCGGTGTCGAAGCGGCGGCGGCCGAAGAAGTGGCACACCGAGTTCACGCTCCAGGTGACGTGGTGGACGAGGAAGATGCGAACGAACCCGCCCCACAACAAAGCGGTGAGCCCGCCGGCGAGGGAGCCGCTCAGGCCGTAGCCGAGCGCGAACGGGATCGCCAGGCCGAGCAGCACGAGCCACGGGAAGTTGCGGCTGATCTTGCGCATGCCGCGGTCCTCGAGGAGGTCTGCGGCGAAGCGGCGCTTCTCCGCCGTGCCCTGCGTGACGAACAGCCAGCCCATGTGCGCGTACCACAGCCCCTCCATCGCGCCCTTGAAGCCCTCGCCATGGTCGTGATGCGGCGAGTGCGGATCGCCCTCGGTGTCGGTGAAGGCGTGGTGCTTGCGGTGGTCGGCCACCCAATCGATCAGCGGCCCCTGCACAGCCATCGACCCAAGCACGGCGAACAGGTAGCGCACCGGTCGCGGCGCATCGAAGGCGCGGTGGGTGAAGAGCCGGTGGTAGCCCACGGTCACGCCGAGCGCGGTGACGAAGTACATCCCGCCGAAGATCGCGAGATCGCGCCAGCTCACGGCCTCGTTCCACAGCAGCACCACCGCGGCGATGAAGCCGACGAACGGCAGGATCGCCGCCGTGATGTTGGCGTTGCGCTCGAGTCTTGACATCCTTTTGAGCGTACGGACGTGTTCCAAGCCCTTCTAGAGCATTAGGCCACAATGCCGCGTACGGAATTTGAGCGATTGCACAAAACCGCCCCGCCCTGGGAGGCGATCTCTCCCGAGGTGGCCGCGCGCCTCCAACCCGCGCTTCCGGCGCTTGTGGAGGAGATCATCGACGCGGTGCAGACCGCGGTTCCCGCCTACGAGCGCGGGCTCGACCGCAACGTGCGCATCGGCGTGCAGCAGGCGCTCGAGGGCTTCCTCGAGCTGGTCGCCGGCGGCGACGAGACGCAGCTGCCCGGCCGCGAGGTGTACTTCGCCTTCGGCCGCGGCGAGGCGCGCAGCGGACGCTCACTCGACGCACTGCTGAGCGCGTACCGCGCCGGCGCGCGGGTGGCCTGGCGCGGGATGGCGCGGGCGGGGGACGCGGCCGGGGTGGAGCCGCACGAGCTGTACACGCTCGCCGAGGGCATGTTCGCCTACATCGACGAGATCTCCGCCGTCACCGCCGAGGGCTACACCTACGAGCAGTCGCTCGCGCTGCGGGAGCGGCAAGAGCACACGCGCCGGCTGATCGAGGCGCTGCTCGCCGAGCCGCAGCCGCCCGCGGCGGACATCCAGCGGATGGCCGAGGCGGCCGACTGGGGGCTTCCGGACAGCCTCGCCGTGCTCGCCTTCCAGTCGCCCAACCTCGATCGCACGGGCGCTCGCCTGGCCGAGCCGGTTCGCTTCGCCACCTTCGAGGGGCTTGGCTGGGCGGTGGTTCCCGATCCGAGCGCGCCCGGCAGGCACGCCGAGCTGAGGGCGGCGCTGCGCGATGCCTCCGCCGCCATCGGCCCCGCCGTCGGGCCCGATGACGCTCGCGAATCGGCCCAGCGCGCACGGCTCGCGCTCGAGGCCGTCGCGCGCGAAGGCAGGCCCGCACTCGTGGTGGCGGACGAGCACCTGCTCGACCTCATCCTCCACAGCGGCGGCGCGCTTGCCGAGGACCTCGCGCGGCGTCGCCTGGCCGCGCTCGACGAGCTTCCGGCAGCCACGCGAGAGCGGCTGCTCGACACGCTCGCCGCATGGCTCGACGCGCAGGGCGAGGCGCGTCCAGCGGCGGAGCGCCTACACGTCCACGTGCAGACGGTGCGCTACAGGCTCGGCCAGTTGCGCGACCTGCTCGGCAAGACGCTCGACGAGCCGCAGGGCCGCCTGGAGCTCGCGCTGGCGCTGCGGGTGGCGCGCGGCGGGCGGCTCAGCTGAGCTTGTAGCCGAGCGGCTTGAGCCCGGCCAGCGCCTGCGCCACGGCCTTCTCGTCGCGCTGGATCTGGCCGCGCCAGTAGTTCCACTGACCGCGGTCCTTCGCGGCCGC